>DASUKA010000073.1:0-29272 GCA_036278935.1 Gemmatimonadaceae bacterium
TCGTCGTCCGCGGTGGGAACCGAGCGCAGATCGAGCAGCAGCCGTCCCTCGGCAATGCGGCCCACTACGGGGAGGGGCGCAGCGCGGAGGCATCGGTCGCGCTCCACCGCATCGCCGTCCAGCGCCACCGCCCACGACGGCAGGCGCGCGGTGGGGAAGGAGCCGCCGCCCACGCTTCCCTCGCTCGCGGCCACGGTGGCGGCGATCCCGCGCCCGGCGAGCATTGCGCACAGCCGAGTGGCGCGCGCGCGCAGCGCCTCCGCCGGCGCCGTGAGCATGGCCAGCGCCGGGATCTCACGCAGCGCAGCGTCCGGATCGCGGTACAGCGCGAGCGTCGCCTCCAGCGCGGCGAGCGTGAGCTTATCCACCCGCAGCGCGCGTGTGAGGGGATTCTTTCGCATCCGCGCGATAGCCTCGTTCGTTCCGAGCGCGATGCCCGCCTGCGGGCCGCCCAGCAGTTTGTCGCCGCTCATCGTCACCACCGTCGCTCCGGCACGCACGGCCTCGCCGGCGATGGGCTCGCCCGAGAGGCCGAACGCTTCGAGCGAGAGAAAGAGTCCGCTTCCCAGGTCGTGCAGCACCGGTATGCCATGCTTCGCGGCCATCGCCGAGAGTGACGGCACGGACACCTCGGCCACGAAGCCGCTCATGGCGAAGTTGCTCCGGTGCACCTTCACGATGGCGCCGGTGTCCGATGTGATGGCGCGGCGGTAATCATCAGGATGGGTTCGGTTCGTGGCGCCCACTTCCACCAGTCGGGCGCCGCTCCGGGCCATGATCTCGGGCACCCGGAAGCTTCCGCCGATCTCCACCAGCTCGCCACGCGAGATGATGGCATCCCGCCCCTGCGCGAAGGTGTTGAGCGCCAGCACGAGCGCCGCAGCGCCGTTGTTCACCACGAGCGCGTCCTCCGCGCGAGTCAGCTCGCGCAGCAACGCCACGCAGTGGACGTACCGGCTGCCGCGTTCGCCGCGATCCAGGTCGTACTCGAGGTTGGTATAGCCTTCGGCCGCCGTCTGGATAGCCAGGAGCGCGGCGCGGGGTAGGGGAGCGCGGCCGAGGTTGGTGTGCAGCACCACGCCGGTGGCGTTGAGCACGGGGCGCAGTGAGCGCTGCTCGCGCGCCTCGAGGGCGGAGGCGATGGCGGCCGCCCACTCGTGCTCATCAGCGGGCGCTGCACGCGGATCGCGGCGTGCCTGCTCCACGGCATCGCGCACGGCACGCACCACGAGCTCGCGCGGGGCGCTATCCAGGAGCGCGCGTGTGCTCTCGCGCTCCAGAAGCGCATGCACGCTCGGCAGGGCGCGCCGCGGGTCGGTCATCGCTGCGGGTGGCCGCCAGTATCCGCCGGTGGACGCACGGGCGGCTTGCGCCCCGTGGTGTCGGCCGGCGGACGCGCAGTGTCGGCGGGCTGCCCCGTCTTGCCGGGCGGCGCCGCCGGCTTGGGCGATGGTTTAGGGACGTCAATCACCCGATTGCTCGTCACTGTATCGCCCAGCAGCCCGCGAATGCCTCGCACCGTGAGCCGATAGCTCCGCCCGGGCGTGAGCGGTTGCGCGAGTTCCAGCACTACGGCCGTGATCGGGCTGGGGCGGCTCGGCTTGGGCCCGGCGGCCTTTCCCGTTGTGTCGGCACGTGTGGTGTCCGTGGGCGCGCGCGCGGCGCCGGGAGGGGAACGTGGGGCTGCGGTGGGCGCGGCGGGCGCGGCTGGCGGCCGAACCCGGCTCGTGTCCCGAGCGCGCGTGGTGTCGCGCCGGCGCGTGGTGTCGCGAGCGGCGGCGAGCGAATCCGCACGCGCGACCGAATCGGCATGCGCGATGGAATCCGCCCGGGCGATCGAATCGGCGTGTGCGCGCTCCGCCTGCCACACGGGCGCGGGCACCGCGCGGCTCAGGCGCACCCTCGAGGAATCCGATGCCTGGAGCGTGAAGAAGCCCGTGTCGACAGACTGTGCGGGCGAGATGGGCTGATCGAAGCCCACCTGCAACGTGACCGAATCGGGTGCGCTGAGCGCCGCGATGGCGGGCCCGATGGTATCGTGCCGGAACGCCAGGATCTCTACCTGTGCCGTATCGCGCAGCACGACCTGCGCGCTGTCCCAGATCTCGTGCGGATCAATCACGAAATCATGATTCTCATCCAGAAAGCCGCGCACCGTGTAGCGGCCGGGTTGCAGGTGCGGCAGGGTGAAGTGCCCCAGGGAGTCGGCCTGTGCCACGTAGACGAGCTGCGTGTCCGGGCGGGCGACTGCCTCGATAGCCGCATCGTGCGCGGGCGTGCCGGCCACCCAATCGAAGATGATGCCGTCGATGTGTGTACTGGGTATGGTCGCACCGGTGGAGAAGACGACCGTGGCACCCGCCTTCCGCACGTTCCCGCGCAGATCGCCCACGCCGGGGAGCATCGTCACGGTGTACGCCGTGTTGGCGTGGAAGTCATGCTGCCCGCGCACCTCGAGCGTGGACCGGTGCCAGCTGACTTTCGATGGCCCATCCCGGGGCGAGATGAGAAAGAGCTTGCTCAGGTTGTCCTGATCACCCGCGCCCTCGTTGATGACATCGTCGAAGTGAAAGACCACGGCGTCAGGATGGACGTTTACCGCGCCGCTGTCCGGTTCGACCGACAGTAGCTCGGGGGGCAGCTTGTCCGGCGGACCACCGGGCGGTGAGCCGATCCCGGCGCACGCGAGGGGTACACACAGTGCGGCCGCCGTGAGGATCAGGCGCCGCACAGCGCCGTCACTTTGTCCTCGAGCTGCTGCCGCCGGGCGGACCACTGCTCCAGTTTGCGCCGTTCGCCCTCGACCACCTCGGGCTTCGCGCGCGTCGTGAAGTTCGGGTTGTTCAATCGCTGCTCCAGACTGCCGAGCTGTTTCTCGAGCTGCGCGAGCTCGCCGGACAGCCGTGCGCACTCCTTCGCCACGTCGATCGTGCCAGCGAGGGGGATGATGAGCTGCGCGCCCCTCTGCAGCAGCGCATGCGCGGCCGCGCCGGTTGGCACATCATCAGCCATTCGCACCGTTGCGCGCGCGAGCCACCCCACCAGCGGTGCCTCGGCGGCCAACGTATCGCGCGTTGCCCCATCCCCCACCACCACCGCGCTCACCATCGAGCCGAGGGGAATCCCGTACTCCGCCTTGATCTGCCGTATCGCGCTCACGGCGTCGCGCACGTCCTCGAACTCCGCCGCGCGCGCGCGGCGGGCGCCTCGCGCCTCCGGCCAGGATGCGCAGCAAAGAAACTCCGCGCCGGTGCGTCCGGGGAGCGCCTGCCAGAGTGCCTCGGTGATGAACGGGATGATGGGATGCAGCAGCCGGAGCGCCGCGTCGAACACGTGCACGAGGACGGCGCGCGCAACATCGCCATCGGCGCGATCGGCGCCGTCGCCGAGCCGTGGCTTGGTGCTCTCCAGATACCACGCGGCCAACTCATCCCACATGAAGCGCCGCGCCGCTTCCGTGTACTCCATGAGACGGAGTCCGGTGTCGCGCATGTCCGGGGCCCATGCGGCGGCGGGACGCGCCGGCCCGAGCGCCGCGTTGCATTCGCCGATGGTGACATCCAGACGATCCAGAATCCATTCGTCCGCGCGCGCGAGCCGCGAGGAGTCGAGCTCGCTCAGCGGTAGCACCTGCGCATCTCCGACGTTCGCCAGCAGGAAGCGCCCCATGTTCCACAGCTTGGTGGTGAGGTTGCGCCCGGGCGCGAACGACTGCTCCAGATGCCGCGGGTCGAGCATGACGTCCGTACCCACGCCAAGCCCGGAGATCATCGTGTAGCGCAGTGCATCCGCGCCGAACTGCCCGATCACCTCCAGTGGGTCGATGCCATTCCCCAGCGACTTCGACATCTTGCGGTGCTGCATGTCGCGCACGACACCGGTGAGATATACGGTGTGGAAGGGTGCCTTGCCGGCAAAGAAGTAGCCCGCCATCACCATGCGCGCCACCCAGAAGAAGAGAATCTCGGGCGCGGTGACGAGCACGTCCGTCGGATAGAACGCGCGCAGATCCTCCGCCTGCTCGTCCGGCCATCCGAGCGTGGAGAGCGGCCAGAGCCAGGAGGAGAACCAGGTGTCCAGCACGTCCTCATCCTGGCGCACCGGACCGCCGCAGGTCGAGCAGCACTCGGGATCCTCGCGGCTCACAATGGGAGAGCCGCCGCAGGCGTCGCAGTACCACACCGGAATGCGGTGGCCCCACCAGAGCTGGCGCGAGATATTCCAGTCGCGGATGTTCTCCAGCCAGTTGGTGTAGACCGCTTCCCACCGCTCGGGCATGATGCGGGTGGTGCCGCTGCGCACGGCCTCGAGCGCTGGCTCTGCCAGCGGTTGCATGCGCACGAACCACTGGTCCGAGAGCCGCGGCTCCACCACGGTGCCGCACCGGTAGCAGTGTCTCACCGCGTGTTGGTGCGGCTCGAGCTTCACGAGCGCCCCCTCGTCGCGCAGCATCTCCACAATCTGCTCGCGCGCCTCGAAGCGGTCGGCGCCGCGCAGCACGGCGGGCACGCGTCCCTCGGCGTCCGTCACCTCCTCCATGCGCCCTTCGGCATTGATGACGACGGGCATGGGCAGCGTGTGCCGGATGCCCACCTCGAAATCATTCGGGTCGTGCGCGGGGGTGATCTTCACCGCGCCCGTGCCGAAGGTGGGGTCGGTGAATTCGTCGGCGATGATCGGGATCTCGATCCCCGCGATCGGCAGCCGCACCAGCCGGCCGATCATGGCGCGGTAGCGCTCATCATCCGGGTGCACCGCCACCGCCACGTCGCCAAGCATCGTCTCCGGGCGCGTGGTGGCCACGACGATCGTCCCCGATCCATCCACCAGCGGATAGCCGACGTGATACAACGTACCCGTGGTCTCCTCGTGCTCCGCCTCCTCGTCGCTGAGCGCGGTGAGGCAGCGCGGACACCAGTGGATGACCCGGTGCCCCCGGTAGATGAGGCCGGCCTCGTACAGCCTCACGAACGCCTCTCGCACCGCGCGCGAGAGCGCGGGCGAGAGCGTATACGCCGTGCGCGTCCAGTCGCACGACGCGCCGAGCGCGCGCAGCTGCTGCAGGATGATCCCGCCCGTCTCCTCGACGTAACGGGTGGTGCGCTCCACGAACGCCACGCGTCCGACGTCGAAGCGCGTCGCGCCTTCCGCGGCCAGCTGCCGCTCGACGATGTTCTGCGTGGCGATACCGGCGTGGTCCGTCCCCGGGACCCAGAGCGCCTCGTCGCCCGCCATGCGGCGCCAGCGCATGAGCACGTCCTGCACGGTGTTGTTGAGCCCGTGTCCCATGTGCAGAATGGCCGTCACGTTTGGCGGCGGAATCACGATGGTGAACGGGGCGCGGTCGCCGCCCACGCGTGCCGACCGGCTGGCGTGCGCCGTGAAGACGCCAGCCTCGGTCCACCGCGCGTAGATCTCGCGCTCGATCGAGGACGCGTCGTATTGGGGAGAGAGATCGCGGGGCATGAGTCTGCAAAATCTATAGGGCGGCGCTGCGCGGTGTGAAGCCGCTCGCGTCTACCGGATGGGCGGAGGAGGGGTTATTAGTGGAACGCGGAGCCGTGTCATGTGCGCCCCCCTGCGCCCTCCGCGTCCGCCGCGCTCCCTACACCCGACACCCTACTCCCAACACCCTCGTCCCTCTCGTGCTCGCGATCCTCAAGCTCATCCAGTCGTTGTTCGCGACGCTGCAGTCGGACGGGACACCGGGGCAGATCGCCGCGGGCGTGGTACTGGGCTCGGCGCTCGGGCTCACGCCCATCATGAACCTGCATAACCTGGTCATCTTCCTCCTGCTCATCATCCTCAACGTGTCGTTCGGCGCGGGGATGCTCGCGTGGGCGGTGTTCGTGCCGGTCGGCTTTCTGCTCGATCCGCTCTTCAATGCGGTGGGGCGGCTACTGCTGCTGGGCACGCCCGTGCTCCGCCCGCTCTGGACCGCCCTCGACAACACCGCCCTCTTCCCCTACACCAACTTCAACAACACCGTGGTGCTCGGCAGCGTCGTGGTGTGGTTGCTCCTGACCGTTCCGCTCTTCCTGCTCGCGCGCTACGGCGTCATTCGCTATCGCGCTACTCTCGGGGAGCGCGTCCGTCACTGGCGCATCTACCAGCTCGTGACCGCATCCAAGGCGTACAATGTCTACCGCTGGTTCCGTCCCTCCTGAGCCGGCGGGTGGCGGCCCCCCGGCGTCAGGCCAGCCGCCGGCGACGCCAGCGCCACCCGCGGCCCCCGCGCCGAGGCGCCCGGGGCTCTTTCGCTGGCGTGGCGTCATCCCGCTGGTGCTCGTGCTGGTGCTGCTCGTGGTGGGGTGGATGCTGTTCAGTGACATGCTCCTGCGTGAGACCACCATCGAAGCCGCCACCAAGCTGCTCGGCACGGAGGTGGACCTGAGCGCCTTCCAGCTGCACGAGTTCGCGCCGTCCGTGGCGTTGCACGACCTCCAGGTGGCCGATCCGTTCGATTCCACGCGCAACCTGGTGGAGGTGGGCGACCTGCTGGTGGACCTCGATCCGGCGCCACTGCTGCAGAAGAAGATCGTGATCCGCCGTCTCTCCCTGGACAATGTCCGCATCGGGACCACCCGCCGGCGGCCGGCGCACCCGGTGCGCGGCGGCGGCTTTGCCACGAATCTGGCCGCCGAGCTCAAGCAGTGGAGCGCCAAATTCAACGTTCCCCTGCTCCAGCTCACGCCCGTCGACACCGTCCGTTCGATTGTGCTGAACCCCACGCAGCTGCAAACGGTGCAGCAGGCGCTCGCGCTCAAGGGGCATGCAGACTCGGTGCAGACCGCGTTGCGGCAGGGCTTTCAGGATCTCCATCTGCAACAGACGCTCGATTCCGCGCAGGCGCTGGCCAAGCGGCTTCATGGCATGCGTCCACTGCAGCTCGGCATCGGCGGCACCCGGAAGGCCATCAGCGACGTGAAGCGGACGATCGACGAGATCAACCAGGCCAGACAGCGCGTCGAGACATTGCAGCGCAACGCGAAGAGCGGGCTTGCGCTGCTCGACACCGGAGTGCGCGCACTCGACGATGCGCGCCAGGCGGATTACGCCTTCGCCAGAGGGCTGCTCAAGCTCCCGACCTTCGATGCGCCGGACATCGGGAGCGCGCTCTTCGGGCACGTGACGATCGACCGGTTCCAGCAGGCGCTGTACTGGGCGAACCTCGCGCGCGAGTACATGCCGCCCGGGCTACTGCCGCACAAAACACCTGGGCCCAAGCGGCTCCGCATGGCGGGAACCACGGTCTACTTCATCGCGCAACAGGCGTATCCGGACTTCCTGCTGGAGCAGGGAGACGTGCACTTCACCGTGCCCGGCACGGGATACGCGAGCGGCAGCTACGCGCTGGCCGTCCAGAACCTGACGAGCGAGCCCGCGCTGGTCGGCAAGCCGACGGTCTTCGCCGTGCGGCGGATGGATGATGGGAAGGGCTCACTCTCCTTCGACGCGCGCGGACTCATCGATCACACATCGGGCCGCGACCACGAATCCCTCACCATTAACGCGGCGCACTTTCCGCTGCCCACTTTCCCGCTGCCGGGTCTCCCCTTTCGCGCCGATCCCCGACGCGGCAGCACAGCGCTCGCCTTCGACCTGCACGGGGACAGGCTCAGCGGCCAATGGACCGTGCGCTCCGACAGCGTGGCCTGGACGCAGGACTCCGCGCGGTCGTCGCTCCCGGCCCAACTGGTGCCGCTCATCGCGCGCGTGATCCGGGGACTGGGTGCGCTCGATGTCACCGCGAAGGTGAACGGCACGATCACCGCGCCACATCTGTCCGTGAGCTCCAACCTGGACCGCGCGCTCGCGGATGGCTTGCGCAACGTGGCGGGCGAGGAGGTGGCGAAGGCGGAGGCGCAGGCGCGCGCCAAAGTGGATAGTCTCACGCGCGACAAGGTTCAGCCGGTGCTCGCGCAGGTGACCGCGCTCCACACCGAGGCGGACCAGCGCGTGGCGCAGGCCACAGCGCAGCTGGACGCAGTCAAGCAGCAGCTGGACGAGGAGCTCAAGGCGCTGTCCGGCGGCCTCATCAAGCTTCCGAAACTCCCCGGGATATGAGAGCGCGTGCTCGGCTGGGGTAGCGGGTGGCATGCGCTCATCGCGTTCGGCGTCGCGGTGATCGCGGGCGCGATGAACGCGGTCGCCGGCGGCGGGACGAATCTCTCCTTCCCAACGCTCATCTGGCTCGGCCTCTCGCCGGTGCACGCCAACGCGACGAATGCGGTGGCGCTCTGGCCGGGGAGCCTGGGTGGTGCGTGGGGCTTCCGCCGCGAGATCGGTGGGAGCCCGCGGCGCTGGCTCTGGCTCGTGCTGCCGTCGCTCGTGGGCGGCGCCATCGGCGCGTATCTCCTCGTGCACACGCCGTCGACGTTCTTCCGCGCCATCGCCCCGTATCTCGTCATCGGATCCAGCGTCCTGATTGCACTCGAGCCGACGATCAAGAAGCATCTCGGCGGTGGTGGTGATCAACGGCAGTCGACGGGTTGGCTGGTGGTGGCGGGTGCGGTGGATTTCGTCATCGCGGTGTATGGCGGGTATTTCGGGGCGGGGATCGGCATCCTCCTGCTGACCGCACTCGGCCTGCTGGGTGCGGGGAGCATTCACCAGGCGAATGGGCTCAAGAACGTGTACGCCCTCGCGATCAAGGGAGTGGCGGTCGTCTACTTCATTCTCGAAGGAATTGTTGTCTGGCACGCAGCCTGGCTGATGGCCGTGGGCGCCATTATCGGCGGCTACGCTGGCGCGGCGCTCTGTCGCAAGGTGTCCGCGCGCACCATGCGAGGGATCGTCGTGCTGATCGGTGTGGGGATGGGCGTGGCGATGATCGTGCAGATCGCCTGAGCCACGGCGGAATGCGCGGCATGCAGGCGGGGTGGTGTTTCGCCCGCGCCCTGCTGGCGCCTACCCTTCGTCCTCGTGGCTGCGTGGCGGATTCGCGACATTATCGGCCTTTGGCACGCCGCCCGGCGCCGTCCGTCCGCCCGAAGCGCGGGATCGGCCTCCTGCCTCTTCGCGCGCGCCGCCACTACGCCCCTGCAGCGGCTCGGTCACACCCTCCACGATTCCCTCGGGATCGTCCGCCGCCTCGAGCTTGGCATGCTCCTTGTCGAGCCAGCGTTCCTCGAGCGAGTTCTTGGGATCAGCATGCCGGTCGCTCTCCGCGGAGGTGCCCTGCCGGCGACGTCCCGTTCCAATCCGCTGGCCTTCCCAACGCGCCTCGGTCAGCGCGTCGTCGCCCCGATCGAGCCGCTCCGCCGCTGTGCGACGCGTTCGCTCGCGCTCCCCGATCTCCAGGCGATTCACCACGGTCTCCACGCCGAGCGCATTGCGCGCCACTTCAGCCGCGCGCTCCGATTCATCCACGCTGTTGACCCATCCGGTGAGTTCGATAGTGCCCGCGCCCACGGCGCCGATGTCCACCGCCCGCCGCTTCAGGACGGCATCGCGCTGAAAGGCCTCCAGCACGCGCTCCTCGATGGCCTCCTGGGCGAGATCATCCTCGTCGCCCACACCGTATGCGTCGTAGGCGCCCTCCCCCGTGACGCCGTCTTCGGACATGTCCCGGCGCAGGTCGCCCATACGGGAGCGCATGCGCGCGCCGATGCCGGCAAACCCGCCCAGCTTCTGCGCGGCGAACATCCCGACCGCAAAGCCGGCCAGCGCGCCGATGACCGCGCCCGTCAGTACGGGAGCGACCGACGAATCTTCCTCACGATGGCGAAATGATGGCATACGGAACCCGTGGCGTGGGGGATATTGGAAGGATAACTTACGCGCGTGACCACTGCGAGTACGCGTGCAAGAGCGGGGCCGGCAACAGCGGCGCCCGCCGCGCCTGCGCGTAGTCTCATCTTCGCCGCCTCTGTCACGCCCATTTTCGTTCCCGTCCCATGATTGACCGGCCACAGGAAGACTTCGTCCTCACCCTCCCGGACGGCTCCACGCGCACGGTGGCGCCTGGCACACTCGCGGGCGATGTCGTGAGCGCGATCGGACCGGGATTGCGTCGCGCCGCCCTTGCCGTGGAAGTGAACGGCCAGGTGCAGGACCTCATGACGCCGATCCGCGAGAGCGGCACATTCCGCGTGATCACGGCCCGCCCGCCGCGCCAGGCGGGCGCCGCTGACGAGCAGCGGGCCTGGCAGGAGGCGCATGCGCTGCTCCGCCATTCCGCCGCGCACATTCTCGCCACGGCGGTGCGGCGGCTGCGCCCCAAGGCGAAAATCGGCTTCGGCCCCGCCATTGAGGACGGCTTCTACTACGACTTCGAGGTGGATGAGCCCTTCACTCCCGATGATCTGGCGGCCTTCGAGGCCGAGATGCGGACAGTTGCCTCGGCGAAGTATCCGTTCGTGCGCGAGGAGGTGGACCGGAAGGAGGCGGAGCGGCGCTTCGTGGACGATCCGCTCAAGCTCGAGCGGCTGTCGGAGCTGCGCGACGATGAAGTCATCTCCATCTACACCGACGGGCCGTTCATCGATCTCTGCCGCGGCCCGCATGTGCCCGATACGTCGTACCTCAAGCACTTCAAACTGCTGAGCACCGCGCCGGCCTACTGGCGCGGCGATGAGCATCGCCAACAGCTCCAGCGCATCTACGGTACGGCGTGGATCAACAAGGAGGATCTCGAAGCGTACCTCCACCGCCTGGAGGAGGCCAAACGGCGCGACCACCGCGTGCTGGGGCAGGCGCTGGACCTCTACTCCGTGGACCAGCGGGTGGGGCCGGGGCTCATCCTCTGGCATCCGCGCGGCGCGATTGTGCGCAACGAGATCGAGACGTTCGAGCGCGACCTCATTATCCGGCACGGCTACGAGCTGGTATACACCCCGCATGTGGTGAGCGAGAAGCTGTTCGAGATCTCCGGGCACCTGGTGAACTTCGCGGAGAGTATGTTCGGCCCTATCGAGGTGGAGGGCGCCAGCTATCGGCCCAAGCCGATGAACTGCCCGGGGCACATCTGCATCTACCAGTCGCACACGCGCTCGTATCGTGATCTCCCCATCCGCTACGCGGAGTTCGGCACCGTCTATCGATACGAGCGGAGCGGGGTGTTGCACGGGATGCTGCGCGTGCGCGGCTTCACGCAGGACGATGCGCACATCTTCTGCACGCCGGAGCAGGTGCCTCAGGAGATCGGACGGTTGCTCGACCTGGTGGATGAGATGCTCACCACCTTCGGCTATCCGTACAGCATCGAGCTGTCCACGCGTCCTGAGAACGCCATGGGGAGCGCCGAGGTGTGGGCGCGCGCCGAGCGCATGCTGGCCGATGTGCTGGACGCGCGTGGCCAACCGTTCACGATGGATGAGGGGGGCGGCGCCTTCTACGGTCCCAAGCTCGACTTCAAGCTCATCGATGCGATCGGACGGAAGTGGCAGGGGCCGACGGTACAGCTCGACTTCAACCTCCCCGAGCGGTTCGGGCTCGAATACGTCGGTGCGGACAACACCCCTCATCGGCCGGTCATGCTGCACCGGGTGCTCGTGGGCTCCATGGAGCGCTTCGTGGGTGGATTGATCGAGCACTACGCGGGTGCGTTTCCGCTCTGGCTCGCGCCGGAGCAGCTTCGTGTCATCCCGATCACGGACGAGGCGCGCGAGGCCGCCGCGCACGTGGCGGAGCGTGCCCGGGCCGCGGGAATCCGCGTCATGCTCGACGATCGCTCCGAGACGCTGAACTACCGCATCCGCGACGCGGAGCTGCTCAAGACGCCGTACATGGCGATCGTGGGCGCGCGCGAGGCGGAGGCGGGCACGGTCGCGCTGCGGATGCGCGGGGCGGGCAAGAAGCAGGACGTCATGCCCGTGACCGAGCTCGTGGCGCGCCTGGAGCGCGAGGTGGCCAGGCGCGCCCTGACGCCGGAGACGCTCAGCCTGGAGCCGAGCGCGGCGGACTAGCGAATCTCCGACGCCTTGCCGGCACTTCCCCTCAGCGCGCCGATCATGCACCATACGACGGCACGCGCTTAGCGTGCAGGCCGGCGCCTGAGCGCACGGGTGGTTGGAACAGGCCCGGCCATCGGGGCCGCCATGGCGGCAATCCACTGAGGCTCACGGAGGCGGCATGGCGGCCAGTCGAGAAACGGAGGGAACGATCGGGGCACGGATGGGCGCGGGGACACCCCTCGCGCCATCACGAGGAAATGGTGCAGCGCCGGCCGCGGCGCCCGAGCGGGCGCCCACCGTCCCGCCCTTGGTCGAGCCGCCCATCCTGCTGGATCAGGCACCGGGCGCCCCCGGACTCGCACCCCGCTGGACTTCCAGCGCCAAGAGCGGAGTGGGCACGGCGCTGGATGGACGCAGCCGGGTATGGTTCGCCGTTTCGCATGGCATCATCAACGAGGTCTACTACCCGCGTGTCGACCAGGCCAACACGCGCGATATGGGCCTCATCGTCACCGCCGCTGATGGCTTCTTCTCTGAGGAGAAGAGGCACACGGCGAGTGTGGTCGAGCTGCTCGCGCCGGGCGTCCCCGCGTACCGCCTGATCAACAGCTGCCACCAGGGGCGCTATCGCATCGTCAAGACCGTGCTCACGGACCCGGAGCACGATGTGCTCATTCAGCACATCCGCTTTGAGCCGTTCGTCGGGAGCGTGAGCGATTATCGCCTCTACGTGCTGCTCGCCCCGCATATCGGCAACCAGGGCTACGGCAACGATGCCTGGAGCGGCGACTATAAGGGCGTGCCCATGCTCTATGCCCAGCGGGCGGACACGGCGCTCGCGCTGGCGTGCTCCATGCCGTTTATGGCGGGGAGCGCGGGCTACGTCGGCACCAGCGATGGGTGGCAGGAGCTTCACGCACACGGGCGTTTCGTCCGCTGCTACCGGCGAGCGCTGAACGGCAATATCGCGCTCACCGGTGAAATCGACCTGAGCGCCTGCGCCGATGCCGCGGGCGGTGCCACGTTCGTGCTCACCCTCGGTTTCGGGCGGAGCCCGGCTGAGGCCGGACAGCGCGCGCGGCTTGCGCTCCTGCGGCCGTTCGCCGAGGTCGCCGAGGAATACGTCGAGGGCTGGCGAGCGTTTCATGGACAATGTCTCGATCTCCAGCCCAGCAGCGCCGCGAGCGACCTCTATCACGTGAGCGCATCCGTCCTCAAGATGCATGAGAACAAGCTGGCCCCCGGAGGCATCATCGCGAGCCTCTCCATTCCGTGGGGACAGTCCAAGGGCGATCACGAGATGGGCGGCTACCATCTCATCTGGCCGCGTGATCTCGTGGAGAGCGCGGGCGGCCTGTTCGCCGCCGGCCATGCCGCGAGCGCGTGCCGCACGCTCCGCTACCTGATGACCACGCAGGAAGCGGATGGCCACTGGCCACAGAACATGTGGTTGGACGGCACGGCGTACTGGACTGGCGTGCAGCTGGACGAAACCGCCTTCCCGATTCTGCTCGCCGACATGCTGCGACGGGGCGGGGCACTGGACGGCACCGATCCATGGCCCATGGTGCGGCGCGCGGCGGGCTACCTGGTACGCACGGGTCCGGTCACGCAGCAGGACCGGTGGGAAGAGGATGGAGGCTACTCACCGTTCACGCTCGCGGTGGTGATCGCCGCGTTGCTGGCCGCGGCGGACTTCGCCGATCTCGCGGGGGAGCCGTGGGTAAGTGCGTATCTGCGCGACACGGCCGACGCGTGGAACGACAATATCGAGCGGTGGACCTACGTACTTGACACCGACCTCTCGCGCACGGCCGGGGTCGATGGCTACTATGCGCGGATTGCGCCCCCCGATGTCGCTGAGGCGCACGCCCCGTCGGCGGGCTACGTGCCCATCAAGAACCGTCCACCGGGGACGGACCGCATCGCCTATAGCGCCCTGGTGAGTCCTGATGCGCTGGCGCTCGTGCGGTTCGGCCTACGCGCGGCCAACGATCCGCACATCGTCAACACGGTGCAGGTCATCGATACGATATTGCGCCGCGAGACGCCCACAGGCCCCATCTGGTACCGGTACAATGGCGACGGCTACGGCGAGCACGCGGACGGCGCGCCCTTCGATGGCACTGGCATCGGGCGCGGATGGCCGCTGCTTGCGGGGGAGCGCGCGCATTACGAGCTGGCCCGCGGCAACGTGAAGCTGGCGCGCGAGCTACTCGACGTGATGGGCCGGCAGGCCAGCGATGGCGGACTCATCCCGGAGCAGGTGTGGGACGCGCCCGATGTGCCGGCGCGCGAGCTCTACACCGGACGCCCCTCGGGCTCGGCCATGCCCCTGGTATGGGCACACGCGGAGTACGTGAAGCTGGCGCGCTCCCTGTACGACGGCGCCGTGTTCGATGCGCCGCCGCAGACGCTGGAGCGTTACGTGCGCCAGGGACCGCGCACCGCGCGCGTGGCGCTCTGGTGTCTCAACAACAAGGTGCGCGCCATGGTAGCGGGCCAGACGCTGCGCATCCAGACGACGGAGCCGGCCGTGGTGCGCTGGAGCGCCGATGACTGGCAGGCCTTCCGCGATACGGAGACGGCCGATGCCGGACTCGGGGTGTTGGCCGCCCACCTGGACACTGGCGCGCTCCCTCCCGGCACCGTGGTGCGCTTCACCCTCTACTGGCCGGTGACGGATCAGTGGCAGGGCGAGGACTTCGCGGTCAGCGTTACCGCGGCGACTGGCTCCATCACCGCGGAGATGGCCGTGCTGCCGGAGAGCCGCGACCTCGATCTCGTTGGGGAGCGCGATGCCGATGCCTCCCGGTGAAGCCATGGAACACGCGGCCGGCGTGAAGCCACTCACCGAGCTGGGCGCCGAGCCGGCCGTCCTTGGCATCGACATCGGCGGCACGAAGGTCGAGCTCGCGCTGGTAGATCCGGGCGGCGAGGTGCTGCGGAGCCATCGCATCCCCACGGCGCCTGAGCGAGGCGCGGCGCAGGTGATCGCGAACATCGCGGCCGCCGCTCGGGAGGAATTCGGTGCAATGCTGGATGCCGTTCCCGCGGTTGGCGTGTCGGTCGCGGGACAGATCGGGGCGGGGGGGATCCTGCTCGGCGCGCCGAACCTTGGATGGCCGCGTATCGCGCTGCGCGCGCAGGTGGCGAGCGCGTTCGGCCGGCCGGCGGTCGTGGTGAACGACGTGCGCGCGGCGACGTGGGCGGAATGGCACTGCGGCGCGGGTCGCGATTGCGACGACTTCGTGGTGCTCTTCGTGGGGACCGGTATCGGAGGCGGCGCGGTGATCGACAGCCGCATGCTCGAGGGGATGAACGGCGTCCTCGGCGAATTCGGCCACATGACGCTCGTGGCCGGCGGGCGCCAATGCCACTGCCGCAACCAGGGATGCTTGGAGGCGTATGCCTCGGGATGGGCCATTGCCGAACGCGCGCGCGAAGCCGTGCGCGACGATGCAACCGCCGGCGGTGCGCTCGTGCAGCGCGCTGGAGGCGCCGAGCACATTTCGGCGGCTACTGTGGCGGAGGCCAGCCACCAGGGCGATCCTCTGGCGCTGCGGCTGGTGGAGGAGACGGGGGAATATCTGGGCGCCGGCATGGTCAGTCTCGTCAATGCCTTCAACCCCCAGCGCGTCATCCTGGGTGGGGGGATCTTGGCGGGAATGCCGGAAGTGCTGCCCATGGCGGCGGCGGTGGTACGCGCACGCGCGCTCCCCGCCGCGCTCGACGGGTTGGAGATCGAACGCGCTGGCCTGGGCAACAACGCGCCCGCCATCGGTGCGGCCGTGGTGGCGCGCCACCTCCTCGTCACGAACACGTCCCGGGACGCGTGAAGACGGTGACGGCGCCCGCCACATCCCGGCCACAGCCCGGCAGCACGCTGGCCATCCGCGCCGCGCTGTTCGATCTCGACGGCACCCTGGTGGCCACCGAGCGGCTCAAGGCACAATCGTACGCGCGCGCGGCCGTCATGCTGCGCCCCGACTCGTTGAAGCCCGAAGAGGTCGTGGCCGCGTACGACGATCTGGTGGGACGTCCGCGCGAGCAGGTGGTGCATGCGCTCATGGAGCGCTTTGCCCTGGAGGCGCCGGCACGCGGGCGTATGGCGGAGCTCGGCGCCCAATCGCCCGCCGATGCGTTCCTCACGCTCCGGCTCACGATCTACAACGGGATGCTTGGCGACCACGCCCTCGTGCGCCGGAATGAATTTCCGGAGACGGTGGCGCTGCTGCGTCACGTGAAGGGTGAGGGGTACCGCACCGGAATCGCCACCATGTCGCACGCGGAGCAGGCCGTGGCGGTGCTGGAGATCCTCGGCATCCGGCGCGAGCTGGACGCGGTCGTCACTCGCGAGGAGGTGGAGCGGCCCAAGCCGGATCCGCAGATCTATCTCGTGCTGGCCGAGCGGCTGGAGCTTCCGGGCGCGGCCTGCCTGGTGATCGAAGACTCATTGCCGGGCATACGCGCGGCGCTCGCGGCAGGAATGACCTGCGTGGCCGCCACCACGGAGCTCACTCGTGACTCGGTGCACGCGAGCGGTGTGCTTTCACCGGAGCGCATCGTGGACGACCGGGCGCAATTGGGCGCGGTGATTTTCCCTCTACTCACGGGCAGGGCGCACGGCCCCGCCTGAAGGAGCGTACGATACATGAAGATCGGAATGGTGGGACTCGGGCGCATGGGCGCGAACATGACGACGCGCCTCCTGGAGGGTGGGCACACCGTTGTCGTCTACGACCGCAACGCGGACGCGGTGGCCACCGCGGCGGAAGGCGGCGCCGTCCCCTCCGCATCGCTCGAAGAGGTGGTGCGCCAACTCGCGGCTCCGCGTGCGGTGTGGATCATGGTGCCGGCCGGCGGACCGACCGAGGATACCGTTCGTGCGCTCGCGGCACTGCTCGATCGTGGGGACACCATCATCGATGGCGGAAATAGCAACTACAAGGACAGTATGCGCCGTGCGGAGTCCGTGGCGCCGCGCGGGATCGCGTTCGTGGATGTGGGCACGAGCGGCGGTATCTGGGGGCTGGCCGAGGGGTACAGCATGATGGTCGGCGGTGAACGCGCCGCCGCCGAGCGGCTCCGTCCGATCTTCGAAACGCTGGCGCCCGGCAAGACCGAGGGATGGGGCTACGTGGGGCCGAGCGGGAGCGGGCACTTCGTGAAGATGGTGCACAACGGCATCGAGTATGGACTCATGGAGGCGTACGCCGAAGGGTTCTCCGTCCTGCAACACAAGGCGGAGTTTTCGCTCGACCTGGCGCAGGTGGCGAACATCTGGCGCTCGGGAAGTGTGGTGCGCTCGTGGCTGCTCGATCTCAGCGCACGCGCGCTCGAGCAGAACCCCACGCTCAAGGGCATCGCCCCGTACGTTTCGGATTCCGGGGAAGGGCGTTGGACTGTTGCCGAGGCGATCGATCTCGACGTGCCCGCGCCGGTGATCACGCTTGCGCTGCTCGAGCGCCTCCGGTCACGCGACACCGATTCGTACGCGGACAAGCTGCTCGCCGCCATGCGGCACCAGTTCGGCGGCCACGCCATCAAGACGGAGAGCTGAGGATGACCGGCATTCCCGAACCCACCATTTTCATCATTTACGGCGCGACCGGCGACCTGGCGCGGCGAAAGATTCTTCCCGCGCTGTATGAGCTGTACCGCGAGCATTGCACCACGCCCGGATGCGTGATACTGGGCGTGACCCGCGAGAATCTGAGCGACGAGCAGTTCCGGACCATGGCCTGCACGGCGGTTGGCGGCGGTGGGGCGCCGAATGCCGAGCTGGAGAAATGGGCCGATCACTTTCTCTACTTCCAGTCCATCGCGGAGGGGACGCCGGAGGAGTACCACGCGCTGACGGCGCGCATCGAGGCGCTGGAACAGCAGTTCGCCATGCCGCAGAACCGTGTGTTCTACATCTCCCTGCCGCCATCCGCCTTCACGTCCACGGTGCACGCGCTGGGAGAGGCCGGGCTCAGCCACAGCACCGGCTGGACGCGGCTGGTGATCGAGAAGCCGTTTGGACACGACCTGGAGTCGGCGTGCGCGCTGAATGCGCTCGTGCACGAATACTTCAAGGAAAGTCAGATCTATCGGATCGATCATTACCTCGGCAAGGAGACGGTGCAGAATCTGCTCGTCTTTCGCTTCGCCAATGCGATGTTCGAGACGCTCTGGAATCGCGATCACATCGAGAGCGTGGAAATCACGGTGGCGGAATCCCTCGGGGTGGAGCGGCGGGCCGGCTATTACGAAACCGCGGGTGCGCTGCGCGACATGGTGCAGAGCCATCTCACGCAGCTGCTCGCGCTAGTGGCCATGGAGGTGCCATCGACCATCGAGGCCAACGCCATTCGCGTCGAGAAGATCAAGGCGATCAAGGCCATCGCCCCCGTCTGCATGGACAACGTGACGTTCGGTCAGTACGCGGCGGGGCACATCGACGGGAAGGCGGTGCCCGGATACCGCGAGGAGCCCGGAGTGGCGCCCGACTCGTGCACCGAGACGTTCGTGGCGCTGCAACTCGAGATCGACAACTGGCGATGGCAGGGCGTGCCGTTCTACCTGCGCACGGGCAAGCGGATGCCGAAGCGGCTCACGCAGATCGAGATCAAGTTCCGGCGTGCGCCCGTGTGGATGTTCCGCTCCACGGGCACCGAGGAACTGAACCGCAACACGCTGCTGGTCACGTTGCAACCGGACGAAGGCTTCAGCCTGTACTTCGACGTCAAGGCGCCGGGCGAACCGTTCCACATGCAGCGGCAACCGCTGCACTTCAACTACGCCGAGGTGTTCACGGCGATCCCGGAAGCGTACCAGACACTGTTGCTCGACGTGATGACGGGTGATCAGACGCTGTTCGTGCACGCGGATGAGGTGGAGGCGTCGTGGGCACTCTACACGCCGTTGCTGGAGAGCAAGCATCCGCTCTATCCGTACGCTGCCGGGACGCCGGGGCCGCAGGAGGCCGACCGGCTCTCGGCGCGGTATTGAGCGCCATGGAGCGTGCTCCCGAAGCGAGCATCCACGCCGATCTGGAGGCGCTGAGCCACGCGGCCGCGGCGGCGATTGTGCAGGTGGCGGAGGACGCGGTTCGCGAGCGCGGATGGTTCGCACTCTCGCTCGCGGGTGGCTCCACCCCGCGCCGGCTGTATGAGCTGCTCGCCACGACGTACAGCGAGCGGATGCCGTGGGCGCGGACGCATCTGTTCTTCGGCGATGAGCGCTGCGTGCCGCCGACGGATCCGGCGAGCAACTATCACATGGCGTTCGACGCGCTGCTGAACCGGGTGCCCATCGCGGAGAAGCAGGTGCATCGCATCCGCGGTGAAATTCCGCCGCTCGATGCCGCGCGGGAATACGGGCGGATGCTCAGGCGCTTTTTCGCAACCGGCGAGCGGGGCGCGGCAGAACCCCACGCGCCGGAGGACGTCACAACGTTCGACATCGCCCTCCTCGGTATCGGACCGGACGGCCACACGGCGTCGCTGTTTCCGGGCAGCCCTGTGCTCGATGAACGCGCGCACTGGGTGGTCGAGGTCGAAGCGCCGGCATACATCGCTCCCCCGCGCCAGCGCATCACACTCACGCTTCCGGTGCTCAACGGTGCGCGCGATGTCTTCCTGTTCGCCGCCGGCGAGGAAAAGACGCGCGTGGTGGCCGAGCTGCTCAGCGCAGAGGCGCGGCGCCCGTCACCGTATCCCGCCGGCCGCGTGAGCGGAACCCGGCGCACGGTCTGGTGGCTCGATCGCGCGGCCGCGGGCGATATTGGGGGTGCAGAAGCCGAGTCGCGCTGACGAGCCGCCGCCGCCGGCCGCGCTGAAGGGGCTTCGGTACCCTCAGGCCGGCGTGCTGACGGGAAGCGGCGCGAGCGCCGGCGTGTGCGGGGCCGCGATTGTGGCGCGCGCCGCCTCGACCTCCGCGACCACACGCTCGACCGAGCCCAAGCCGCTTCGCAGGCGAAGCAGCTCCACGCGCAGCCCCTCGACGGCGGCCACCACGGCGGTGCGCCGCTCCGACGCGGTCTGGCGCGCGATACGAAGATCGACCAGCAGTTGCTCGCGACGGTCGGCGATTGCCGCCGCGCGTCCGTCGCCGCCGGCGAGCGCCGTGGCCCCAGCGTCGGAGAGCGAGCGGTCCAACTCATGTTCACGCTGCTCGAGGGCGGTCAGCAACTTCTCGAGCTGTGCCGCAACGCCACGCACATCGCGCAGCCGCTTGCGCTCCACGGGCGGGAGCGCCGAGAGGAGCGCGACGATGCTCGAGTCCCCGGCTGCCGCCGCAGCGGGCGCCGCCGTCCGCTGCGCGTTGCCCAGCCGCCATGCGGCAAGCCGGAACAGGCCGCGGCCGAGCGGGCCCATCCACAGGCGATTGATCCGCCGACGCAGTCGGCTCTCCTCGCTGGCGGCCATGCGACTGGTCAGGATTCCTAGAGGCGCAAGGATGACGCCAAGCACGATGAGCAACATTCCCGCGTTATGCGCTGACGATCGATGCGGCGTCATCTTCCGGAGGGTAACGCCGACACCGACCAGCGCACCGCCGCCCGCCACCAAAGGGATCCACATGCTGGGGGACACCGTGTTGCGGACGGGTTGTCGCTTCGCGAGTTCGTCGAGCTCCTGCTGCTCACGCAGGTCCTGCGCGAACAGAGCACGCACGTCGGCGTATGAGAAGCCTTGCTCGAGCAGGCTCCGGGCGCGCAACCAGATCTGCACGAACGACAGGCAGGCGATCGCAGCCCACATCATCGCCGCAACCGCCGCGGCGTCGTGGCGCAGGTCGGCGACCACGAGCATGGCCAGCGCGATGCTCCAGATCTGTACGAAGCTCATCGATGCGATGCGCTGGAAGTACCGCACCTGCGGGGCCACAGGCACGGTGTGCCCCTGCGCTCCCTGAATGGCCGCGACCAGCTCATCCCCGGAGGCGAAGCGCTGCTCAGGCTCCTTGGCCAGGCATCGGTCCACCGCCTGGGCGAGCTTGGGTGGTAGCCCCGGGCGTGCCTGGGATACGGGTGGCGCAGGCTTGGTCAGGTGCATGGCCAGAATGGACTGCACCGTGGGGCCGTCGAATGGGGTGGCGCCCGTGAGCGCGAAATACGCCACCACGCCCAGCGAGTACAGGTCGCTGCGTGCGTCCACCAGCTCACCCGCGGCCTGCTCTGGACTCATGAACTGCGGCGTGCCGAGGCTGGCGCCAACCGCCGTCATGGTGGAGTTCGCCACGCGCGCGATGCCGAAGTCGGTGATGAACGCGCGGCCCGTCGCCCGCTCGATGAGGATGTTGTCCGGCTTCACATCGCGATGGACGATGCCGCGCCCGTGCGCGTATGCCAATGCCCACCCCGCATCCTGGAGCACCCGCGCGACTTCGCTCGCCGGCAGCGGACCCAGGCGCCGCACGTGCTCTGTGAGCGTCTCTCCGTCCACGTACCCCATGGCATAGAACACGAGGTCCTGGTGTTCCTCGACGCTATGGATCGGCACGATGTTGGGGTGGGAGAGGCTGGCGGCCGTGCGGATCTCGCGCAGGAAGCGCGCGCGCAGCTCGGGCTGTGCGGCGAGCGCCGGCGGCAGCAGTTTGATCGCAACCGGGCGCTCGAGTGCGAGGTCGCACGCCAGATAGACGATGCCCATTCCGCCGCGGCCGAGCTCCCGCTCCACCACATAGCGGCCGGCGAGCGCCTCTTGCAGGCCGACCAGCTCCCCGAGATGTGCAGCGCTCACGTCGGTCATTGCTCATCCCCTTCCGGCGCGCAGAGGAACCTCATCGGCGCGCAGCGCGGCCGGCCGTCGCGCCCGTGCCATCATGCTGCTGCCGCTCCCGCAGGACGCGAGATACTCACACCCGGAACGCGGCGTGTCAAACGCGTCCACGTTGTTTCGCCGCTCCCCGACAGATAACTTTGTCGAACAGCGCGCCGCCATCCGAGGGGCGCGAGCGACTCTCTGACGCTTTCACCAGCCATGCCCGATCCATCGCGAACACCTGTTATCGCCGCCGCCGCCCGCACCCCTGTGGGGAAGTTTCTCGGCGCGCTGTCGTCGCTCTCCGCGCCCGATCTGGGCGCCATCTCAATCCGCGCCGCGCTGGATCGTTCCGGCGTCCCCAAAGAGGATGTGGATGAGGTCATCATGGGGAACGTCGTGCAAGGCGGGGTGGGGCAGGCGCCCGCGCGCCAGGCGGCCATCAAGAGCGGCGTGCCGGCCACCGTGCCCGCCCTCACGATCAACAAGGTGTGCGGCTCCGGGCTCAAGGCCGTGATGCTGGCCGCGCAGGCCATCAAGGCCGGTGACGAGCAGGTGATCGTCGCGGGTGGACAGGAGTCGATGTCCAACGCCCCGTACTACAACTACGGCATGCGGAGCGGCGTGAAGTTCGGCGACCAGACGCTGGTGGATGGGCTCATCAAAGATGGGCTCTGGTGCTCCTTCTGCGATGTCCACATGGGCGGTCACGCCGAATACACGGCACGCAAGGCCGGCATCACACGCGAGATGCAGGATGCCTTCGCGCTCGAATCGCATCGCAAGGCGGTGGCCGCGATCGATGCGGGCCGCTTCAAGGATGAAATCGTCCCCGTGAAGATCAGCGGCCGCAAGGGGACCACCACCGTGGACACCGATGAAGGACCGCGTCGGGACACGTCCATGGAACAACTGGCCAAGCTGCGCCCCGCGTTTCCGAAGGATGCGCCGAAGGACATGAAGCCCGAGGAACTCTCCGTGACCGCAGGCAACGCGCCGGGGCTCAACGACGGAGGCTCGGCGGTGATGGTGGTATCCGAGGAATACGCGCGTGCACACGGGCTGCACATCATGGCGCGCATTACCGGCTATGCGTCCGGCGGCACGGAACCGGAGGAACTCTTCTTCGCGCCCATCGTCGCCGTGCGGAAGCTGATGAAGCAGAGCGGTACCGAGATCGGCGACTACGATCTGATCGAGGCGAACGAAGCGTTCGCCGTGCAGGCGCTGGCCGACGGCAACGCCCTCGGCTGGGACTGGGGCCGCGTGAACGTGAACGGCGGCGCCGTGGCCCTCGGTCACCCGATCGGCGCGAGCGGCGCACGTATCCTCACAACCTTGCTCTACGCCATGCGGGACCGTGATGCGAAGACCGGACTGGCGACACTGTGCCTTGGCGGCGGCAACGCCGTCGCCCTCAGCGTGGAGCGCGTGGACTGATGACCAGCACCCCGTATTCCCTCGTTCGTTCGCGCGATCGTCGCACCACAGTCGTCGGCGTCGTCGGTTTTGCCGTGGCGCTCGCGCTCGCCTCGCATGTCGCGATTCCCATCCCGGGAACGCAGGTCCCGATGACCTTGCAGCCGCTGGCCGTGGTGCTCGCCGGCCTCTGGCTCGGGCCAACGGCCGGCGCGGCGAGCATGGTGCTGTATGTGCTGGCGGGCGCGGCAGGGCTTCCCGTCTTCGCGCCGATGGGCGCGCCCGGAGTGGCGCGTCTTCTGGGTCCCACCGGGGGCTACATTCTCGCGTATCCGGTAGCCGCATACGCGGCGGGCTGGGTCGCGGCGCGCGGTCAGGGGTATCTGTTGCGCGTGCTGGCGGCCGTGCTCGGTATGGCGGTGATCTACACAGGCGGGCTCGCACAACTCACCGTGCTCACTGGAAGTCTTGAACGCGCAGCGATCCTGGGCCTTGTTCCATTCGTCCTCATGGATTTTGTGAAAGCCTTCCTTGCCGGACTGCTCTCGCCCAGACGGTCCGAACGCGCGCCGGAGTGACGGCGCGCGATTTTTTTGCTGCGCCGGATCGGCTGCTGCGCCTCCCGTGGCGGCTGTTGGTCTTTGCGCTCATCACGCTCGTGGCGGTGATCGTGGCGGGCGCGGTTGGCTTCGCGCTGCTGCCTGGTGGAATTCGCGGCGCCGTGCAGAGCGGGCGGCGACTGGAGGTGCTGCTGCTCATCTCGCTGGCCATGGTCATCGGGTTTCTCATTGCGCACTGGGTCATGCTGCGATGGATTGATCATCAGCCCTGGTCCTACGTGGGCCTGGGCCATCGCCAGGCATCGCCCATATCGCTTGGCACGGGCATTCTGCTCGGGGCGCTTGCCATCGGGGTGCCCTCGCTCCTCCTCGTCTCGCTCGGCTGGCTCCACCTGCGCCCCGCACGTTCGGGTGACTGGCTGGCCTTCGCGCTGCGCGTGTCGGTGGTGCTCCTGCCGGCGGCGCTGTACGAGGAGCTGATGGTGCGTGGATATCTCTTCGCGTTGCTCCGTGACACCTGGGGCTGGCAGGGTGCCCTTGTGGTGACGAGCATCATCTTCGGGCTGCTCCACCTGGGAAATCCCGGCGCGGGGCCTGAGTCCATCGTGGCGGTGATGCTCGCGGGCTTTTTCCTCGGCGGCGTGCTTCTGGTCACCGGCAGTCTGTATGCCTCGTGGATGGCGCACTTTGCCTGGAACTGTGTGATGGCCGCGTTACTTCATACCTCGGTGAGTGGACTCCCATTTCGTGCCCCTGACTACCGCATCGTGGATGCCGGCCCCGACTGGATCACCGGTGGGCGCTGGGGGCCGGAGGGCGGTGCCGGCGCCATTGTGGGGATGCTGGTCGCCCTGATCTTTCTGGCGTTGCGCTGGCGGCGGCGCGCCGAGCACACGAATGCGCCAGCGCTCACTTCGCCTATGGACGAGATACATGCCTGAACGGATTGCAGTGGTTGGAGCCGGTCAGATGGGAAGCGGCATCGCGCACGTATTCGCGGCATCCGGACACCCCGTCACGCTCATGGACGTCTCCGCTGAGACGCTGGCCAGGGGGAGAGCGGCCATTGAGAAGAATCTCGGGCGGCAGGTGAAGAAGGGGACGATCGATGCCGCGGCGAGTGAGGCCGCGCTCTCACGTATCACGCTCGAGGAATCGCTCGACGGCGTGCGCAACGCCGACCTCGTAGTGGAAGCGGCAACCGAGAACACCGAGCTGAAGTTCCGCATCTTCCGCGACCTCGACCATCTGGCGCCGCGGCAGGCGATCCTCGCCTCCAATACGAGCTCCATCTCGATTACGGAGATCGCCGCCCAGACCACGCGGCCAGCACAGGTCATCGGCATGCACTTCATGAACCCCGTGCCGGTGATGCAGCTGGTGGAGATCATCCGCGGGCTCGCGACCTCCGAGGAGACCACGGCCACCGTGGTCGCGCTGGCCAGCGCACTCGGGAAGACGCCGGTCGAGGTGAACGACTACCCGGGCTTCGTCTCCAATCGGGTGCTCATGCCGATGATCAACGAGGCCGTCTACTGCTTGATGGAAGGCGTCGGAACGGCGGAGGCAATCGACACCGTGATGAAGCTGGGGATGAACCATCCGATGGGACCGCTGGCGCTAGCCGACCTGATTGGGCTGGACACCTGCGTGTCCATCCTCGACGTTCTGCACTGCGGTCTTGGCGATCCCAAGTATCGTCCGTGCCCGCTTCTCAAGAAGCACGTCGCCGCGGGCTGGTTGGGACGGAAGAGCGGGAGGGGGTTCTATGTCTATGAGTGAGTCAGTGAGCCAGTGGGTCAGTCGGTCAGGAGCGGACGGGTGTAAGGCAGTAGGGTGTGGGGTACGCGCGCCCTCTACTCCGTACGCCAACGCCGTTCCCCTCCACGCGACACCCTGCTCCCTACTTCCTGTCTTCTGACCCACTGACTCACTGCTATGTCCTGGGCGCTCATTCCTCTTACCGAAGAGCAACGCGAGATCCAGCATCTCGCGCGCGAGTTCGCGCAGCAGCAGATCGCACCGCACTCCGAAGCATGGGACCGCGACGCGATTTTCGACCGCGGCATCATCGCGCAACTCGGCGAACTGGGCTTCCTCGGGATGATGATCCCCGAAGCGTACGAGGGGCTCGGGCTCGACTCGCGCACATACCTGGTGGCGCTCGAGGAGATCGCGGCGGTGGATGCATCGGTCGCCGTCGCCATGAGTGTCCACAACTCACTTCCCACGCAGATGCTGCTGCTGTGGGGCAGCGACGAGCAGAAGGAGCACTACCTCAAGCCGATGGCGCGCGGCGAGTGGCTTGGCGCGTTCGCGCTGACCGAGCCGGAGGCCGGCTCCGATGCGGCATCGCTGCGTACGCAGGCGGAGCGGGACGGTGACTGCTGGGTGCTGAACGGGACGAAGGCTTGGGTGTCCAGCGGCAACCATGCGGACGTGCTCCTGGTCATGGCGCGCACCGACACCCCGATCGAGCGTCGCGGCGCGCGCGGAATCAGCTCCTTCATCGTCACGCCCGACATGCCGGGGTTTCACGTGGGGAAGAAGGAAGACAAGATGGGGCTCCGCGCGTCCCCCACGGTGCAGCTCGTCTTCGAGAACCTGCGTGTACCTGCCCACAACCTGCTCGGACAGGAAGGGCAGGGGTTCGTCTACGCCATGCAGTCGCTGGACCACGGACGGCTCGGCATCGCCGCGCAGTCCATCGGCATCGCGCGCGCCGCACTGGAACACTCGGTGCGCTATGCGGCGGAGCGTCGGCAGTTCGGGAAGCCCATCAAGGAGTTCGAGGCCATCCAGTTCAAGCTGGCCGACATGGCGACCCGCATTACGGCGGCCCGCTCACTGCTCTACTCGGCGGCGGCCGCCAAGGATCGCGGCGAACCGATCACGCAGTTCAGCGCGATGAGCAAGTTGCTCGCGAGTGAGACGGCGATGTGGGTCACCACGCAAGCCGTTCAGATCTTCGGGGGCTACGGGTACGTCAAGGATTATCCCGTCGAGCGCCTCTTTCGTGATGCCAAGGTGACCGAGATCTACGAGGGCACGTCGGAGATTCAACGCATCGTCATCGCGCGGGAGTTGTATGCGAACAGCTAGGGTGTTGGGAGTGGGGTGTAGGGTGAGCAACTGTTGTCATTCCGAGCGCAGCGAGGAATCTCGTGCAGGCGGGAAGATTCCTCAGTCGCTTCGCTCCTTCGGAATGACATCCGAGAGGCTTGCGCTCTCTCGGAATGAGGCCGGTGGCTCATGCCGTCCCACCACACCCGCGACCCGATTCCCAACACCCTGAACAACGACCCTTACCATGGACTCTTCTCAATGACCGCCATATCGGAACTCACCACCACGCAGAATACCACACCGAGCCTCTTCGACCGGCTGGCCGAGATGGGACACGAGCAGCTCGTCATGAGCAGCGATCCCTCCGCCGGCTATCGCGGCATCATCGCGATTCACAGCACCACACTCGGACCCGCACTGGGGGGCACACGGTTCTGGCGCTACGCATCCGACGAGGACGCCATTGTCGACGCGCTCCGGCTCTCTCGCGGGATGACGTACAAGAATGCCGTCGCGGGACTGAATCTGGGTGGTGGCAAGTCCGTGATCATCGGCGACAATCGTACCAGGAATCGCGAGATGATCTTCCGGGCGCATGGGCGTTTTGTCGAGAGTCTGGGTGGCCGCTACGTCACGGCGGAGGACGTCGGCACGAGCACCAGCGACATGGACTACGTCCACATGGAGACGGACTATGTGGCCGGATTGGCCGGCCGGTCGGGTGATCCCTCCCCGGTGACGGCGCACGGGGTGTTCCGCGCCGTGCAGGCCGCGGCGCACGTCCGGTGGGGCTCCGACAGCCTGGAAGGAAAGACGGTGGCGATCCAGGGATGTGGTCACGTGGGATACTACCTCGCCAAGGAGTTGCGGGATGCGGGTGCCGCGCTCGTGGTCACGGACATCGACGCCGAGCGCGTCCAGCGCGTGGTGACGGAGCTCGGGGCGCGCGCCGTGCAGCCGGACGAGATCTACGGCGTGAAGGCCGATATCTTTGCTCCATGCGCGCTGGGCGCGGTGATCAATGATCGCACGATCCCACAGCTCAAGGTGGAAATTGTTGCCGGCGCGGCGAACAACCAGCTCCTCGATGAGCGGCATGGTGACGTGCTCGAGGAGCGCGGGATTCTCTACACGCCCGACTACGTCGCCAACGCAGGTGGGGTGATCAACGTGTACGGCGAGCTCGCCGGCTGGGATGCACAGCGTGCGTTGCGCAAGGCTGACGAGATCTATGACACCGTGCTCGGCGTCTTCGATATCGCCAAGACGGAGGGCGTGCCCACCTATCTGGCTGCCGACCGCCTCGCTGAGCGCCGGCTGAAGGCGGTGGGCTCGCTGGTGAAAACCTGGCCGCAATGGCCGAACAGGTGAGCGAGAGAAGAGTAGGGGGTAGGGAATAGGGTGTCCGGTGGACGGGAACGGCATGAACCACCGCTGTCATTCCAAAGGAGCGGAGCGACTGAGGAATCTCCGCGCCTGGCGAGCAGATTCCTCGCGTTCGCGCGGAATGACAGCCACCACCTACCCGACACCCGACTCCCTTACTCCCTGTCGCCTGACTCACTGACCTGCTGACTCACTGACCGACTTCTTCACAACCTCGCCATGCCCAACACAGAAACCATCGCCATCGCCACGGACCACGCGGGTTTCGAGATGAAGCAGAAGCTCGTCGCGACGCTCGAGCGCATGGGCTATCAGGTGCAGGATATGGGGGCGCACAGCCTCCAGCCCAAGGACGATTATCCGGTGTACGCCCATCCCCTTGCACGCGAGGTGTCGGAGGGGGAGGTGAAGCGCGGGGTGTTGCTATGCGGAACTGGACTGGGGATGTCATACGTGGCCAACCGGTATCCGCACGTGCGTGCGGCCGTCGTGTGGGACGCCGACGTGGCCAGGCTCTCGCGGGAGCATAATGACGCCAACGTGCTGGTGCTTCCGGCGCGATGCCTGTCGGATGAAGAGGCTGTCGCGATTCTGAAGACGTGGCTCGAGACGCCCTTTGATGGCGGCCGGCACCAACGCCGAATCGAGGAGATCGAGCTGGACCACGCCCCCAAGGAGTGAGTGATCATGCGGTGGTTCGAGTGGGAGCGCCGTCCGCCGGGCGATGCGCTGCGGCAGGGAGACCCGGAAATTGCGGCGGCCATCGACTGTGAGGTACGGCGGCAGTCGGATGGGCTGGAGCTGATCGCGAGTGAAAACTTCGTCTCGCCCGCCGTGATGGAGGCCATGGGCTCGCCGCTCACGAACAAATACGCGGAAGGGTACCCCGGCAAGCGCTATTACGGTGGGTGCGAGTGTGTGGATGTGGTGGAGCGGTTGGCGATCGAGCGCGCCAAGCAGGCGTTTCGCGCAGAGCACGCCAACGTGCAGCCGCACTCGGGTGCACAAGCGAACATGGCGGTGTATTTCGCGTTCACGAAGCCTGGCGACACCATCCTCGGGATGAACCTCTCGCACGGCGGGCACCTCACGCACGGCTCGCCCGTCAACTTTTCTGGCACGCTGTACCGGGCGGTGGCGTACGGGGTGCGGGAAGACAGCGGACGCATCGACATGGACGTGGGGGGGGGGG
>DASUKA010000074.1:0-43694 GCA_036278935.1 Gemmatimonadaceae bacterium
GGCCGCAGCCCCGGCCGCAGCCCCGGCCGCAGCCCAGGCCGCATCCCTGGCCGCAGCCCCGGCCTTGCGCGCTCGATGGAGCGCCGGCTGCGCCGCGCGTGCCGTCACGGCATCGACGATGCGCGCCGTCGCCTCCAGCGCCCGCGCGTGCTCATCGAGTCCAGCGATTCGGAGCCATGCCGGCGCGCAGACGCGAGCCAGCCAATCAGTGGCCAGCCAGGCACGCGCCTCATCATCGTCCTGCGTCGTGCGCGTGCCGATGAGCAGAGGGAGAATGGGACGGAGTAAGCGGGTGCGGTCGGCATCGGATAGTGCATCATTCCACGACCGGACAAACGCCGCGATCACCGGCGATGCGCACTCGGGCGTGTCGCTATGCGGCTCGCCCGCGAGCCACGCCACGGCTTCCATGGCACATACGCCATCATCGCGGGTGTCGTGCGCACCCCTGTCTAGGGTCAGTGTGTCCAGTGACAGCATGGTACTCTCCTTGAGTGTTGTGCAGTGGGCTCGGTATAGCCTGGTAGGCGCAAAGTAATGCCAGATAGGCTACCCGTCAACCCCTGCTCGACTCACGCGGGTGACCGGCAGGGCGAGGTAGTCGAGCAGCACCGCCTCGGCGGCCTCAGCGCCCTTGCACACCTCGACGCGGAACCCGCGCAGGGCGTGGCGCTTGTGCCACGTCCGTTGCGCCTGCTTCACATCGGACGGCGTGGCGTCTACACGCTTCAACTCCATCAACAGGCCATGCCAGCCACCGCGGGCCACGAGGAGCATCACATCCTCGATACCGGGCTTCACGCCCTCGCGCTTGGCGCGGATGGCCAGCAGCCTGTTGGACCCGTACCCGCCTTTGTAGCCGCCGGCATTGGGCACGGCGAACATCTCATCGAGCTCCGGGTACCTGGCGGCCATTACGCCGGCCCACGCGAACAGCGCCACCTGCTCTTGGTGCTCCGTGGGCACCAGCATCGCGCGCAGTGCGGGGGTGGGGCGCACGCTCATGCTGCCACAGCCTCGCTGAGCGTTGGCACGTTGGCGGCGACGATGGCCGCGGCGAGCGGCGGGCATACGCTGTTGCCCACCATGCGCACCTGCGCGGTCTTGCTAAGCGGCCGGCCGTTGTACTCGATGTCGATCGCATAGGTATCGGGGAAGCCCTGCGCGCGGTAGAGCTCGCGCGGGGCCAGCATGCGCATGCCAATGTCCGCGATGGCGTACGCCTCCCCGTGTACAGCGACAAGCCCCATCCGGTCCCGACTGGTCACAGTTCGCATCGGGTCGAATAGCGTTTGCCCTTCTTGCTCGTTGCCGTAATAGGCCACGAGGAACGCGCGCACCTCGGCCAAGTGAGTGCCGCCGGCCGTGATCGTGGCTGCGGGTACGTCGAGCGGCTGACCGGCCTGCGACGTGCCCCGCAGCTTCACCAGTGACGACGCCACGAGTGCGTTGTGGTCGGACGTGGTGATCGTGGGCGTGGGGTCGAACAACGAGGCAGCCATCACATCGCTTTCGTGCCGCTCGGTGTAGTGCTTGGCGAGGAACGCCGCCACCATCTGCGCGCCGTTCTGCGTCGGGACGATCGTCGGCAACGGCCGCTCGATAGATGCCGTGCGCGGCGCTTGGCCGTCGCGTTCCCCGTAGCGCGGGATGAGGTAGGGAACGACGAGCGCGAAGTCCTTGCTCGCCGTCACTGTGGGGATCGGCACGCCAAGCGATTCCTCACCCGAGCCCCACCGCTTGCCACTCGCGCTCTCCTCTCCGTGCGCACACCGCACGATGAACGGCTCGGCCGCGTCGAGCACATAGCGCTGCACCCCGCGCGCGATGCGGCGCATGGTGGCCTCGGCCAGCGGGCGCTTGACGCCCACCGCGCGCGCTTCCTCGCGCGTCAAAAAGATCGAGGGACACGGGAGCGACCAGTCGATGCACTCCGCGGCCGTGCGCCATGGGTAGGCGCGCCCATTGCCGTGGGTCGGCTGCGGCCAGACGATTGCCCGGCCATCGCACCGCGCGATGAGAAAGAGGCGCTTCCGTGAAGTGGGGGCGCCATAGTCGCACGCGCGCAGCTCGCGCCAGTCAACGACATAGCCCAGCCGCCGCAGCTTGGCGACGAACCGGCGGAACGTCTGCCCCTTCCGCGCAGGACACGGGCGCCCGGTCGAACGCAATACCGGACCCCATGTTTGGAACTCCTCGACGTTCTCGAGGATGATGACGCGCGGCTTCACCGCGACGGCCCATCGCACGGCGACCCAGGCGAGCCCGCGAACGCGCTTACTGACTGGCTTGCCGCCCTTCGCTTTGGAGAAGTGCTTGCAATCGGGCGACAACCACAGCAGGCCGACCGGCCAACCACTGCACGCCTTGACCGGATCAACTTTCCACACGTCCTCGCGATAGTGGCGCGTTGCCGGATGGTTCGCCTTGTGGAGCTCAATGGCCTCCGCATCGTGGTTGATGGCGATGTCGGGATCGCGCCCGAGCGCGAGGCGGATGCCCTCCGACGCGCCACCGCCACCCGCGAAGCTATCCACCAAGAGCTCCAGCATTACGCCGCCCTCGCCATGAGATGGTCCGGATGGTTCTCGACGCGCATGTACTTCCCAACCCATCGGAGCACCGCCGTGAAGGGAGGGAGATCCCGCGCCTTCTCGAACGACACCTCCATCCGCTCGCGGTCGCCGTGCGGATCGTACATGGCCGGCCGGTAGACGAGCCCCGCGAAGTCCGCTGCCTCCCGCATCCCCTGCGACCACCGGAGGTGATGCAGCCGCGGGCGCGGCGTCTCGCCCTTCTCCACGCCGGCCGCGTCTACCTGGCACGTGGCGATGACCGCGAGTTCCAGCTCCTTCGCCGCGCCCTTGAGGTCGTACGAGATGTTCGTCAGCGCGAGCGCCATCATGTCCTCGCTCGCGCAGCGCACGAGCTGAATGAAGTCCACCACCACAAGCGCCAAGGCGAGATGCTTCGCCTTGAGGTGCCGGAGCCGGGCCAGCACCTCGCGAATCTCCGGGCGCGGCGTGTCGTCGATATGGAGCGGCATCTTGCCGAGCGCCCCGCCCGCGTTGATGAGATGCGTGTAGTCGCGGTCCACGAGTTGCCCCTTGCGGAGCGCGCCCGACCCCACGAGGGCGAGGTTCGCCAGGCTCCGCTCGATGAGCCCCTTGGATGTCATCTCGGCCGAGACGATCCCGCATTCCACGCCGGCCATCGCCGCGTTGAGCAAGATGTTGAGCCCGAGCGCCGTCTTGCCGCTGCCCGGCACGCCAGCCATGATCGCCAGGTCACCCGGCCGCAGGCCGCCGATGTGCTCATCGATGGCGGTGTAGCCGGTGGCGACCCCCGGGACCGCGCGCCCGTTCGCCCGGTCCTCGATCTCGCGCAGCACATCCCAGACGAAATCACCCGCCGGCCGGAACCCGCGCGCGCCGGCCACGGCTGCCACGGTGACCACCTCACTGGCGATACTCGAGGCGATGTCGCGCGGCTTGACGGAGGGCGACATCGCCTCAGCCTCCACGCGCCGCGCCAGCAGAATGAGCGCGCGCCGCTCGGCCTGCTCACGCACGATCCGCGCGTGGTAGATGACGTTGGCCGCCGTAGGCACCGCATCAATGAGCCAGCCGATGTAGTCCTTCCCGCCGGCCGTCTTGAGATCGCCGGCCCGCTCCAGCTCGGCGGCCAGCGTCAGCGGGTCAATCTCTTCGCCGGTGCTGCGGAGCCCCACGAGCGCGCGCCAGATGGCCCGGTGCCGCGCATCGGAGAAGTGGTCCTCGTGCAGAACCCCGGAGGCCGTGGTGTACGCCTCCTCTTCCATCAGGCATGCAGCCAGGACGGCCGTCTCGGCGTCGAGGTTGGCGGGGAGCGGCGCGCAAGGCATCAGCTCCCCACCGCCGGCAGGTAGATACTGTGGGGGGCACTGGCGCCAGTCCGGCCCGCTGGACGTGGCGTCTCCCACGCCTCGGCGTAATGCTCGCCCGGCCCGTAGAATGTTTTGGCCATCTTCACATACTCGGACCCCTCGCGATGGGTGGCGCGGATAAAGGCTGCGTAGCGCTCTGTGCCGGCCAGGAGCGCCGCCGGATCGGCGCCAGCGTTTACACGTGCCCTCCACGCCCGGTATGCCTCGCGCTTGCTGTTGCCCGAGCGCGTGGGGTAGGCGCGCCACGCCGCCTCGAACGCCTCCGGATAGGTGAACGCCGGTGTGGTCGCATCCTCCTGCGCGGCGGGCGCCTCGGTGGTCTGTCGCGCCCGGTAGCGCCGGGTGCGCACCGCCGAGCTGTCCTCGCGCTCCGGCTGGCGCTTCGCCCACTGCACGATCATGCCATCCGACACGAGCGCCTTCTCGTGCAGGGCGTGGATGATCGCCATGACTTGGCGCTCCTCCAGCCCGAGGAAATCGCCCATGCTCTCCGGGTCGCAGGTGGCGATGGAGCCACGGGGGGACTGCTGGCTGGCGTGGTCGAGGAGGGTCCACCAGACCGCCACCACGTGCGCGATACTGACAGGCGCCGCGCCATCCGTCGTGCAATGTTCGGACGCCCTCCGGGCCACACTCAGCCACTTGCTGTCCACGGGCGCGCCGTGATAGCTGCGGAACCAGTCCATTACCTGCGCGGGAGTGGGGATGCCATCGGCCATGATCTACGCCGCATGGGATGCTTGCGCCGGGTGCCGCGCGACGAGGAGGTACCCGCCGTTCCGCCGGGTCTCCGTCTGTTCGATCTCGTGATCCTGGCGCAGGCGGCAGACGGCCGGACATACGCTCTGGATCGGCATCCCGAGCTCGCGCGCCAGCTCGGCGCGCGTGGCGCCGACGAGTGGGGTGAGTCGGATGCGCTGGAGGTAGTCCAGGATGCGGCGCCGAGTGAGGGGGTAGCGCTTGGTCTGATGGCGCGCGTTGTCGCGCGAGGTGGGAATGTCGGGGTGGTGGGGCAGGAGCCGCACGGCTGGCGCGGCTGGGCGTGGTGGGGTCGGCATGCAGTCTCCTCTCGTAGGAATGCCATCGTCGGCGCTCCATAATAATGCCAGCCGGGAGAAAATACAAGCCACAGAGGCACCGAACAAGCCACGCCGGCAATGCCCATCCGTCCACACTTTGTCCACACTTTGGGAAGCGAAATGCGCGCAAAATGGGCGCTTTCGCGCATCGGCCCGATGTGCTAACTTGCGCTGTTGCCGCGAGATACAAGAATGGCGGGGTGTAGTCGTACTAAGCGGTCGTCGGTTCAATCCCGACCGCTGGCTTGGAGTTAGCCGCGTCATCGACGGGCTAATGCGGGATGTGAGGGTAGAAGTGCCGGTCCGTCCACACTTTGCCCACACTTTGGGAGCCGGCGTCATGCTGTGTTCGCCGCCTCTTCGGGGGTCCGGTGCACTACGCCGGCCGCACGCTCCATCCGCTCCCGGCGCTGCTTGAGGTAGCTGTTCGCCTGCTTCATGTCCCGGTCCCCGATCCACTCCATCCCGAGCCGCGCATCACCCGTGCGGTCGGCCACGTCGCCCGCCACCATGCGGCGGAATCCGTGCAGCGCCCGGTAGGGCTTGTGCTCGACGCCGGCCGCCTCCTCCGCCTTCCGCAGTGCGCGCCACATCGCCTGATAGCTGTACGGCTCGCCACGCTCAGCCCGCTCGATGCCGTGGGGCGGTAACACCCAGGGCGATGCCGCGATCGTGGCCGCACGCGAGCGCTGCGCGTGGTTCATGCGCGTCCATGCCCGGCCGGTCGGTGCCGCCAGCCAGTCGCGCGCCGTGCGGAGCGCTGAGACCGCCTCCCAGGTGAGCGGTTGCGTCAGCGGTTCCCCGTTCTTCTGGTAGCACTCCGGCCAGTGGATGACCCCAGCCTCCGCGTCGATGTCCTCCCACCGCAGATGCAGCACCGCGTTGGCCCGCTGGCCGTGGTGCCCGGCCAGCATGAGCGCCACCCACGCGCGCCACGTGCCGGCGTCCTGTGGGGAGAGCTGCCGGAGCAGCGCCACGTATTCCGCCTCGGTGTATTCCTCCGGAGCGAGCACCACCGCACCGTTCGGCCGCTGCCAGCGGAACAGCGCCAGCTCGTTGGTCTGCACGAGCTTCCGCGTCTGCCCCCAATTCATGACCACGCGCGCGACGTTCAGGACCTGGCGTATCTGGTTGATCGCCATCTCGGCCTTGCGTGCCGCCGTGATGAATTCGTCGGCGTGCAGGAGGGTCGTGTCGTTGACGGGCGTCCCCGCGCCACGGAACCGCTGCCACTTCTTCCACCGGCCCGCGTAGGCGATGCGCGTGGCTGGACGCCGGTCGAGATAGGCCGGCGCGTGGGTGTAGTGCTCCCAGAGCTCGCGATGGGTGAGCGCCGGAGCACCCTGTGCGGCCGTCTCGCGGCGCGCGGCCTCGAGACGGGTACGCTCGGCGTGGTACGCCTCAGCCCACGCCCGCCCGGCGCGCCGGCCCTGCGCGTCGGCGGGGAACGCCTTCTCGTGCGGCACACCGGCCGCATCCCGGTAGTAGACGATGGTGTAGCCACGCGCCGTATCGACCACCGCCTTGACTTGATCGCCCCGGCCACCCCCACGATACAGCACCTTCCGTGATGAGCGCGGCATCACGCCGCCTCGGCCGAAGCGGCATCGGCCCGGGCCATCGCGCGCGCCTCTGCCTCCACCGCGCTGGCATCGTAGCGGCGCGGGAGGATGCACTGGCGGTACTGGCGCACGTGCTTGCGATGCGGGTGCCACCGCGCGTTGCCCTCGGCCTCCCACCGCGGGAAGTGCCGGCGCAGGAAGGGCCGGGCATGCCCGGAGTAGAGCATCGCGTCCTCCTCGGAGAGCCACGTGAGGTAGTTTTCCGTGGCGCGCGCGAACTCGGTGCACAGTTGCTCGATGATCGCCGCGTCGTGCTCGTGGCCGAGCGCACGGGCGACCTGCGCCTTGGCGCGCCAGTCGGCCAGCACCGTCTCGGCGGTCGTCTCGGTCATCGCTCGGGGAGTTGGTGGTCCAGTTGCCGCTTGGCCCACTCCAGCACGACGCTCGGCACGTACTTCGGCCCGCCGATGTTGGCACGGGGGATCGGGAGGCCATCCACAGTGCGGGGTTTGCAGCCGAGGAAGGCGGCGACCTGCTCCCGTGTCCAGAGGAGCTTGTCATCGACGACCGTATCACCAATGAGCGCCAGCCTCTCATCGAGTGTGGCTCCACGCACGCGGACCATCACGCGACCCGCTGCTGCTGGAGACCGTATCGACCGCCGGTAATACCAAGTACCGCAGCTGCGATTTGCATTGTCTCAGCCCAGCCGGAGCCACCAATGTGCTTGACGATGGTCTCGCGATCGTGAATCAGGGGCACCCGATCGCGCTCTTTCACGTCGCGGAGCGTCGGGAGGCCACCGCGCACCTTATACCAGGCATACAGCCCGGCTAGCACATCGTCACGGCTCACGCGCGCCCGGCTGGCAACCGCAAGGCCGCACTGTGCGAGCACGTTGCGCCACGTGCCATACACTCGGATCGCCGCCTTGACCGTGCCCTTGGGAAGCATCGCCTTCGCCTCGCGCATGGTAGGCGAACGCCCGAGGCGATGGTGGCAGTCAATGAGCTTGTGGCGCAGTTGTGCATCGCAGCGATCGCGTAAGTTGCGGCTCGCCATGCTACGCCGAGATGCGCCGCATGACTTCCTCAGCGAGCGCACGCGCTTCTCTGCCACCTTCGGCCCGACCATGGAATGACGGCGCGGGCGTGCGCGCTCCGCTGCGTGCCCGCGAGCGTAGTGCTCGCGGGCTATGCCAGACAGGAGCGGCACCGTCTTGGGGATGTCGAGAGCCCGTCGTACCGCCGCAGAGCCGCCGATGTTCTTGTGCGCCACGGCCAGATGCCGCCCGAGCGCATGGTAGTACTGGCCACAGTCCCGCACGGGGCATCTCAGCCCACGACCGGCATCCTCATCTAGCGCGCCGAGCCCGGGCGTGAACGCCGGATCGATGATCTTCCTTGCTGCCTCGGGAATAGGCGTCATGGGCGGCATCTGGCCGCCGTTCATGGTCTGCTTGAGTCGCGTCAGCGACGTGTACAGCTCGCTCATGCTGCCTCCGGTAAGAGATGATCCCACTCGGGCCGCCAGTCCCCGGCCCGGCGCGCCAGCGTCAGCATCCGACGATCCCATGCGCGCTCGAACGCGATCCGGGCCTCGCCGCGCAGCGCCTTGTAGTCGCGGATGTCGAGGTGATGCGCCCGGAGCACCACCCGGAGCGCGCGCGCCCATCGCTCGTCCGCACACCGCGCCATCTGGGCTTCCGACTCCTGCACGGGGTCCGTGCCCTCCAGTGCCGCCGCCCAGCACGTATAGCAGGTGTGGTAACGCCCCTCGAATTCCGTGAGGGGCAGGACGTGTCCGCACGCTCGACACCGGCGTTCCTGGCGCGCCCGCCCGTTGATACGTGGGGCAGCCCGGCAGCGGCGGCACCGCCGGAGGAGACCGCCGCCCGGCCCGGCGTCGTACGCCTCTGGCGGCAACATCTTGCCGCAGCCCCGGCACCGCCGCGTACCATGAGGACGTGGCACTTAAAAGGGGAGATCGTCGTCCTCGGCCTCGACCGCCGTCTGTGTCTCGGCGAAACTGCGGTCCGGCTGTCGCGATGCTGACTCACGCTTTCCGCCGCCGCCGCCACCACCCAACATCAGCAGCTCGCGCACGTTGATCTCCGTCGTGTAGCGCGTCTGCCCCTCCTTGTCCTGCCATTGCCGGTACTCGATGCTGCCCTGCACATAGAGCTTATCGCCCTTCCGGACGTACTGCTCCACGATGTCCGCGAGCGTGCCCCACACGACGCAGCGATGCCATTCCGTCTTTTCCTGCTTCTCGCCCGCGCCATCCTTCCACGTGCGAGAGGTGGCCAGTGAGAAGGTGGCCACCCGGTGGCCGCCCGTGGTGGAGCGGACCTCGGGGTCCGCGCCGACGTTGCCGATGAGTTGCGCGCTATTCAGTGAGCGTGACATGATGATGGGTGATGGTAGGGGTTAGGCCGCCGCAGTGGCGGCATGGTTCTCGATCGCCTTCTGGACAGTGGCGATGGCCTTCTGGATGTCGTCCACGGAGCGCGCGCGCTTGGCGAGCCACGTCGCCATCTGCTCGCGCTCATCCTCGGGCAGCGCATCCATCGCGGTCAGCAGCTCGGCGGTCAGCGACTCGACCTCAGCGCTGGCGGCACCAGTCGGTGCGGGTGCCGTGGGCACCGGGGCGAGCGGGGTGCCGCTCCCGAGCCACGAGATGAGCTCCCGCGCGGTGGCTACATCGCGGAGATCCACCAGCCGGCCATCATAGAGCCCGGTCCTGTCCTTCGACGCTGCGGCCCGGTGGTCCATTTGCAGCTCCCACATGAGCGAGAACTCGTATTCCAGTCCCTCCCGCTGGATGGGGACCGTACCGACCTTCCGGGGCGCATCCTTGCCTTTGGCGTTCTTCTCCACCACGTACTCGGCCTTCGTGCGCAGTGTCGCGATGACGTGGAGCGGCGCGTTCAACAGCCCCGCCTTGAACTCCTCGTGCTCCTTCGTGAAGGGCGCCCAATTCGTCCACTGGTTCCCGCCACGCACATCCTTCGCCTCCTTCCGCGCGAGGATGCCGCCCTCGCCGGCCCACTGGTGGGAGAGCGAGTCCACGACGACGACGGCGTAGCCGGCCTCGGCCGCCGTCCGGATCGCCTCTAGGTAGCGCGCGCTCTCGTAGGGCGGCCGGAGCTCCAGCACATCGAACTCGTAGCGGTCCGCGTATAGGCTGGCCGAGCCGTTCTCGGTGTCGATGACGGCCACGCGCCCACCCGCATCGGCCGCGAGGTGTGTCGCGAGCGCCAGCGCGCCCTCGGTCTTGCCGCTGCCGCTCGGCCCTTGAATGCCGAGCTTGAGTTTCACCTGCGCGCGCGTGGCGCGTGTAAACGTGAGTGCCATTGTCCCCCTCCTTGGGTGGGTGCTACTTGTGCATCTGGCTGTGCATCGTGAGCGCCGCCTCCACGCCGGCCGCGAGCCGGATGGCGTCGAGCGCGCAGCGGGCCATCTTCCCCGCGCCCTCGCCCGACAGGCCGCCGGTCTGCATTGCCGTGGCGAGGTAGTTCATCGCCAGCATGTAGGTGTTGGCCACATCGCTGACGCTGACCGGGGTCGGGAGCACCGCGAACGCGTGCGCTCCCTGCGGCGCACCGGCCGGCGCCTGCTGTCCGGCCATCAGCTCATCGAATCGCTTGGCCCATTCATCGGCGGGAGTGCCCGGTGGTGGTGGCGTTGGCATTGCCTGTCCTCTCGCGGCGCGGTACGTTGTGTACGCCGGGTGCGGCGCCAGCGCCAAGCCCGGCCTTGGGTGTTGTGCCCCTCGTGCGGCGGTATCCGTGCGAGGGGTTTCCCGCATCTGCCCATCTGGCCCCGCTCTTGCCTTCCAGGCACCGGCATCCTACATTGCCGGCGCAGGGTACGGGGCGACACACACATAATAGAGCCCGGTAGGCTAGAAGTCAAGCCACGCGGGCATCACATCGGGGGAGACGATGGGACGGCAGGCCACAGACACCACGTTCGGGGATCGCATCTATCTCGCGCACAATGCCATCGAGCGCAGCGTGGGGCGCCGCATCTCGAACGCCACGCTCGGAGCGATGATCGCGGCGGCCGAGGAACCGCCGCGCCTCACCCCCGAGGGCCGGCCACATCCGTACTTCGGTGGCCACATCGCCCGCTGGCGGAAGGAAGAGCGCGCTATGAGCCTGACGACCCTCGCCGCGCTCGCCCGGCTGGCCGGGATGCGCCCGTGCTGGCTGGCCTTCGGGGACGGCGCCCCCTCAGCCGAGGGACTGTCCCCGACTGCCCCGCACGTGCTGGCCGATCTCACACGCACCCGGAGCCGCCGCGCCGCAACGACGCGGCTCCCGACGCCCACGTATCAGCCGGTGGCGCAGCCGAAGCGCGCCAGCCGCCACGATACCACCGAGCCGGCGACTAATCGCCGCGAGGCGTCCAGGTCGAAGCGACGATGAGGGATTGCGGGGGCGTGCGCGCCGGACGCCGCCGGTCGAGATGGAGGAGGATCTCGGCGCATTGCTCGAAGAGGCCGGCATCGCGCATCGCCTCGTAGAGGCGTTCGTCCATGAACGCCTCCATCACACGCTGCCCATCGGGGGCGACGGCAATCACTTTCACGGCGCCCAAGAAGCTCGTCGGGTCCACATAGACCCCCACAGCCAACGCCGGCTCGCGCTTTCCGAAAACGGTGTGCATCAATACAGCCGTACAGAGGTGCGCGCGGTGCGCGCGGTGCGCGCGGTGCGCGCGGTGCGCGCGGTGCGCGACGGGAATTGAAAGATAGGAGCGGACCGGGGCTCCGCAACCCTCGAATGTCGAGGGGTGGCTACGAGCGCCGCCGCCTACTCGCCGCCGAGGGCGCGCTCGCTGATGCCGGCGCGATCGTATACGCAGGGACCAGCATCATCCGCCCATCCAGAGCGGGCCGACGCACGCGGTGCACGCGGAGTCGGCCTTGTCGCTGCGCCGCCCTGAGCGCATCCCGCACGATGCGCTGACTCAAGCCCGTGGACGCCGACAGGTCCGCGACGGTCTGACCGTCGCCGTCACCGTCGAACGCGGCGGCGAGCGCCGCCAGCAGATCGGTCTCGGTTATCGGAGTCGCCATACCGGAGCAGGGTCAGCGCGATAGAGGATGGCAGCCACATCGGGCGGCCGGTCGGGCGCCAGCAGAATGAGCAGGCCGCCAATGTCGGCCAGGCTGTCGGGGGCGACCTTGTGCACGAACGCGGTGTGAAGCTGCCACGCGGGCGTCTGCACGACGCGCGTTGGGTGTAGCGAGCCGGAGTCCGCGTGCCGGTGATAGTGGCTGCGGATGGCGAGCTGGGGATACGCCTCTTCACGCGCGGCGTGCTCGTAGAAGATTTGGGCGGCGAGGCTGCCGACGCCCGTATGTTTGGTCCACGGCCGTTGCCCCATCCGCCCATGATGCGCGAAGTCGAGCCGGTGCCCGTGCACTGCCATGCGCAGATGCCACCAAGAGGCGGTGCCGCTCGTTGGGTCACCTTCGACGGGGCGGCCATCCTTCGTGAGCCCCACGGCGATCCGCTCCTCGTGGCATGCACTCGGGCCGACATGCGCCTCGGTGCCGCGCACGAAGAACATCCGGTCCGGTCGGAGCGCGAGCACGGGTGCCATCGCCGCGTTCACCACCGCCGCCTGCGCCGCAGGATTGCCCGAGAGCACCTGGGTGCTGTGGTGGTGCGATCCCTCGGTCAGGTCGCCGTTGAACACGGTGTAGAGCGCGGCGTCGTGCGCCGTGCGCAGCGCATCGGCCTTCCCCCAGAAGTCCAGCCAGTTCGCCCACAGCCAGCATTGCGCAGTCGAGGCCACATACTCCCCGCCATCGTCGAGCGCGATCCGCTCGGGGCAGAGTGCGACCGTGCTGCCGCAGTGCTGGTCAGAGGTGACGGCCACGACCACCGGCCGACTCACGCGCGTGCGCTTCGTCCGGGCGCGCATCAGCAGCCCTCCTGTCGCTCGGCCACCATCTGTGCGCACTCCGCATAGCCGGCCGCGTCCACAAGGTTATCGCGCTTGTGTTTGTTCGTCTCGCGCGAGAGCTTCATCGCGGCCATCATCACGCAACAGAGGCGCGGATCGATGTCGGGAATCCCCAAGATGGCGCCCCACATCCGGCCGGTGCGCGTGTAGTCGTCAATCGGGTGACCGTAATCCGCACCGCGGTTGCCGTGCACGAGTCGGTGCGCTTCCTGCACCGCGCTCTCACTCGGCGGCGGCGCGAAGGTGTGCGCGTCGTAGATCGCGAGTCCCATCGCCTCGGCAACGGACAGTTCAACCGCGACACCACGCGATGCGCGCCAGCCCGACAGGAGCGCGACGGCATCGCACGTGAGAATGGCGCGGAGGTCCTCGCGCAAGAACTCGCGGTAGATCTCGCCGCCGGCCCGGATCGCCGGATCGGGACACACCGGGTCGAACGGCTCACCGAACCGCCGCAGCCAGTACGCCCGCGTGAGATCGGCCGGGCTCACCACTTCCCATTCCGCATCGCGCCACTGTGCCGCCGCGTAGTCGAAGGCCGGAAAGTTGAAGAGCGGGTAGCCAGTCATCGGACCGGCGAGGTAGACGCGCGAGCGATGCGGAGAGGTGGTCATCGAAGAGCGGCGAAAGTCATAGCGGCACCCACCAGACCACCGGCCACAAACGCTTGCCGACGCGAGGGGCAGGGAATGCCGAGGAGGACGGTGCAGCCCGCCACGTGGTGGAGCGCGGCCGAGAGCTGCGCGTTGACACTGGCCATGGCTGCCGTGTGCGCGCTGTCTACCGCGAGCGCGGCCCGGACAGCGTTCAGCGCCAGTGCCTGGAGGTGGTACGCGGTATCGAGATGCGCATAGGCGACCGCGAGGGAATCGGCCTCGGCCGTGCGGGCGAGATACGCCGTGTGCCACGCCACGGCCGCCGAGTCTGCGGAGCTCGCCCGCGCCGCCAGTGCGGCCAGCGAGTCGGCCAGATGACCGGGCGCGGTCGCTGCATGATGCGCACGCGCCGCTGCGGTGTGCGCGGTCGCCGCGTGCGCGAGGTGCGCGTGCACGACCGTGCGCAACGAGTCGATCGTCACCGCGTCGTGCGCATGCGTCAGGGTGAGCGAGTCTACAGTGCGCTGGACATCGGGCGGGATGATCGGCGCGGGCTGCGGGGTGGGCCAGAGCACCACCATCAACGCTACGACGATAGCGCCGACCGCCGCACCCATCACGGCACGCTTCACGCGGCGCCCCGCTCGGTCAGCACGTACGGGATCGTCGCGAGGTGGTGCCGGTGCATCTCGGCACGGACCGTCGCGATGAACCCCGGCCACTGCTCCGGGTAGATGGTCTGACAGCCGGCGCTCCCGGTGGTGTGCCAGCCGCCGCGGTGGATGTTGATGCCGAACCAGCCGGTATCGTCGCCCTCGCCATCACGGTGGACTGTGACCGGCGCCGCCTGCACCAGCGCGAGGTATTGCTTGTCCTTCGGCTTAGAGAGCCCGTGAATGCCCACGCGGTAGGACCACACGCCCGCCTCGAGCACGGCCATCCCGCGATGCGAGGTGCTGGGGTCACAGTTGGCGTTGTACGTGACGTACGCGGTGGGCGTCACCAGCAGGATCGCATCATCGTAGAGCCCGCGCTCCTGCACACCGGGCACGCCCATCGTATCCCGGTAGTAGCCGCGCCGGCCGAGGAGCGCACAGCCGGTGACGCCGTGCGCCGCCAGCATCGCGACGGCTGCGGCCTGCGGCATCTCCGGCCGGGCCGGCGGGACGATGAGCGCGGGCGCGGTGTCCACTACTCGGCGGCCGTGGGTCGGGCCGGCGCGGGCGGCGTCGTGGCGGCTCCCGCGGGTGTCGGTACCGGCGATGTGACCGGATGGGGTGCCAGCTCGATCCGCGCGAGGGCATCATGCTCGACGGCTGTGAGGAGCCGTGCGCGCGCCAGCGCGCCGACGATGGCGCGCTGGCCGTGATCCGGCTGGATCACGTCGAGCCACGCGCACATGAACGACGCCAGCCAGTGCCAGCCGGTGCCATGGCCGCGCACCGCCAGCGCCCATCGGCCACATCGCGCCGAGATGGTCTCGCCCACCATCCCGCCGCATAGCGCGTTCACAAAACAATCGAGCGCCACCAGGACATGATACCAGTAGGCATCATGCACACCCGTGGCGAGGATCGATGCGGAGTCGGCGGCGGTCCATCCGTACTGTCGCCGGCCGATGAGCGCGAGCACAACCATGGCGAGCACCAGCATACCAGCCAGCGCCAGCCAATGGGCAGTCACAAACGAGAACATGGTTCAGGAACCGGAAGGAGGGGGAGGCGCTTGGAAGGTGCGCCGCTTGACGGTGAACTGCGCGACATCCAAACCCATCATCGCGAGGAGGAAGGCGCCGAGCCCGCCCACGATCTCCACGGGGAGCGTGACACCACAGGCGAGGAGGGTGAGCACGCCGAGCACATACAGGACCGCCAGGCTCACACTCACGACGATGCGGAGGTTCGTGGTGGGGACGGTGGCCAAGGTCATTCGCCGGCCTCATCCATGCCGAGTCGCGTCTCGATGCGCGTGATCGCCCGCGCCATGGTGTTGAGCGGCGCCTCCAGCTTCGTGATGGCGACGGCGTGCCGCTCGCCTTGCTCTTCGACCTTCGCCAGTCGCCACGCGAAGGCGAACATCTGTCGGATGACGGCGTAGGCCACCCCGGCAATCCCGGCCAGCGATCCGTACACCTTGAGCAGTCCGAACACATCCATGGCGCGCGTGGCCAGAGGCGAGGAAGGGAATGACGCGAGAGCGAGGCCGGGGACGGTGGCGGGGTCGAGCGGCCTCGGAAGAGAAACCGCATTCGCGGGAGGAGAGTCGGGGCATCGCCCCGCACACCACATCACCAGTAGCCTACGAGGCTAACATACGCTCCTGCGTGGCTCCTGGCAAGTGCGCGGACTACTGCGGCTGACCGCGCGCGGCGCAGCTCTGGTTACTCGCATCGCTCGGCGCGAAGTCATCGTGCCGCGCCTGCGCGGTGTAGCAGCTCTGCGTCCCATCGGCGGTGTGCGCGCCATCGTGAAAGGTGCCCGGGCCGGTCATGGTGCCGCCCGTGCCGGTGCCGCTGGCGCTGATGACGTAGGTGGTGTCCGGCGGGTTGTTGACGCCGGCCGTCACGAGGACATCCATCTGCTGCGTCCCATCGTTCCACGACGCCTCGACGGTGGGCGCATCCAGCTTCGTGCTGGTCTGGTGGTAGCCGTAGAACTCAGCGATCCCATGCGGCGCCACACCGTCCGGGCCAGACGCCGAGAAGGGGTTGAGGCTGGTGGTGGAGAGCGTCGTCAGGCTCCCGCTCGTCACCCCTTTCTCGGTCCGGATGTCCCCGATCGAGATCCGGCCCGAGGTCTGGAGCGTCACGCCGCGGCCTGCTGCGCTTCGAGCGCGGCGACCCGCGCGCGGAGGGCGGCGTTCTCGCGCGCCAGGTCCTGCACGGCCGCCACCACATCGGCCAGGATCGGCATCGGCGTGAGGGTGAGCGTCCCGCGCTCGTCCGGCTGCGTGTGCACCGCCTCGGGGATGACGGACTGCACCTCCTGCGCGATGAACCCGGCGTGCGTGCCGCCGATGTCCGTCCGCTCGTACGTGGCGGGACGGAGCGCCATCACGCGCGCGAGGCCGCCCGTGCGCGTCCGGATGCGGCGCTTGAGCCGGCGGTCCGAGAAGGCCGCGACATCGCCGGTGGCGGTCAGGTTGCCGCTCTCGTCGATAGTTACGCGGTCTGCGCTCACCCCACCGGCCCATAGCCGCGCCACATTCCCGGTAGCGTACCACTGCCAGCGATGCGCTGTGCCGTTTACACGGTCAGCGAATTGGAGTGAGCCCACCGAGCCGCCCGTCGTGATGCGGCCATTCACCGCGAGGAGATCGTCTCCTGTGGAGACATCGGCCAGGCCCACGCGCACCAGCCCCGTCGCGCGGTTGATGGAGAGCGCGTCCCCGATGCTCGACCCGCTGTTGTGTCGGCGGATGATGTGCAGGTTCGAGCCCACCTCATCCACACCCGTCTCGGTGTCGGACACCCGGAGCACCCAGCGCGGCACGCCGCCGACCGTGAACAGGAGATCGGCTTCCGGGTTCCCACCCTTCTCGATCGCCGCCCCTATGGCAGTCAGCTCGCCCGTCATCGGCGTGGACCCGTCGAGTTGGAGGTAGCGCGCATCGCCAAGCGCCTGCGTCAGCGCGCCCACCGCCGTCACCGTCCAGTCCGTGGCGTTCGGTCCAGTCTTGAGATACAGCGTGGCCGTGCCGGCCGCCGGATCAACCAGCGTGTAGCGCGAGCCGACGCCGGCCGTGAGGCCGGGCGCCGTCGTGGGCACCACCTCGCCAACGCCGTCCACGAGGTCACGCTGCGCATCCAGCACATGCCACAGGAGATGTGGCGGGGTCATGTGATCTGTCCTCCGGCAGGCGGCACGCTCACGGGGTTGGCCTCCGTGTAGTCGCTCGCGGTGTATTGGGAATGTTCCGCGCGCACGCGCACGGTCGAGGTATCGCTCTGGCTCCCCTCCGGCGGCTGCGACTCGTGGCAGGTATTGTCGCCCGGGAACGCCTGCGCCAGGAAGGCGAACCCGCCGCCGTCCACGTCCACCTCCGCGCGATAGGTGGTGCCCGAGGGCATCCCGCTCGCGGGCGTCACAGTGTAGACGTACCCCTGCGCGTCCTCGCTATAGCCGCCGGCCACAACCGAGGTCGGCGCCGCGAGCTGCGTCTGCTGCGCGGGCTGCTGCACAACCACGGCCGGGCTCGTGTCATCCGAGAGCGTGCCGTCCGAGGCGACCGCGCGGTAGGTCCACGTGTAGGTGGCGCCTGCCGACAGCGCTTGGGTGTGCGTCACGTCCTGCGTGGCGCCAGCCCCGGCCGTGCGCGGAATGTCGGCGCCGTACTGCACCCCGTCACGGTACGTGCGGATGGACACGAAGTTGGTGAGATCGGTGGGCATCGTGAGGCGATTCGTGACACTGCCGGTGCCCACCGCGATGTTGACCGCTGCCGTGGGGGCAAGCGGGGGCGTGGTGGGCGAGCTGCCACCACTCGGCAGCGCCGCCGCGCGCACCAGCAACGGCAGCGCCGCGTTGCCGAGCCCATCGTATGCGAGGAACGCCACCGCCGCGATGAGGCCACCCTGGCGCACCGGGACCACGATCGAGGTTTGCCCGTCGCCCTGGCGGATCGGCGTGCCGGGCACCCGTGCCCCGACGAGGTGCAGGTTGCCCACGATACCCGGGTCAACCGCGTAGAGCAGATAAAACGCATCGACGTAGGCGCATCGCTGCGCCAGCGTCACCGGCCAGGTGATGTCATGGTCGGTCGGCACAGGGGTGCCCACGGTCACGTCCGCATTCCCGGCCGCCACCCACGCCTCCGCAAAGACGGTGTGGTCGCTTTCCTGTCCGGCCGCGTTGTACGCGAACGCCACGATGGCGTACCGCTGCCCGAGGGTGCTGAGGGTGGCGGCCTGCGCGACACTGGCGCTCCGGCCCACCGCCGCCAGCAGCGGTGCGGCCCGCACCGCGGCATCGGTCGGCGTGTTGCCGTCTGTCGCCACGAGGTAGCGGAAGCCCGTCGTGTCGGAGTCACCAAGCAGCGTCACGCCGATCACGCCATCCGAGCTGATGCTCCGCTGGATGGTGGGCGGCAGGGGCCGCGCCCCGATCCCGAACGGCATCACGTCGCCCGCGAGGATGCGCACCACACCCAGCGCATCGGTCCCGGTCACGCGCCACGCGATGGCCGACGCCTGCTTATCCACGAGATCCACCGTATCGGTGAATGGCGCCACGAGGGGCGTCCAGTCGCTCCACGCGGCATTCCCGACCCGGCGGCGACTCTCGACGAGCGTGATCCGTCCCTGCGTGTCGGTGATGGCGAGGGAGAGCGTGCCGGTCGTCGCCGTCTCGCTCGGGGTGGCTACGATGGTGGGAAGCACTGCGCCGGTCCCCTCGCGCGTGGCCGCGATGACCGCGGGCTCCGAGACACCGCCCGCCGCCGCGTGCGCGATGGCCGCGACATAGACGGTGGTCCCCGGGCCGTATGCGGTGGTATCGGTCACCTGCACGCGCTGACCGGCCAGTGCGGCGGCAGCGTTCGCCGCATCGGTGGCCGCCTCCGGTGTCGTCCCCACGCCCACCTGCTGCGCCGTGATGTTGGCCAGCCCGTTGCTCGTAATGACGAGATGGCCCGTGGCGTCGAAGCTCGCGGCGATCGTGGGCGGCAGGGCCAGGGTCACGCCCACGCCGCCCGAGCGCTGCGTCGATTGCGCGATGGCCGAGAGCCCGCGCACCGCCAGCGTGAACTCCGTGCCCCAGAGGTTCCGCGCCACCACCACGCCCACCACGGAGACGCGATTCTTGATGGGGGTGCCGATGTCCGTGATGCCGTCTGCCGCATAGACGATCCGCCGGTCGGTGTACTGGTCGGTGCTCACGGCCACCGCATCCCCCATCTCGACCCACGGCCACGGCAGGACGGTCGTCACCTTCCAGAGCCGCACGCCGGTACTCCACGCTCCGAGCATCAGCGCGGTCAGATGCTGTGCCTCCGCGAAGTCGTTCCACTTGCACAGTTCATCCGGGAGCACCGCCGCATCGAAGAGGTTGGCGCGGCCCAGCCCCAAGAGCGCGTCCTTGTCGTCGTACGTGACCTCAAAGCCGAACTTCCCGGCCACGTAGTCCCACCCGTACTTGACCGTGATCGAGGGCATGCGCCGGCTGTAGCCGGTCGGGGTCTGGAGCTCCACATAGTCCCGCTCGCTCCACCGCGCCACCACATCTTTCTCCCCGTAGAGATCGATATAGGTGATGCGCCCCTTGATCCACGCTGGTGCGCCGCCGCAGTGCAGCGCCACCTCCTGCAACGGGTCGAGCGCCGGCCGCCCATCCGCCGTCAGCCGCGCCGTGGTCGTCCGGCCCGTGGTGGGCGGCACCGCCCCGCGATAGCGCTGCGGGACGGCGGCCTGGCTCGCGATGATGTCCTCGTACACCGCGGCGAAGTCCTGTCCCGCGTACGCCACTTCTGCGCGCTGCGTGATGTCGCTGTGCAGCCGGAACGTATCGCCCACCGCTGGGGCCTGCACCGCATCATCGAGCACGATGGTGAAGCCGTTACCGGTGGGCGCCGGATTGGAGACGATGAGCCAGTTGGTGCCGGCCAGTGCGCCAGACAGCCCCTCGTAGCGCATCCCCGCGATAGTGATGCCGTTGAACACGTTCGCGGTCGCCACCGTGATCGTGCACTCGCGCGTGACCGCGTTGGTCGTCACCGTATTGATGGTGCCGACACTGCCATCGGCCGGGTACGTGAACGTCTCCATCGCCTGCGGGACGACAACCTTGAGCCGGTCCATGCCGCTGACGAACACGAACCCCTCTTGCTCGACATCCGGATCGCGATCTTCGAGGCGGTAGAGATTGAGGAAGTGCCGCGTGCCGGTGATCGTCTCGCGGAGGTACACCCACGCCTCGACGCCCGAGGGCGCAAAGGTGGTGGCCAGCAGCGTGGCCAGGTCCCGCGCATCAGCCCGGCCGGCGCGCAGGATCGGGAGTTTCAGCTCCCCGATCTCCGATTGCGCGGTGACCGGATCAACACTGGCCGTGGAGTCCACATCCCCGGTGTAGCGATACGTGGCGAACCGATCCCGCGCGGTGAAGAACGCCGCTTGCAACACCGGCGTCACAAGGCCATCGGGTGATGCGTGGAGCGTGGCCGTCAGCTCGTAGAAGCGGAACACGTCGGCGCCCGTGTACACCGTGCCGTCGTCCGCTGCGCCCAGATCGGTCCACGCATCACCGGGATCATTCCGGCCGCGCACCCCGTAGGTGACCGAGGTGCCCAGCGGTTCGGCCGCATCGGCGCGGAAATGCACCTCCGCGCTCGGCACGCTCTCCAAGTCAAACGTCTGGACCAGGGTGCCGTCCGGGTGGTACGTGACCGCGCGCACCACGTGGTAGGGCTGGTCCCACCCGGGTTGCTCGATCGTCTGCGGGAGATCGTACGTGCTGCTCTCGCGACTCACGCCCCACTGACCGTATGGTGTGCCGCCCCCGTTCTGCGCTGCCGTATCGCGGGCGCCGTAGCCAGGCACCGCGCCCGTCGAGAGGAAGCCGTACCCCGGGTTGTGCCCGGGGTCGAGCGGCGAGAAGCCATCGGCATCCGGTGAGTAGGGACCGCAGTCGCGGGCGCCCGCCGTCGTGCGCCAGAACGCGGATTGATCGAACGCCGGGAACGTCGCCGTAGGAAGCATCCCAAGCCACGCGCCTTGCACGCCCGGCGTCCCCGTCACGGAGATCCCGATAGAGAATCCCATCGGCACCTCCAAGTGAGAGACCTTGGTATCCCCCTCGAAACTCACATCAGCCGTGCGCTCGTGCCCGGCGGCATCGAGGCCCGAGCCTGTGCGGGTGCGCAACCGTCCGGTCTGGATGCGGATGGTCCGTCCACTCTCGCGGAAGCCGATCGAGATGAGGCCGCCATCCATCGCGACCGCGGTACACGGGATGGTGATCGCGTCCCCCAACACCTCGCGGTTCCAGTTCTCATCGAGGCGCGCCACCTGGATGATGTACTGTCCGTTCGTGCCGCCCGAGAACCCGAACACGTTGCCGAACACAAAGCTCCCATTCTTCCGGCCGAGCATGATGTCCAGCGAGTGCAGCGTCAGCCCGTTGGGGCCGATGAGCGAGGGGTCCGGCCAGCAATCGATCCACAGCGTTTCGAGCTGGTTGCGATTGGGCGCCCAGAACCACCCGTAGCGCGTCGTGGCCTCGGCGGCGCTGCCGCCCGACTGGAAGATGACTTGCGAGCCAGACTCGGTGAGCCGCACCGCGCCGGCCTCATCGACGGTGACGTTGGTGAGCACGCCATCGGACCATTCATCGTGCGTGCTCGCGCCGACGCCCGCCACCACGGCGACAATATCGATGTCGAGGTCGAGCGCGGGATTGAGCCGGTGCGCCGCGCGCACCAGGGAGGCGGGAGGCGTGGCCGTCATTAGATGGTGAGCGTGGGGATGACTTCCTCGAGCAACAGCCGCACACTGCGGTGCACGGGGTCTACCTGCGGATCGTACGTGGTGTCACCCGGCACCTGATAGAGCCGCATCAGGCCCGCCCCGTGCTGTGTGGAGTCGTCGAGGCAGAACCACCACGGCGCGCCGAACGCCAAGAGCCGCCGCACTTCCGCATCGAGGAACGGATAGTCCGCATCCTCCAGCGTGACCGACAGGTCCACCTCGGAGAAGTTGAGTACGCGCCGCTTGACACGGACGCCACCCACACTCATGGCGTTCTTGCCCACCTGATACCGCGTGCGATAGTCGTACGCGGCCGGCGCATCGAGGTATGAGGGCATGCGGTACGCACTGCCGAGGTAGAGGCCGGTGAGGAGGGGCGTGACGCCCGCGATGGCCGGCACCGACAGTCGCCAGTACCGATCACTCGCATCCGCGAAGGTTTTCCACCACACGCCATCCGGCGTGAGACAGCCGTTCGGATCGCTGGGCAGCCCACCGGCTGCGGCGGGGATCACGGCATCGACCGGCGTCACCGCCGCCGTGAAATCACTGACGGCGGCATGCTGCACCTGCACCGCCTGGCCGGCGAGGTTGTGCCCGCGGTCGAGGATGATTGTATTGGCGAGCGCGGCGCCACCGGCATCGAGCACGACGAAGAGATTCCCCGGACCCGAGGGCGAGAACCGCGTCAGGTCACGCAGATTATCGCTGACGTGGTACAGTTCGGAGCCGGCCATCTCGGGTAGGCTGCTGCTCACGACGGCTTGCGGATGCAGCACCGTGTCATCGTACAGGTTGTCGGAGAGAATCAGCGGTGTGTTGGCCATGTTACGCGCTCATCCGGATGGGTTGGTTCCGATCTTGGAGGCGCTGAATCTGCTGGCGCACGCGGGAGGTTTCCTTGCCGGTCGGGTCCTTCGTGACGAGCACCAGCTCGATCTTGATGGTGTCCTGCCCGCGCCCTGCCCCCATCGCGGCACCCGTGAGGCGCGAGCTTTCGCGCGGCCCGCTCGCGCCGCCGCCGCCGGCCGCTCCACCGCCACCACCGCCAGACGCGGCACCACCACCGGAGCCCGCCTCTTTCGCGGCGAGGGCCGCCGCGGCGGCGTGCTGGACCGAGCTGGCCATCGAGAGCGCCGCCGCGCCGAAGTCCCCGGCGGCGGCATAGCCCAGCGCTTTCCCGATGGCCTTGATGCTCTGCACGGTCTCGGAGACGGCCTCGTAGCCCAGCTCGACGCGCCGTGCGGTTTTCGCCGCCAGCCCGATGGCGTGCACCTCGCGGTTCTTGCTATCGATGGTGGCCTGTTCGATCGTCTGGAGGTCGGTCAGCGTGGTGGTGGTGAGCGCCTTCCGTTGCGCCTGCCGGGCTTGCAGCGCCTGCGCCTCGGCGGTCTGCACCGCCACGCCGCTCGCGATCTGCGCCTGCTTCTCCACCTCGATGAGCTTGAGCCGCGCGCGGTACGACTTCACGAAGTCGTCGCCACCGGCCGCCGCCTGGAGACTGGCGCGCTGGTTGAGCGCGGCCTTTTCCTCCGCGAGCTGTTGCAGGGTGAGCTGGCGCCGGGTCGCCGCGAACTGCATCAGATCATCGCGGCGCTTCTGGGTCAGCAGGGTCAACGCGGCAATGTGCGCCTTGTCCGTGGCGAACTGCTGTTCCGCCGCCATTTGCCGGCGTTTGAATGCGCCCTCGTTGCGGATGGAGAGTTGTTCGACCGCCCCAGCCAATGACTGTTGCATCGCCGTGGCGCGCTGCTGCTCGGCCTGCACCTGCTTGGCGATTTCCTTCGCGGTGGCCGCCGCCTGCTCCTTATCCTGTTTGCGCAGGTCGATGATGTGCTGGAGAATAGCCGACATGTACGCTTGCGCGTTCACGGCCGCCTGCAACGCCTTTTGACCGGCCGTGCCGCGGCGGTTCGCCGCCGCCTCGTCGAGCCGCGCCACCGACGCGCGCGAGCGCGCCAGCTCGGCCTCGGCCTGCTGCACCGTCTTGAGACCGGCGATGTGCATTTTCTGCTGCGCGGTGATGCTCCCGGTCGGGATACTCTCGATGGCGGTTTTCGCCTTCACAGCGGCCTCGTACAGCACGCCGAGCAACACCGCGAGCGCGCCGATGCCCGATGCACTGGCCGCCACCTTCGCGCTCTTGCTCGCGCTCGCGATCCCGTAGGCGAGTCCACCCAATGCCACGGTCGCGCCCTGCACGCTGTTGGTGACGCCCGTCGCTGTGAACGCGAGCACCGCGAGCGCGTTGCCGCCCGTGCGTGCGGAGCCGCCGAGCGCACTGTTCTGGACGGCGGCCTTCTCCATCGCCCGATCCATCGCGATGGCCGACTCCTGCGCGCGGACCATGGCCATCCCCTCGCGCTGCGCGGCCTTCTCGGCGCCGACCGCCGCGCGTGTCACACTCTGCTCGAACTTCCGCGTCAGGGCGTCGAGCTTCATCATCTGCTCGCCGGTCGCCCCCACTTCCTGCATCAACTGCCGCTGCGCGGCGGCCTGTTCGCGGAACGCCTTGACGGCCATCTCATTGGTGACATCGGCGGCCCGCGCGAAGCCCCCGAGCGCCTTGAGATCGCTATCGATCTCGCTGCGGAGCTCCGTGCCATCGGCGGTGAATACCAGCTTGACATCAGCACTCATACGGCGGCCTGCTCCCGGTCGATAAGATCATGCTCGCGTTGAATCACCACCATGGCCTCCAACACGCGCGGGTCATCGCGGCCCGGTGGCCACTTGCCCCAGCGCCTCACCATGCCGTACGCGGTGAGCCAGAGGCCCACCTGTGGATCACGGAGCGCGAGCCCGACCGGACATTGCCGGGTGAGCACCGCGCGCCGCGTCGGTCCCATGTCCAGGCGGTAGGTCGGCACCGGTGCCGGCTCCCGCTCGTGCCCCGCGAGGCAGCACCGGAACTCATCCCGCTCGGCCTCGGTGCAACTCCCACACGTGAGATGGCCGTAGCGCGCCGACCGGCCCGCGCGTACGGCCTGCATCAGTTTTTTCGGTGGTCCTCATGTAGCGCCGTCCGCTCGATGAGGGCGGTGAAGATCGGCGTGATGAGCGCCATCGGGAGCGCGCGGAAGTGGGCGTGGTTCGTCGCATCGAACGACACCGTGGTGCCGTCCGCGGCTTCGACGGCCAGCCCTTCGATGGTCACGAGCTGCCGGCGCACGGCCTCGACCGCGGCGAGGCTGGACCCCACCTCACCCGCCGTCGCATCGAACCATCGCGCCTTATCCTCGAGGTCCATCGGTCGCACGACCGCGATGAGTCCAGGATACGCCTCGCCGCAGGGAATGCGGAGGGTGTCGGGCAGAATGGGTAGCAGCATTACTTCACCGTGAGGCTGAGGGGCGTGTCACCGTAGAGCCCACCCGTGAGCGTCAAGAGCGGGAGCCCGTTGTCGTTGCTCGGCGTCACCTTGTCGAGCTTGGCCGATGCGGCGTCGAAGCCGAGCGTGTTGTACTGCGTGCCGCCCAACAGCCACGAGATGGGGACATCGGCTTGGCTGTCCACGAGCGCGTTGAAGTTCTTCGTCGCGCGCGTCGGCTCCTCCAATACCACGGTCCACGTTGGCTTGCGCGTGTGCAGCCGGTAGCCGGCGATGCCGTCCGGCGCGAGCACGCCATCGTGCCGCTGGATGCTGTTCCCGGTCTGGAGTTTAAACGACCGGATCACGCCGGCCGCATAGCCACCGACAGAGAACGTGGTCATGTCCGTGGCGGTGGGCGGCTCGGTCGTCTGGATCACCGCGCCGGCCGGGAGCGCCGCATCGGCCACGCCCTCGAAGATGCCCTGACTCGCGCACTCGATGATGACCGGCCCGCCCACGTCGAACGACAGCCCGATCTCCGAGAGCGCACCCACGCCCTTCCGCACCACGCCATCATGGTAGAAGTACTCGGTCATCGTCTTGACGAGCGTCGAGATGAGCGTGTACATCACCTGCTCTTCGCCGGCCGCCCCGGAGTACGCAGCAGCGTAGCCCGCGCTCTGGAGCCATGCGTCGAGCTCGATCGGCGTGAGGGCGGTCACGGCGCCCGTGGTCCCACGCCACCACGCACTCTTGGTCCATGAGTACATCTTGCCCTTCGGGGTGAGCGGCGGGAACGCGTTGATGTCGCCGCCCCGAATCAGCACGTCCCGCGCATGGCGGAAGGCGTAGTCATACGCAGGGTCCACGTTCGCCGCGAGGGCGATGGCGTCCTCGGCCGCCACGGGTGCCGCATCGGTACCGGATACCGCTTCGAGCTTGGCGAGGTAGAGCGCCAGCATCGTATTGCGTACAGTCATCGGGTCGTGTCTCTCACGTAGAGGTCAAGCAGGACTGCGCCGGTCACTTTGCCGCCGGGCACACTGAGGTTGATGGGGCCATACGTCATGCTGTTGCGCTTCACGATCTGCACGGAGCCGCGCACCCGAGCCGCGCCCGCCGCGCTCGCGAAGAGTCCGGCATCGAGCGCGAGCGCGATGGCGCGCAAGGTATAGTCGGTATCCCGCCACGCCCGCGCCGGCTCCGCGGTATCGCGCGTGGCGTAGGCGACCGAGACCAGCAGGTTGGGCGCATCGAAGTAGCCGCCGGTCACGCCCTGCCCGTGGAGTGTGGTGGGCTGTTCCGCTGTCACCACGAGAATGGGCCAGTCGAGGATGCCCTGCTGCGTGACGACGGCATCATCGGCGGTCGGGTCGAGGACAGCGGCCAGCGCTTCGGGGCGCGTGTCGGTGCCATCGTAGAGGAAGGCGTCGAGCTGCGCCTCCACGCCAGTCACCGGCGCCAGTAGCGCGGCCTTGACCATGCGGACCGTGGCCACGCCGATCACGTGGTCACCCCACGCGCGACGTACGCCGATACGACGGCCTCCACCTGGTCCACGAGGGCGGGTGGCAAGGGGTCGGGAATGATGGGCCGCGCCGGGATGCGCTTGGGCGCCTTCCGGCGGACGAATGTCCAGTGCAACTCGCCGTCCTGCCCCTCGTACTGCACGGGCTTCGTCTTGCTCATGTAGCCCGCGTGGAACCATTGTGCATACGGCAACGAGGAGCCGCGCTCATAGCGCTCGGGCGCGATGAGGAGCAGGCCGTTCGGCGCCGCCGTCGAGCCCGCCGACTTGACGAAGCTCGCCCACATCCGGTTCAGGTCGCGCCCGATGCCGCCGCGGCCATGTCCGGGCCGCTTGCGCAGCTCCACGGTGGCCGGCGCCAGTGGCGCCCACGGCGCATCGGTCATCCACGCGCCCTCAGTGGCGAACCGCTGCGTCAGGAATTCCGTGATGATGGGCTGCACGCCCTCAATCCACGCCGGACGGAGATCCGCACTGCGCTCGCTCGCCCCCGTGAGTTTCGCGGGATCGATGGTGTACCCGACCGCGAGCGTCGGCGCCCCCGGCATTACCGGCCCCTCCACACGGAGGTACTGGTATTCCGGTAGCGCGCCAGGCCATCCATCAACCCGGGGGCGAGCGGCGGATAGTCGCGCAACGAGACGAAGGCGCCCGGGTCGGTGCTCATCTGCAACTGCCGGCGCCGGAAGAGGTGTTCCGTCTGCGCGACGATCGCGGCGCGCATCGCATCGCTGAACCCCTCCAACTCCATCCGGGCATCGATGGCGGGATCGCCGGGCGTGCCGGCGGCCAACTCGGCCACCTCCGGCGCGAGCTGCCCGACGATGAGCGGCGTATAGGGATTGATGGGCACGTTCACGCCCATCGCATCGACGGGACGTAAGAGCGCGGGAGTGCCGAGCTGATTGACGCGCACCAGCAGTGCGCCGAGCACATCATCCTCGGCCTGCGAGACGAGCCGCGCGAAGCCATCCGCGAACGACCGCGCCTCCTTCTGGAACAACAACGCGTCGGCGGTCGCATCGATGAAGGGCGCATCCAGCCGTACCGCAAAGGTCGTCGCGCCATCGATGGCCGTGATGCGCGCGCGGAGGAAGCGATGCCAGGGCTGGACCGAGAAATCGGGCACGTCGCCCGTCGTGACCTTGCGGGCCGACGCAGGCGCCGCGAGGGGACCAAACGCCACGAGCGCATCCCAGGCGTCATCGTCCGTGGTGGCGCCGGCCTCGATGGCCACGGTGACCGGGGAGGCTACGCGGGCCAGGTCGAGCGTGACCGCGAGCCGCGTGCGTCCAGCCAGCGGGATGGCGGGGCTGGTGGCCACCGCGCTCCGCTCGGCCATGCCGAACAAGAGGTGCGCGGCCGGCATCAGCGACTAACCCCGAGAGCGCGAGCGACCGCGCCCGGAGGGAGAGGGCTCCGGGGCGGGCTCGGTGGCGGGAACCACGTCCGATACCGCCGACGTGGCCGGAACCTCGGTGGAGTGGGCCGAGGGGAGGGAAGGGGTCGGGTCGCCCAGCGCATCGACCATGAACCCGGGGTGTCCGACGTAGTACGCGCGCGCCACCTCATCGCTCACGTGGGCCACGCCGCGCATCACCATCGCGCCATCGTGCCGACGCACGCGGTGCGGTGTAAACGTGATACCGGTCCGGCGGTCCTTGAGGCGATCGTAATGCAGAGCGATGACGCGAGCCATGGAAGGATGAGGGAAGCGGAGGGGCGGTGCGACGGGGCGCCGTGCAGCACGCCCCGCCGCCGGGGGGGTGTTACGTGTAGTTCTTGAGCGTGCCGTGGAAGATCTCGTGCGCGTAGTCGATGCCCCACTCGCCGTAGAGCTGCTGCGTGCGCGAAGAGCCGGTGTGCGCTACCTCCTCGCGGAAGAGGAGCCCCTTGTTCTGTCCACCCGCCACGATCGGCATCGCCACGGGCTGGATGCGCGAGGGCTGCGTGAACAGGAGTTGCCCGGCCGGCATGTCCGGCTCCCACGCAACGTTGAGCTGCGCCCACCGCGTGTTGATGTACTGCACGGTGACGCCCACCGTATCGACGGCCCGCGGCGGCTGCGCATCGCCCTCGTAGAGGGCCAGGAGCTTGGTCATGTCGTCCGCGCTGGCCAGGACGAAGAGCTGGTCCCCGCGGTTGAACATGCGGCTTTCCATCCACGCCTGGAGCGTGTCGTTGATGACGGCCTTGGAGAGCACCGCGGCGGCGTTGTCCTTGACGTTCGTCACGCACGCGGAGAGCACCCCGCGCATCCCGCGCGCGCCGGTGTTGTCGGCCGGCTCGTTGTAGGCACCGCGGAGTGCGGAGAAGTTGTACTGGTTCTGGATGCGCTCGATGGCGCGCTGCACCTGCCACTCGAACGACCCGGGCCGCACCACCTCGCCCTCGCCACCCCCGGGGATGACTGCCAGGCCGCCGATGGCCGCCTGCGAGGACTCCCGCGTGTAGGTGAGCCCCACGCCCTCCTGAAAAATCTGGAGGATGTTGGTGGACTGCTCGGTGTCCTCTTCGCGGAGCACCGGATCGGCGCCCTCGAGGATGGCCGGCTGCGCCGGAGCGGGGAGCTGGTAATCGACGGACAGCGGGAACTTAGGCGCGCCCACCGTGCGCACGCCGCTCGTCATCCCGCCGATGAGCCGGAGAAGGGTGTTGGGGCGTTCGCTCTTCTGAAAGAACAGCTCGCCCACGTAGTTGGGGAGATCGAAGCTGGTAGCGACAGCGGCGGCGACTGCGGGCATGGCGGTGATGACCTCGGTGCGTGGGTAGAGAGGCGATTACTTCTTGGACTGGAGCTCGGTCAGCTTGATCTTGAGCTGCCCCGCGAGCCCCCATTTCTTGTCTTTCTCAGCGGCGGCGATCTCGCCCTTTACCGCGGCGATCTCGTCCGCGACACTGCCCGTCTTGGCGTTCACGTTCTGCACGCCGATGCCGCTGCGGACGGTGGCTTTCGCGAGGTACGGCTTTCGGGTCAGGAGCTCGGTGACCAATTCCGTCACCGTCTTTGGTCCCTTCTTGCCGTATTCGATGCGCCCCTCGGCGTCCACAACTTCTACGGCATCCGCCTCGCCCAGCCGGACGCGGGAGAGGAGTTGCGCGGCCACCTCATCGGCATCGACCGACAGCTCCGCGGCCACCGTCTTGATCTCGGTGCGGAGGGTGCGCTCGTCGCGCGCCTTGATTTTCGCCTGCGCGGCCTCCAGCTCGGCCAGGATGGGCTTGCGGATGCTCTCGGCGTACGCCTCGTCATCGCGCTTGGCCTTCCCCTTGGCGTCATCGGTGGGCGGGTCTTTCGGCGCCGTCGCCTTCTTGGCCTCGTCGAGCTGCCGTTGCAGATCGGTGAGCTTTGCGGCGGCATCGGTGCGTTCGCGCTTGATGATGGCGTCGATGACCTTCTGGATGTCGGTGTCCTTGTGCGGCTCGCCCGGTGCGTCCTTCTTCGGGTCGGCGGCCCCCGATGGATCGCCCGTTTTCCCCGGCGTCGGGTCCTGCTTGTCCTGCGGCGTTGGGTCCGCGGCTGCGGCCATGAGGCGGGTTCCTGTGCAGCGGGTGGAGGGTGCGGATGCTGCCTGCGAGGCACAAGGTATGAGCCTTTGTGGCTCGGCGCAAGTGCGCCCCGATCACGCGCACTGGCAGACGATGCGCACCTCCACGGCGAGCCGCACGCCGCTCCCGCCGCGCAGCACCAGCCACGTTTCCTCGACGAGCGGGCCGCGGCAGAGCAAGCACCAGCCGATCGGCCGTGCCGAGAGGAGCCGGTCGGATGACGAGGGTGATGGCGTGGTCGGTCGAGGGGCATCGGCCATGCCGGATACTACCATCACACGCGGGCGCATGCGCGCACGCGCGCCCGGGGGTGGGGGGATGGGAGGGGTATCTCTTCTCCTCTCTTCTAGGCGTCACACTTGGTCACAGTGCGTCACCATGCGTCACATTCGGTCACCGTGCGTCACACTGCGTCACAGTGCGTCACAGTGCGTCACGCCACCGTCACAGCGTCACATCGCGGAAGTGATGGTTAAAGCGTGCGATAGCGCAAGTGACCTTGCGTGTGACCACAGGTGCTTTGCCATCTGTTCGGGCATTGACCGTCGGTGCAAACAACCGTCGCGCCCCTCGCGAAAGCTCCCATGCAATGCCCGAAGACCTCCCGGCATACGTCCATCTTCAGGCCGTCTACAGGTGCAGAAGTAACCGGCTATCGAGGCTGTATCGGCATCCTATCGGGCTTGACAAGTTGCCTACAAGGCTACATCTTCGTCCCTGTCTGGAATGCGGGAGCCGACACCAACCCGGAGGGGCGATGGAGGCGGGAACGCGTGGGCGCAGCCCACCACGACGGCAGGTGCGGGACCAAGCGACCACGGGAGCCCCAGCGATACCGCGCTGCGCTCCCTAGACCGGCAGCACCACCAGCAGCACCACCCAAGGAGGCACCATGGAGCGCGAGTTGGCAGCACTGTTCGAGGTGATCGTGAAGCCACGACCATTACCAGGTCGTGAGGACTGGCGGGACGGCTGGACGGAGGAGGTCCGCATCGGCGGCGTGGAGTTCCGCGTGACGATGGTGCGGCACGAAACGACCCCGCGCGCCCCATGGCGGCGACCGCGCGTGTGGTGGGGCGCAACGATTCACTCGCTGCCCGACGAAGGGCTCCGCTTTCAGGGACGCGTCAACGCCAACAGCACGCTCGTGCATCTCTTCCGCGTAGCCGGCCTGCTGCTTCAAGGTCAGTGCGGACACTGGACCACATGCTGGCACTACGATCGCGCGCTCGGTGCGTGCGATGCCTGTGCGGCCGAGGTGGCTGAGGCGCGCGCCGAGGCCGCCGAGGCGGTGCCAGCATGACCGCCATGTCCAAGCCGGTGAGTCGCGAGGTCATCATCGACGGCCGGGTCTACGTGGCCACCTTCGCGCACGCGGGCGTCACACTCCGCGAGAAGGGGAAGCGCACGACGTACGGCCCGGTGAGCTGGGGACGCATCCTGCTCGACGGCGCGCGGATGATGGCAGACGAGGCCATCCAGGAGCGCCACGCGCGGCGGAAGGTGTCCCGCGGCCTGCTCCGGCGGTGACCGATGCCACGACCATCCCGCAAGGTCCGGTGCCCGGAGTGCGGGCACCGGGTGAAGGGGCGCAAGGTGCGCCTGTGTAAACGCTGTTTCGCTGACTGGCAGCGCACCGTCCTCGCGACGATCGCGCTCCGGGTCTCCCGCCGCACCCCCTATTCGCTCGGAGAAGCCTGATGACGACCGCCTTGAAATTGTACGGCACCACTGATGCGCTGCTCACGGTCCGCACGTGGATCGAGGAGCATGCCGATGAGATCATCGCGGCCGGCGGCGAGATGCCGGCCGAACTGGCCGCCCTGGTAGACGAAGCGGAGGGCGCGTTCGAGGAGAAGGTGGAGCGCGTAGCGCTGTACATCCGGGAGCTCCTGAGCACCGCCAAGGCCGTGAAGGAGGAAGCGGATCGACTCGCAGCCCGCGCGAGGCACATGGAGCGCGCGGCCGATGGGCTCAAGGGGTATCTCCTCGCGCAACTCCAGCGGGCCGATGTGCAGAAGGTGGCCGGCCAGCTCGTGACCGTGCGCCGGCAGAAGAGCCCGCCGAGCGTGCGCTGTGCCGTGGAGCCGGCCGCGCTGTTCGACCGGTGGGGCGGTCTCTACGTGCAGCGCAAGGAGACGTACACGCTCGATAGCAAGGCGATCATCGCCGCGTACAAAGCGCACGGCGACGACATGATCCCCGTGGATGTCACGGTGGAACAAGGGGAACATGTCCGCATTGCCTGACACCACCGTGCTCCACGTGGCGGGCGGGAAGGTCACCCCGGCCGAGTTGCTTCGGCAGCACGCCCGCCACTGGCGCCGGCTCCGCACCGTCGAGCCGTTGCGCCCGAAGGGCTGGACCGCCGACGACTGCATGCGCGAGGCCGAAGCTCTCGATGCCGTCGCGGTCATGCTGGAGACGCCACGCCATGGGTAGCCTCTTCCTCGGCATTGGCATCGGCTTGGTCTGTGGCGCCTGCTTCGGCGTGCTCATCGCTGGCATGTGCGCCGCCGCCGCACGTGCTGACTCCGTGCGACCATCGGTGCAGCCCGCGCGCCGCACCATTGCTATTCACCCCTACTTGAGGCTCGTGAAATGACGGCGGTTGCCGCCCAATCGCTCCACGCCACCATTGCCCCGCGCGCGCTGGCGGATGCGCTCGCGAAGCTGCTCCCGCTGGCCCGCGGTGCGAACATCCTGCCCGTGCTGGGCTGCGTCCGGATCTCGAGCGGACACGGCGCGCTCCACCTGAGCGCCACCGATCTCGACCAACACCTCGCCGTGCGTGTCAACGCGGAGGTGCGCACGCCCGGCCTCATCCTGGCGCCTGCCGCGCAGCTCGCGCAACTCGCGAAGCTCGCCGCCGGCAGCACGCTCACCATCCAGGACAGCGAAGGCCGGTGCGTCGTCACCTCGGGCAAGAGTCGCACGCGGCTCCTGAGCCCGCCAGTAGACGAGTGGCCGGTGGCGCCCGAGGTGAGCGAGACCACGATCACCTTGCCGGCTGCGCCGCTGCTCGACGCGATGGCGCGCGTGGCGTTCGCGGCATCGTCCGAGGGGTTCCGCCCGATCTTGAACGGGGTGCTCTGGGAGCTGGACGCCGGCACGCTCCGGCTCGTGGCGACTGATGGGCACCGGATGGCGATGGCTGAGCGCGCCGTGGATGGCGTGAGTTCGGACCGCCGGCCGATCGTGCCGGCACGCGCCATCGAGGCCGCGCGGAAGGTGTTCAGCGCAGACGACGAGACGCTCCGCGTCACGCTGGACGACACACGTATCCGCATCGAGAGCGCGACCGCCACGCTGGTGGCCCGCCTCGTCGAGGGGCCGTATCCCGATTACCGCCGCGTGCTGCCGAAGGAGAGCACTATCGCGGCCATCGTGGACCGGGCGGCGCTCCTGGCCGTCGTGCGGCGCGTGGCGGTGCTTGCCTCCCGTGACACGCGCAAGGTCACGCTCGCCCTGTCAGCCGATGGCGTTATCGTCACCGCAAGCACGGCCGATGCCGGCGATGCGACGGACACTGCGCCGGTCGAGGCGTACACGGGCGAGCCGATCACCCTCGGCGTGAATGCGTCGTACCTGTTGGAGGGGCTGGGCGCACTCGCCACCGAGCGCGTGCAGCTCTTCCTCGGCACGCCGGAGCGCGCGGTCCTGCTCTGTCCTGTGGACCCACCGCCGGAGATGGGCGACTACCGGCAACTCCTCATGCCGATGCGGCTGCTGGATTAGCCCGCGTGACCATTTCGATACCCGGCGCGTCCTCTCTTTGTGCGCCGATCCCGATTCTTTCACTCGAGGTGTAACATGCGTACGACCCATGGCGTTATGCTGCTGCTGGTGTGCTCGTTGATGGCGTGCGGGGGCGATAGCCCCACCGCGCCGCCGCCCCCGCCGAGTGCTGGCCCGTTGGCGCTCGCGATCGTGAGCGGGCAGGGGCAGACGGTGCAGGCGGGAGTGCACCGGCTCGGCGCGCCCGTCGTCAGTCAGATGGTGCGCACGCCGGAGGGCCGGCTCGTGATGCGGATGGTGGGCTCCGCGCAGACCGTGGTCTCCGGCTCGCCGGTGCCCGGCGCGGTGGTGTGCGCCGTCTCGACCGACAGCGTGCATGAGCTCGTGCCGTTCACGCCCTGCACCAATACCGACAGCGCGGGACAGGCGACGTTCTTCTTCACGCCGCCCACGACGGTGGGCGAGGCGAGTGCGGAGATCCGTGGCACGCTCGGCAATCAGCCGGCCGTGTTCGACACTGCGCAGGCGATGGTCACGGCCGGCCCGGCGGCCTCGCTCGTGCTCTCCGCGCAGGCGATGGTGGTGTTCACGGGCCAGATGTTCGACTGGCGCACGCTCCTCGACAGCGCGGCCGATGCGTACGGCAACCCGCTCCAGACGGACAGCGCCAGGGTGAACGGCGATACCCTGCTCGCGAGCGAGGGCACAGGGCAGGTGCACTACGCGATGGGGAATGCGGGGCAGGATGTGGCGGTCACCGCGCTGGCCGATCTCTCGGGAACGGTCTGGATGGCCTCCTACCGCTGCCGCGGGACGGTCAGCGGTGGCTCGGATAGCGTGGTGGTCTCGGTGACGACGGCGAGCTGGCCGGCCGCGCAGGCGCACTACGCCGCGCTCGAAGGCGACAGCACGCTCGGGGTACCGCCGATCCGTGACGCGCACAGTGCGATCCTCAGCATGGAGCTCATGGGGAGCAAAGTCTCGTGGCGCGGGAGCACGGCCGACACCTCGAGCATCAACGCGCTGATGCACATCGAGCAATTCCCGGACAGCGTGCGCTACATCCAAGGGACCGGCATCGGCTTTCGTGGTACGGCGACCCTGTCCGGCATGGCGCCCCGCACGTACACGGGTGGCTTGGCGTGCCCGGACGGCTCCACGGACATGGGCGCTGTCGAGCTGGTGGAGCAGTAGCGCCATGCGGACCATCGCCATCATGCTGGCGCTCGCGCTCATGGGCTGTGGTGGCGCGGCGCACGTGACCGCGCCCGCAGAAACGGACTGCTCCACCGAGATCGCCGCCCACATCCAGAAGTGGGGCGACATCCCGTACATCCGCACCGATGAGCCGGGGGAAGTGACGTTTGTGCACACCAGCGCGGATTACCGCCAGACGTTCGTGTTCCAGTGGGGCGCGGGCATCAAAGGATGTCATGTCACCGAGACCGCGGAACCCATCGGCTGAGCGACGACGCTCTCCTGACCACGGAAGGGCCGGGCAACCGGCCATTTTGCTTTGGTGCCTCTTTGGGGTTGACGTGTAAACGCCGGCTGCTATATTAGCCTGTGAGGCTGATACCGCAGCCCGCGAGACCACACACCCAAGGAGAGCACCATGTCACGGACGCAATGCGAAGCACTCAGGCTGATGCAGGAGCAGCGCATCGGCGCGGTCCGCACGCACGATCACCGCTGGGTTTGGCATGAGGATGTCCGGCAGAGCGAGCGAGACGCCCGCGCGGTCGTCGCCGTGCTCGGCCGCCGCACCATGGCGTCCGACCTCGAGGAGGACCGCTAACCATGGCCACCACACACGAGACCCGCGAGGCATGGTTGACCGCGCTGGCCCATGCCATGGCGCCCATGTTCGCATCGCTGGACCACCCGCTGCCGAAGAAGCTCCGGGTCGCTGCCGGCTGGCCCTCCAGTGGAGGTCTGTCGAAGAAGGGCGGGAGCCGCACCATCGGGGAGTGCTGTCACGCCGCCATGTCGCGGGATGGGAGCGTCGAAATCTTCATCTCGCCCATGCTGGCTGAGCCAATGCGCGTGGCGGATGTGCTGGCCCACGAGCTGGCACACGCGGCGCTCGGCCACGGCGTGGGCCACCGCGCCCCGTTCGCTCGGCTGGCCGGCAAGCTGGGGCTGGTCGGCCCGGCGACCGCGACCGAGGCCGGGCCGGAGTTCCTGGCGTGGGCGAGGCCGCTGGTGGAAGCGCTCGGCCCCTATCCGCACGCCGCCATTGTGCCGATGATGCGCGAGACGAAGCAGACCACGCGGATGATTAAGTGCGAGTGCCACGGCTGTGGCTACGTCTGCCGCACCACGCAGAAATGGATCGATGCCGTAGGGGCGCCGCACTGCCCGGAGCACGGGGAGATGGAGGTCGCCGCGTGAGTGATGCCGCCCTGGCACGCGCAATGCTCACAGAGATGGCGCTCACCCGGCGCCAGCTCGCCTACATCGTGGGATGCAGCCGGCGCCAACTCGCGCGCATCGTGGCCGGCCGTGCGCCGCTCCCTACCGATGTGCGCGAGACGTGCCGGCTGCTCGTGCAGGGATTCCGCCGGGCACGCCGGCAGCATACACCAGCCCCGCCCGTGCGCCTGCCGTCCGCGCGCCGGCCGGTGGACATCATGGGGTCGCTGGCGGCTCCTGTTGCGCGCCGGCCTGCCGCCCCGAGTCAATAGCCATCGCGATGGACGTGCCGATCGCGCGAGCGTCCCGGTCACCCGGGTAACGCTCGCGCAACTCGGTGGCGAGCTGGATGAGTGCGTCGTCGCCACCCTCGGCCGCCGCGAAGAAGCGATCCCAATACCGGCCGATCTCTGCCTGTGTCATGGCAATGCCTTGTACGAGAGGAAGCCGGCCAGGCGCTTCATGTAGTCCTGCCACGTCGGCGCGGCACGCAAGATGTTCAGGGGCAATTCCGGACTATCGCCTCTGATAAAGACCAACTCCCACGCGCGACGGCCGAGTGAGGCCGTCGCACCACGCATCGCTGATGCGGGCGCGCCCATGCGTTGCAAGTCGCCCGCCACGTCATCGAGGAGTTGCGCGCTGAGGTAGTCGCGCCGCTTCTCTCCGGTGTCGAGGCGCCAGAGCCGTTCCACCTCCTCCTCCCCATGCTCATCGGCCAGCCAGTCGGCCGCCTGCACAAAGCGGGTATACCCGTGTACATCCATGGCGTGCCGCACGGGATAGGGCAACTGGCGCCAGTCCGCAATCTGGCCATCGCTCCACGCCCGCGCCATGAAGTTGCGCGCGCGCCGCTCGGTGACCATCTCTTCGGTGAGGAACCCGCTGGGGCGCTTGTATTGTGCGGGGTCCGGTCCGAAGACCGCCGCCGAGGTGGTGTGGATGACCTCGTGCGCGGTCGCGGCAGTGTAGTTGAGCGGCCCCGCCCCGCGCTTGCCAGCCGCCCACTCCCGCATGCCGTTCGTCACCTCCGGCGAGAGCACCACCTCGGAGGTGTTGGTGCCGCCGATCCGCCGGTGGAACGCATCCGCGTTCACTTTCGCCGGTGCCGGCGAGTCGTAGGTCCATTCCGCGACGTGGGAGTCGTCCACCTCCTCAACGATCTGATCCGACAACCCCTCCACGGTCGTGGCGTCGAGCGTAGGCGCCGGCCCCGCAATGTAGGAGGGCACGGTCACCGGTGCGGCGCGCGCGGCCAACACCTTCTCGGCGTGCGGCAGCGCGGCAATCGCCTCGGCGGCCGGCGTGGATGCCGCGGGTGGCGTGGGGGTAGGCGTCGGGTCTTGCTCAACCGGTCGCGTCGTCGGCGCCGGCTCCGGCTTGGTGGGCGGTGCAGGCTGTGCGCCGGCACCGAGCGCCACCGGCTCCCGCTGCAAGAGTTCCACGAGCGCCAGCCGGATACGCTCCACGGCACGCGGCGAGAGCAGGCCAGCGCCCGGGATCGGCACGTCGGCCGGGTTCAGCCGCAGCCGGATCGTGCCCATCTCCTCGAGCTTCTTGCGCAGCTCCGGCGTCCACGTGATGGGCATCACCTCGCACCGGTCCCATGGGTGCGGCGAGAGCGGCACCCGGTCGAGCGGGAACACGCCAGCACCCAGCCCGTACCAGTCCAGCCGCGCCAGGGCATCGCATACGTCCGGCAGCCGCTGGGTGCCACGGTTCGGGCTGAGCTCCCACCGCGAGAGCGCGATGAACGGGTCCGCTTGGAAGTGCGCCACCTCGGCCTCGCGCCGCGCGTTGTGCGTCTCAGAGAAGGCGATCCGGGCGGCGTTGTGCTCCATCGAGTACGCTGCCCCGCGGGTCTCGGCCGGTGTGGCCCCGATCTCGTCAGCGATGGCCCCTGGCTGCCTGTCCCTGCCCGTCACGTACGGCCGCAGGGCTCGCGCTAGGGTATCGGGCGATGTGCCCCGCAACAGGGCATTCCGGACGATGCCCGCTACCTCGGTGCCGGCGGTGTCGGCGTAGCCACGCACCAACGTGCGCCATGTCGTCGGGTACTGGCGACTGAACGCCTGCGCGATGGTGAGCTGCGGGTTCGCCACGCCACCCAGCAGCGCGTTGGGCACGCCCTGCATCGCCGCTACCCGCTGCTGCGCGTCCTGCCAGACCGCCAGGGTATCCGAGAGGGCGAGATCCGTTCCCTGGCCCACGGCCCGCGCGATGCGCTCGTCCAGGTCCGAGACGGTGCGCCGGATCGCCGCCTGCGAGCGGAACGCGGCCACCTGCCGGTCTGGCGGGAGGCCGGCGAGCACGTGCGCCAGCTCGTCGGCCCACGTGGAGAGCGCGCGGCTGATGGCGTGCGCCTCCGCGGTGTCGATGGCCAACTCCCGCGCTCGCGCCGCGCGCATCGCGTCCAGGTACGGCCGGGGCGTGGTCACGCCGCGTGGTCCGTTACGGCGCGCCGGGCGCCCCGGGCTCCGGCTCTGGCGTGGCCGGTGCGCCGCCCTGGTGGAGCTGGAGCGGCGGGAAGCTCCGACCCGGCGGCATGCTCGCCATGTTCACCGCGCCCGTGTCCTGCGCCTCGGTCAGCTCGCGCAACTGCTGTTCGATGCGCTCGCCCACTGTCATGCGCGGGGTCGTCGGCTCGGTGCCCTTCTCGCCCGGCGTGGCCACCTCCACCGGCTCCGTCAGGTCGATCACGTCGGCCGCGCGGAGCCACGACATGGCCAACTGCACTTTCATCTCGGCCGTCAGCGGCAGCGACAGGATGTAGTCCTTGCAGATGCGCGCGATACGGCTCGCTTCATCCTCCAGCCGGAACTCCGTGCCCCGGCTCACCGAGATCTCATCGGCCTGCTCCGGCGTCTGGCCCGCCATCTGCGCCGCGATGTAGAGCGCGCACGTCTCGATCGCATCCAGCTCGTGGACGATGGACATCAGCAACGGCTTGAGGTCGAGCTGAAACTCGGCCGAGAGCGCCACGCCGCTGCCCTGCTGCGCCGTCTGCGACTGCATGGCCTCGGCCGCCTGCCGCCGGGCCGAGAGCGCCCACGCCTTCACCGCCATGTCAATGAGCTGCAACCCCGCCATCACCTCAGCCGACTCGGCCGCCAGTCGTTCCAACTTCGCCCGGTCACCATCGCCCAGCTTCACCAGGCGCGAGCCCTCCTGCAACTGCGCTTGCACCTCGGCCCCATCGGCACCCGTGTGCACGAGCAGCCCGAACGCCGCATCGCGGTAGCCCTCGCGCATCTCCGACACCGTGTTGAACAGGTCAATCACGATGTCTGCCAGTCCGTACAGGAGCCCGGTGCCCAGGTACTTGAGTTCGGGATGTGTGCCGTGCTTGACCGGCACCAGCGGGAGGATGGTGTTGCCCTGGCAGTCTTTGAAGGTACCGAGGACCGTGAACGGCGCTGGCCGCCCGGCGACATCGACGCTCTGGCCGTCCTTGTCGTACCGCGCCACGGTCGTGGAGCCATCCTCTTCGAGCTGGTAGAGCACGTGGTGAATGTCCACGCCCATGTCGTCGCCGTCCGGCGTGCGATTATCGACTTCCTCCTCGAACTTCACGAAGCGGTAGCCGGTCGGTCCCTGGCCCATGTCCTCGACCGCACTCCACGGCACGAACCGGAGGTACGGCCGCTTGCCCGCGGCCAGCTCATCGGCCCGCGTCAGCTCACCTGCGGCCGGCGGGGCATCGACCACGATGAACCCGCCCACCGACGACAGCATCCATTCCAGCACCTCCCCCTCGATGAAGTTGCGGAGCGTCACACCGTCGCGCGTGGCGTCGGTATAGAGCGCGCGCGCCAGGCCACCGGCCGGGGTGCCATCCCGCTCGGGCTCGCCCTCAGCGAGCCCCCCCCACGCGTAGGTTGCCGTGGTGCCGCGAATGTGGCCCATGATCTCGCTCAGGTATGAGCCGTTGAGCCGGATGCCGTAGCCGAAGCCGCTGCGGCGCAGCTCTTCCGGGCGTGCGTTGCCCTCGAAGCGGTGCGGCACGAGGAACGGCGCGAGGAGCCGCGTGGAGGCGATGAACGACGCGCGGCTCCGCGCCTCGTCTTGCTGCCAGCGCCCGCGGTTCTGATGCTCGCGCTTCGGGGTCACCAATCGGGTGAGTGCCATGGTCAGGTGTAGTGGAGAGGAGGAAGATTCGGGATGCGGCCTCGCATGCGGATGCGCCACGCCGCGGCGGCCAGGGCGAGCGCGCACACCGTGTCATCGTGGTAGCCGGCCGGCGCCGAGTAGCGCACCCCGGTGCGCGTGTGTTGCCACTCGAACACGTCCATCTCGGCTTTCATGACCTTGTGGTCCGGAATGCCGATCACGCGGCGCTCGGGGTGCTCGGGGTGCGGGTTCTGGACGCACCACGCCAGCCCTTCCATCAGCTGTTGCTTGCTGGCCGATGTGAACTGGTAGCCGTGGAAGTGGGAGGCTTTGGCGCGCAACCCTTCCACGATCGGATCGCCCACGCCCGTGGAGTCGATGAGGCTGTAGACCTTGGAGCGGTCCCGGATGCGTTGACTGGTTGGCCCCCAATCCACGCCGCGCCACCGCTCGAACCGACAGGGCGCGCCGCTCTCGTCGAGCGCGATCCCGACCGTGTAGTCGTTCGACTTGGCCAAGTCCCAGCCCCACACGAACGGCTCGGTGGTGGCCAGCGGCATGGTCGCCGCGTCGATGTGCGCGATGCCGAACGGGTTCCCGCCGTCGTCGCTGGGCTTGCCGAGATACAGCTCGGCAAACACGTCCTCGGGGAGATCCCGCTGCGCGGCCAGCACTTCGTCCCGCGCCAGCACACCGGCCTCGACGGCATCCCACGCGGTCCAAAGTGCGTAGACCATCCCATCCTCACCCGCCTCGGCCCGCCGCGCGATCTTGTAATGCTCGTTGCGCCGGCCGCGCACGTTGCCGATCCAGCGGTCCAGCCCGCGTGTGGCCGTCAGCACCGAGCGGAGCGCGTAGTGGGCGGCATCCCGCATGCGGCTCGCCTCGTCGCGCACGACCGCGCGTACGTCCTCGCCGTACAGGTTGTCCGGCTTCTCCGCGCTCTTGAATTCGATCTTGGCGCCCGAGGGACAGCGGATCACCATGGGGCTCTCGATCGAGCTGTAGAGCCCGCTGTTGTCGGCCACGAAGCGACCCAGCCCGGCATCCCACCGCGAGATGCGCAGGTAGCGGCGCATGCGCTCGAAGGCGATCCGCGCTTGCCCATACACCGGGGCAACCCACCAGTAGGTATCGCCCGGCCGGCCCTGCGTCAGCGCCAGCTCGTGCAGCCAGATGATGCACCCGACCGTCTTGCCGGTCTTGGTGCTCGCCTCGATGACCGCGGTCCGGTGCGGGCCGAAGATGACGCGCTCCTGGTAGGGCGTGACCTTCGGCCGTGTGTAGTGGATGCGCGGCTTCCGCCGCCGGTAGTGGCGCGAGGCGCCGATGAGCGCGGGATCGTGCGTCATTCGTCGCCCCGTTCCCACTCAGGTACCTCGGCATCGACGGCGCGCAGGAATAGCCGGCCGCGCTCGCGCAACTCGCGGTCGCTGTCCCAGATGCTTTCGATGTTCTCGACGGGGATGGTCACCGTGCTGCCGAAGACATCCGCGAACGTCACGAGCCGATCGCCCGTGTTCCACGCCACGACGACCGAGGCCATACTTGCCTCATCGACGCGGAAGCACTCATCCGACGTGTTGACGCACCACCAGCGCTCTGGCGGCTCCCAACTCACGCGGCACCCTCCACCGGCGCAGCCGGCGGGATGCTCATCGTCACCTCGTAGTTCGTGGGCTCGCCCTCGCCAGCCTTGGCTTTCCCGCCGGCCGGCGTCAGGAGCGCGTAGTGCTGCGCGAGCGCCTTGAGCGAGGCGAGCTTATCCCAGAGCTCCACCTCGTACTCCACCTCGGTCACCGACACATCGCCGCCGCCGAACGTGCGGGTGCTCGTCTTGACCTTCTTCACCTGCCGTTGGATGTCCTCGGGAAGCGCGTCGAGGCTGCGGCACCGAATGCCGCCGGCCGGCGTGATCTCGATGATCTTGAACAGATTGGCGAACGCGTGATTACGCAGCTCGGCAATGACCGCGGCGGCCTCATCCTCTAGTGCGGTCACGGTCGCCTGTCGCTCGGCTTCTTGGGCCTGCCCCTCGGACGATGCTAAGGCTTCGGCCTGCAACTCAGCGATGCGGGCCTTCACCTTATGGTCCCTTAGTAATTTCGAGGCGGTGACGTGCGCAGACTTAGCAGCAAAGCCGGCATCCTTAGCCGATTGGGTGCCATTGAGGCTAATGACGTAGAGCCGGCAGAACAGTTCTTGCTTGGCAGTGAGCGGACGGGCCATGCGGCGGGATGGAGAAGCCCCGGCACCGTGGGACGGGCCGGGGCAGGGGACCGGCGGGGGACGTTGCCTAAAAGGCCAATGTACGCGCCGCTATGGCTCGTCGCAAGTGCGGCGCTAGACGACCTTCCCGCCGTGCCGGTGGGGGCGGGTCGCGTTGTATTCCATCTTGCGCAGGACGGCGCCCTGAATGTCGATGCCCTCGGCCGTGCAGTGGTCCAGGATGCGGATGATTACGTCCGCGAGCTCGATCGGGTATCCCTCCGGCTTGCCGTCGCGCTCGTACACCTCCGTGAGTGCGTGTCCGGCACGGTATTCCTCCAGCGCCTCCGACAACTCGGAGTGCATTAACGCGATGCGGGTCGGCGTATCCGGTGGAGTGATGTACCACCCGTGGTCGCGCGCGATGCTGTACGCGCTCTCGCCTAGGTTGGCCAGCGTGGCGCCGCCCGACTTGGACAACATCCACAGCAAGTCCTCGACGAACACTTGGTGGTCGGTGCGTGCGCGGACCAATCGGTCGCGCGCGACGACGGCATAGGCCACGGCGAGGAGCCCCACCAACGAGTCGGCGGCGATGAGAATAAAGCTCAGCATGCGCGCTGCTCCCGTGCGGTATCCAGCGCCGCCATCACGACCGCGGTAGCACGCGTGGCGGCCCGGAGCTGCCGCTCGATGGAGATGACCAGCCAGAGCGCGTACAGCCCGTACACGATGACAAAGCCGGCAACCACCAGATGTGTAATGGTCATCGGTCAGCCTCCAGCGTGTAAACGGCGGGAACGGCGGTGGTCCCGCTTCGCTTCGGCATGGGCCATGGCTCGCGCTTGGCCCGCCTCCGTAGTGGGCCGGTTGCCATGCCGCGCAGGACCGCTACGGAAGCGCGGGCGGATCACTTCTTGATACCAGCGTGGGAGGCGCAGGAAGGTCTTGAGCTGCCGCGCCAGCTCGGCCTTGCTGGCTGGCGTGGCGATCTCCGTGGGTGCGTGCTCAACGCTGTTCATCTGGCCTCCCGACTGCGCACATGACACGGATGAGCGCGACGGCACTCTCTTGGAGTGCGGTGACGGTCGGCGCCAGCCGACCGGTCGCCGCAGCCCCGGCCGCAGCCCAGGCCGCAGCCCCGGCCGCAGCCCCGGCCGCAGCCCAGGCCGCATCCCAGGCCGCAGCCCCGGCCGCAGCCCCGGCCGCAGCCCCGGCCGCAGCCCAGGCCG
>DASUKA010000075.1:0-8331 GCA_036278935.1 Gemmatimonadaceae bacterium
GAGATACAGCGCGCCAACCCAGCGTTTCAGGGGGCGACAAGCGTGCCAATGGGGAGCGACGTGCGGGAGACGCTGCCGGCCGGCGTGGTGGGGAGTACCGCCTACGATACTACCCGCACGGTGCAGTGCCGTTCCTGACTACGGAATCAGGACGACCGACCACACAGCTGGTTGCGAGGAGCGCGGCCCCACCGCCGAACGGCTCGGTGGACCACGCGGCTCATCGGTAGCGAAGGGTGTAAGCTGCGACAGACTGTCAGCGGATGCAACCGGCTGTCGGGGCGGTGGACAGGCGGAAAATCTCGGAGGGGTGCACGGCCGCCGGCGTGCGATTCAGAGCCGCTGTTCCCCGCCTCGATCTCCACCGCCGTGCACCTCGCTCCCGCCTCCGCCGCTGCCCCCCGTACCTCGCTGCCCGCAACGCAGTGCGGTGGCAACGTCCGGGTCAGTGCGGAGAGCTTCGACCGGCAGGTGCAACCGCCGCGTCCAGCTCGGGTAGCGGTCCTGCCCCACGCCCGGAATGTTCACCGGCTCGGTTTCACCGGTGAGATCAGCGAGGGAAAAACCGACCAGTGCCGCAGGGGTGCGGCAGAGAAAGTCGTGCACGGCGCCACGCAGCTCGGCCGGTGTGGCCGGCTCGCGTGCGGCCGGGAGCGCCCCGTCGGCCGCGAGGCGGCGGAGCAGGGCGCGCCGCTCCCCCTCGCGCGCGCTGCGCGCCACCCGTGCCGCGGTATCGCTGGGAATCGAGCCCGCCGAGCGCCGGAGCAAGATGTCATGCCCCGTCCAGAAGCCCGCGAGAGGGGGCAGGTCGTGCGTGTTGGCGGTGGTGAGCGACAACGGCTCGTACGACGCGACCGGCCGGAAGCCGCCCCGCCGGTAGCGCTCGAAGTAGAGCACGCGCGAGGCCAGGATTCCCCATCGCTTGAGTGTGGGCGGCACCTCGCGCGGCACCGTGCCCAGATCCTCGCCTACCACCAGCGCGCCGTGACGCGTGCTCTCCAGCGCGAGAATCCCGAGCAGGTCCCGGGTGGGGAAGCGTACGTAGGCGCCTTCGAAGCCCGGACGCCCGTCCGGAATCCAGAACTGCCGGAAGAGGCCCAGGATGTGATCGATGCGGATGGCTCCGGCATGATCCAGCGCGCTCCGCAGCAGGAGGGTCCAGTAGCGGTACCCGCTCTCGCGCAGACGATGGGGGTCGAGCGGCGGGAGCGCCCAGTTCTGCCCCTGCGCCGCGAGCGCATCGGGCGGGGCGCCGATACTCACTCCCTTCGCGAACAGCTCCGGAAACGCCCATGCATCGCTCCCGTCACCGGCCGTACCGATGGCGAGATCCTGGTAGAGCCCGATCGCCATGCCGGCGGCCCGGCCGGCATCCGCCGCCGCGGCAAGCTGCCGGTCCAGCTCGAATTGCAGCCAGCAGTGGAAGTCCACCGCCTCATGGTGCGACGCCCGGAACGCCGCCACCGCCGCGGAATGCGGGTCGCGGAAGGCGGCCGGCCATTCGCGCCAACTCGTGGGCGGCGCCGGGAGCTTCCCGAAGTGCGCCTCGAGCGCCAGAAAGGTGGCAAACGCCGTGAGCGGCTCGCCCTGCGCCGCCAGGTAGCGCGCGTATGCCATGCCGCGCGCATCCCGTGTTCCGCGATGCGTGCGGGCGAAGGCGCGATGCAGTGCCTCGAGGACCGGTCGCTTGAGCGCCATCACCTGGTCGTACTGCACGCGGTCACTCTGGTGCAGCCGGCTCAACGCGGCTCGGGTGTCCTCATGTGCCACGAGGGCACGCGCCTCGGCACAGTCGGCGAATTCGGGAATCGCCTCCACGTCCAGGTAGAGCACGTTGCGAAAGAGACGGCTCACCGGACTGTACGGGCTCACGGCGCTGCCGCAGTTCCGCAGCGCGTGCAACGGGTTGAGGCCAACGAACGCCGCGCCCACGTCTGCGCTCCACTCGAGCAGATGTCGGAGGTCCGTCATGTCGCCCACCCCCCAGTCCCGCGCGCCGCGCAGCGCGTAGAGATCGGCGGTGATCCCGAACACACGGCGCCCATCAAGCCGCTCGGTTGGGGTGGGACAGTGACGCGGGGTGACAATGCGCATCTGCTCGGCCCGGCGCTCCACGTCGCCGGGCGGGCCGCAGAGTCGCAGGCGGACGGTGTGATAGCCGGGCTCTGGTGGCAGGGGAAGAGGCAGCCAGATCTCGCGGGCGCGGTCGCGGCGCAACACGCCGGCCCCTTCGTGCACGGCGCCGCCCTCCTCGTGCAGCTCGATCGACCATTCCAGGGGATGGGATCGCCACCCGGGTGGGAGCCGCACCCTCACGCGCTTGCCGTGTGTTTCGTTCTCCAGCGCCACATGCACGCACGGTACGAGCTGCTCGTCCTCCCGCACGTCCAGCGCACGGAGCGCGGCTCGCGCAGCGGACTCGCTGGATGCGTCGACGCCCATGGCGCCGAGGAGCGCGACGCGGGTGCGATCGGCGGTGACGCGGCGCTCCGCACCCGACTGGTCCACGTACTCGGAGCAGATGCCCATCCGGTCGGCCAGTGCGCGGAGTGCGGGGCGGGCGAGCGGGGGATCAGCCCCCATCATGCCAACGTGGCATCAATGTGTCTCACGCCTCACGACTCACAACCCGCACCCCCCGCCCCGCAACCATCGTGCAGCTACCAACTTCCCCGCTCACCCAGGGTTTCAATGACGCTACTCAGGCGCTCCGCGGCATTGCGCCAGTTGCGGTGGACGGCGCGCTGCGCGGAGTCGGCGTTACCCGCCTCGATCTGCTCGATGATCTTGTCGTGCTCGGCCACCGAGCGGGAGATCTCATCCACCATGGCGCTGGTGTAGAGGCGGACATAGCGCTCGGCCTGGGGCTTGATCGCATCGTGCAGGGCGATGAGCCGCGGACCGGCGCCGCGCTCGACGTAGCGGCGATGGAAGGTGGTATCGAGGTCGAAGATGTGGATGGGATCGGGGCGCGCGGCATGGGCGGCCTCCTCGAGGCCGCCGTTGAGGGCACGCAGCGTCTCGGCCAGCTCGCTGCGCATGGCCTCCGGAAGCTCGGCGGCCTCGCGGGCGGCAATGCCCTCGACCGCGCCGATGATCCCGAACAGCTCGCGTGCATCCTCCTGAGTGAGGGGCGCCACGGCGAGCCGGGGCTCCTTCCCGCGGCCGATGCCGACGATGTAGCCCTCCTGCTGCAAGCGGTGGAGCGCGCTGCGCACGGGGGTGCGGCTCACGCCCAGCCGCTCGGCGATGTCGCTCTCGATAATGCGGGCGCCGGGTGAGAGGCGGCCCCGCACGATGAGCTCGCGCAGTTGCTGGTAGGCGCGCGCGATGCGATCACCGCGGGCTGAGCGGTCCGCAGCTCGGGAGGAGGTTCCGTGCGTCGTCTTCGCCGCTGCCACCGGCGACGGATCATGCGTCATGGGCCGAGTCGAAGTCGCACCGGGATGAGGGGTGCTCCGAGCGAGCGCGGGGGACCGGGCAGTAGTGGATACCGGCATGCACACAAGGTGAGTAGGAAAGTACACGACTGTTTGACTGATGCAATCAGTGGTCGGGCGAAGGAGTTCCCGGGGCGGCGGGCGCACGCTGCGGCACCCGTCGCCGTCGGGCGCGATGGGGCGTCATGCGGCCCGACACCCTCGGCCACGCCGTCCCGCAGGTCGCGCGGCCTACCGCCCATACCCCGGCCCGCGCACGATCCGCCCAGGCTTCGCCCCGGTCGGCTCCCCGTCGCGCACGACTTCCACGCCATTCACCAGCACCTCCCACACGCCCACCGAGAGCTGGTTCGGTTGCTCGTACGTCGCGCGATCGATGATCGTCTTCGGGTTGAACACCACCACGTCGGCGTACATCCCCTGGTGCAACATCCCGCGATCGTGGATCGAGAGGCGCTGCGCTACGGCCCAGGTCATCTTGCGGATCGCGTCCTCCAGTGTGAGCACGTGCTGCTCGCGCACGTAGCGGCCAAGGATACGCGGGTAGTTCCCATAGGCACGCGGATGGACCATCGTGCCGTGCATGCTGTCAGGATCGACGCCATCCGCATCGGTGCCGAACTTCATCCACGGCTGTCGGATCTGCATGGCGACGTTCGAGTCGGAGGCGATGAAGAGGATCTGCCCCAGCCGGTCGCGCTCGGCGAGGGTGAGGTCGATGACGGCATCGGCCCAGTCCTCGCCCATTCCCTTCGCAATCTGATCGAGCCGTTTCCCTTCATAGCGCTGCTTGAGGGAGTCGATATGGAAGCCGACCACCTCCACGCCGGCCGGCGTTGCGGCGAGGCAGAGGTTCTCCCAGCTCGTGTCGGGGCGCACCATGTCGGCCTTGATGCGGGAGCGCTCCTTGGGATCCCTGAGGCGCTCGAACAGCTTGCCGTCGGCGTGCGCGGCGGGCGGAATGCAGGAGGAGAGGCCGTTCGAGCCGGCGGTGTACGCGTACTGATCGGCGCCGACGTCCTGTCCGGCCGCGCGCGCCGAGTCGATCATCGCCACCACACGCGCGGCCTTGGGCCAGTTGCTCACCCCCGCCGCTTTCAGGTGATAGATCTCGACCGGCACGCCGCCCTCGCGTCCGATGGTCAGTGCTTCGGTCAGCGCCTGGAGCAGGCGGTCGCCCTCCGAGCGCATGTGCGTGATGTAGATACCGCCGTACGGCGCCATGGCCTTCGCTTCCGCAATCAGCTCATCGGTCGAGGCGTAGCTGCCGGGCGGGTAGATGAGCGCGCTCGCGAGACCGAAGGCGCCATCGCGCATGGCATGCCGCACGACCGCGCGCATGGTGTCCAGCTCGGCGGGTGTGGCGGGTCCTTCGGCCTGGCCCTTGGCGTACGCCCGCACGGTGGAGGCGCCCAGGAAGGAACCGAAGTTTACCGACGCCTTGTGGTGCGCCATCGCACGGAGCCAGTGATCGAAGCCATGCGTGCCCGCGAAGCGGCGATAGAGCCGCGCGCGCGCGCCTGACGTGGCGTCATACAGCTTCCGCACGTTCGCGTTGGCGGGGGCGGGCGTGGAGCCCTCGCCGAAGATCATCGTCGTCACACCCTGCGTGATCATGCTGATGACGCGGCTGTCGCCAGTGAGGAGCTGCTCCGTGGACTGCGCCTGGATGTCGATGAAACCGGGCGCGACCACCATCCCGCCCGCGTCGATGTGGCGTGTGGCACGTGCATGGGCCAGGAATCCCGCGGGGGCGATGCGGGCGATCCGGCCGTCCGTGATGCCGAGATCGCCGTAGAACCAGGGATTGCCCGTGCCATCCACCACGCGCCCACCCGTGATGACGATGTCGTACGACTTCGGTGCGCTGGCCGGGAGGGAGCGCGACGGCGGGGTCGAGCCCATGGCGAAGGCGGCGAACGGGAGGAGGGGGAGGAGAAGTGTGCGCTTCATCGGTGACGTGCCTCGACGCGGTATGGAATCTGCTGCCCATGAAGATGTATCCGGACACGGCGAGCCGGTGGCACCTGGTGCGTGGCATCGCGTGCTCGCGCCGCGGAATTCGCGGAACCCCGAGTGCTTTCATCCTTCCCCGGCGTTCGCGACGACGGTGACGAGCGACGTATCAAGGCCCGGCGGCCCCGCCAGACTTTCCTTGAACGCGGTGACGTGCCAATGTTCGAGATCGCCGGTATTCGAGGGGCCGATGCGAGCGATCGACTCGTCACCCTCCTTCGCAACGCGGACATCGCCCTGGAGGCGGTGCACATCGGGGCCTGGCTCTATATCAATCGACGGCGCCGGCGTCGGAACCGGCACCCGCAACGCGTGGAGTACGTGGTGGAACATGCTCGACCGGGCCATCGGTCCTCGCATGAGTGACTCGGCGTTGTATACCTTGCGGTATACTGACCCGCGCCATAACTTGTGCCGCGTCCCGTAGAGACGCAACCTGCGCCTCCACGACACTCCGACTCCCCCTCCCCGGGCATGACCGAACCCGCGCGCCGAATCCGCGACCGTGGGCACCCCGCCGCCGCTCCCCACGACGGCGCGCCGGCCATCCAGATTCGGCGCCTTCACTCGCGCGAGGACTTCGCCGCCTGCGTCGCCCTCCAGCACGAAACCTGGGGCGAGCGCTTCAGTGAACGCGTCCCCGCCGCCATTCTCAAGGTGTCCCAACGCCTCGGCGGCATTACCGCCGGCGCGTTCGATGCGAGCGGGCAGCTCGCCGGATTCGTTTTCGGTATGACCGGCATCGAGGCCGGTCAGCTCGTCCATTGGTCCGACATGCTCGCCGTGCGTCCCGAGCTCCGCGACCATGGCATCGGACGGCGCCTCAAGGAGTTCCAGCGCGATGCCCTCCGGACGCTCGGCGTCACGCGCATCTACTGGACATTCGATCCGCTCGTCGCCCGTAACGCACACCTCAACATCAATCGGCTCGGCGTTGAGATCACCGAATACGCGGCCGACATGTACGGCTCCGAGACCGACAGCGCGCTGCACCGCGGGCTCGGGACCGACCGCTTCATCGCCGCCTGGGCAATTACCGATGCACGTCCCGGCCAGTCGCTCGCGCGCGCCTCGGCGCGTGTCGCGCGTTCGGCGCGCGCGGCACTCGTGGTGAACCCCGCCGGCCGCGATGCGGCGCCCGCCACCCCCGATCTCGATGCCCTTCTGGCGCACGACACCGTGCGCGTCGAGATCCCCCTCGATATCACACGCGTTCAGGCGATGTCGATTCCGCTCGCCGGCCAGTGGCGTGTCGTCACACGCGCAGCCTTCCAGTGCGCGCTCGAGCACGGCTATCGCGTGGCCGGCTTCTATCGCGATGCCGGCGCGCGGCGCGCCTTCTACATCGTATCGCGCACCCTGCCGAGCGCCGGCACTCCGTGACGCTCCGCATCACGCGCATCGCCCTGCGCGAAATCCGCCTCCCGCTCAAGGAGCCCTTCCGCATCTCGTCGGGGGTGGTAGCCGAGCGGCGCATCTGCCTGCTCGAGCTCGCGAGCGATAGCGGGCTCGTCGCCTGGTCGGAGTGCGTGGCCGGCGAGCAGCCGAACTACAGCGAGGAGACGATCGACACCGCGTGGTTGGCCATTCGCGAGTGGATCGCGCCGCGCGTGTTGGGTGCGGCGCTCGACGAGCCGGGCGCCACGCACACGCTGCTCTCGCGCGACTTCCGTGGTCATCGCATGGCAAAGGCGGCGGTGGAGATGGGCGGATGGGAGCTCACTGCCCAACAGCGCGGCGTCCCGCTTGCCACCCTCCTTGGCGGGACGCGTGAGCGCATCGCCACCGGCATCTCGCTGGGTATTCAGAAGGATCCGTGCGCGCTGGTCGACCGCGCGCGTGCGGCACTGCAGCACGGCTACCGGAAGATCAAGATGAAGATCGCTCCGGGCGCCGACGTGGCCTACATCGGCGCCGTGCGCGAAGCATTGGGTCCTGAGGCTCCGCTCATGGCCGATGCGAACTCGGCCTACACGCTCGAGAACGCGGAGCCGCTCCGAGCGCTCGACGCGTTCGATCTGGTGATGATCGAGCAGCCGCTGGAGCGCGACGATCTCGTGCGCCACGCTGCGCTGCAGCGCCAGCTCCGCACGCCGATCTGTCTGGATGAATCCATCGTCAGCGTGAGCCGTGCGGAGGACATGATCACGCTCGGCAGCGGACGGATCATCAACATCAAGCCGGGGCGCGTGGGCGGCTACGCGGCCTCCATCGCGATCCACGACTGCTGCCAGCGCGCCGGCGTCCCGGTGTGGTGCGGCGGGATGCTTGAGAGTGGAGTGGGGCGCGCGTACAACGTGGCGCTCGCGTCGCTGCCGAACTTCACACTGCCGGGCGACCTGAGCCCGAGCGCGCGCTACTGGGCGCAGGACATCGTGACGCCGGAGTGGACGATGGATGCGGAGGGGATGGTGCACGTGCCGCGCGAGCGAGCGGGGATGGGGGTGACAGTGGACGTCGACCGGGTGGAGAATCTGACGGTGCGGCGGGAGGAGCTGCGCGCGTGAGCCAGGACGTGGAAGGACTGGCACCGCTGCCCGCCGCGGTCGACACACTCTTCGCGCCCGCGCTGCGGCGAGAGCTCGTGGCGTTGCGCCAGGAGCTGCACGCGCATCCGGAGCTGTCGCACCAGGAAACCCGCACCGCCGACCGGCTGTACGCGGCGCTCGCCGAGCTCGAGCCCGCGCAACTCGAGCGCGTGGCGGACACCGGGATCATCGCGCGCATCCGCGGACGCGATCCGGTGCTGCCTCTGGTGGCCCTGCGTGGCGATATCGACGCGCTCCCCATTCAGGAGGAGACCGGCCTTCCCTTCGCCTCCGAGCGCGCCGGCGTGATGCATGCTTGCGGGCACGACGTGCACGCGACGTGGGCG
>DASUKA010000076.1:0-15206 GCA_036278935.1 Gemmatimonadaceae bacterium
AACGATGCCGCCCAGAGGGCGAAGGGCACCGCGATGATCACCGGCGCCATCCAGGGGACGCGCCGGAGTGCCCGGTCGGATCGGGGCTTTCGGGTCCAGAGTACAAAGCCGATCACGAAGAGCAGGTAGGGGATCGTGCTCCACGCGCCGATGAACGCGATGCCGAACAGCCATCCCGACCACTGGAACTCCGCGATCGGGTCGGCGTGCGAGGCTGCGAGCCATAGGAGCGCAAACCCCGCCGCGGCCAGGAGCGGCACGGCGATCGGCGCGGCCAGGGCGCGGAGGTAGAACTGTCGGGTGGTCACAATTGCTGGAACTGTTCCGCCGCCGGATACGGATACCACTCCGTGAGATTATGCACCCGCCCGCGATCGTCCCGATACACCACGTGTTCGCGCCGGATCTGCGTGGGCGACGTGAGCCCGAGCGCTGCCGCAATGGTGTACAGCCCGTGCCGGCTCGCCATCACGAAGTTGGCCGCGCGGTACTTCTTCTCCTCCACCACCAGCGCCTGTTGAAAGCGCGGGTCCGTGGTGGCGACGCCCACCGGGCAGCGATTGGTGTGGCACCGCTGCGCGCCGATGCACCCCACGGAGATCATGAAACCGCGCGCGACGTTCACCAGATCCGCGCCCATCCCCAGCGCGATCGCCTGACGGTCCGGCGTGAGCAGCTTGCCCGAGGCGATGAGCGTCACGCGGTCGCGCACGCCAGCGCGACGCAGCGTGTCGTCCACGATGATGAGCGCCGACGCGATGGGGAGTCCCACGCTGTCGGCCAGCTCGGAGTACGTCGCGCCGCTCCCGCCCTCGCCGCCATCCACCGTGATGAAGTCCGGACCCTTGCCCGATTCCGCCATCCATGCGGCCAGCTCGTCGAGCGATGAGCGATCACCCATCACCACCTTGCACCCCACCGGCTTGCCAGTGGCATCGCGGATCTGCTCGATGAACTCCACCAGCCCGCGCACGTCGCTGAATTCCTCGAAGCGGTTGGGACTGTCCACGTCCTTCCATGGCTCGAGTCCGCGAATGGCGGCGATCTCCAGTGTCACCTTCGGGCCGGGCAGATGGCCGCCGCGAATCTTCGCACCCTGGGCCAACTTGAGCTCGAACGCCTTCACCTGCGGGATCTGCGCCTTCTTACGTAGCTCATCGAAGCTGAAGGCACCGTCGGTCGTGCGGTAGCCGAACTTGCCCGGTCCGATCTGACAGATCACATCCACGCCGCCCGAGAGATGATGCGGCGAGAGACCGCCCTCGCCCGTGTTCATCCAGCTCCCGCCGGCCATGCCCAGCCCTGCCGAGAGTGCGCGAATGGCGTGGTCGCCCAACGACCCGTAGCTCATGGCCGACATGCCGACCAGGCCGCGCACGCGGAAGGGATGCTCGCACCGGGGACCGATCACCACGGCGTCCTCCTCCTCCAGGAGCCAGGGGTTCTCGCGTACCTCAACGGTGTGCTCGTGCCGCGTGAACAGCCCCTCCGAGTCCGTGACGTAGCGGCGCGTCTCGACGCCCGCGGTGCGATCGTAGCGCATGTCGCGCGCGAGCGTGGGGAACATGCTGTTGCGCAGATAGAAGCCGGGTGCGTCGAAGTCGCGCTTGGAGCCGAAGCCGATCAGCCGCTCGAGATACTTGCTGGACTTCACGACTTCGGTGAACTCCACACGGCTGAACGGCTCGCCGTCGTTGTCCTCGTCGAAGAAGTACTGCCGCATCTCGGGGCCCATGCTCTCGAACAGGTAGCGCAGCCGTCCCAGAATCGGGTAGCTGCGCAGAATGGAGTGCTGCCGCTGGCGACGGTCGAACACATACAGGTAGAGCACGAGCACCAGCGGCACGACGAGCACGAGCGCAACGATCACGACCTCGACCGTCATCAGTCTGGTGAGCATGCTCGGCATGGAGCGGTCTCCTGGTGGAATGCGCGTGCGGGTGGGCCTTCGGCTGGGCTATATGGTGGGGCGCGCCGATGGCGGGCGCAAGCGCAGAGTGCTCAGGCCGCGGACGCAGCCTCCGGCGTGTCAGTGCGCTCGGGTGCGGCAACGCCTTCCAGCCGGAACGCCGACACGAGCTGCCACACGCGCCGCGCGGCTTCGGCCAGCGTGCCGGCCGCCGCGGCGATCTCTTCCGTGCTGGCGCTCTGCTCCTGCGCCGAGGCGGCCACCTGCTCCATCGCGGCCGCGAAGTTCTCCGTGCCGTGCGCCAACTGGCCCAGCCGCGCGGTGGTCTCGCCGATCAGCACGCCTGATTCCGCTGCCGACTGCTCGATGGATGTGGTCCACTGCTCCGCCTCGATCACCGCGTGCTCTACCTGTGCGAAGCTCTCCACCGCGCTCTGCGTGGCGGCTTGGACGCCCGCCACCGTCTCCGCCGTGCGCTGGCTCGACTCGCGCGACTCCTCCACCCGCTGCAGCACCTCGTTCACGATCTCCTCGGTGCGCTCGGCGGCGCGCGTGGAGTTGGCGGCGAGGGTGCGGATCTCGCTCGCGACCACGGCGAACCCCTCGCCCTGCTCGCCGGCGCGCGCCGCTTCCATGGAGGCGTTGAGCGCCAGCAGCTTCGACTGGCGCGCGATCTTGCGCACGAGCGACACGAAAGCGCGAATCTCCTCCGAGGCTACGGCCAGCGAGGAGGCCGCCTCGGCGCTGGCGCGCGCGTCGGCAGCCAGATGCTCGAGGGCGCTCGCGCTCTCGTCCAGCCGCTCGCGGTTCTCGCTGGCGAGGGCGCGGATGCGCGCGTTGCGCTGCACCCCATCGCGTGCACCCTCGGAGAGCCGGCCGGCGATGGACTGGAGATTGCCTGCGTCCGTGGCCGCGCGCTGAATGGTCTGCGCCATGTCCGTGGACTGTCCGCTCAGCTCGTTGGAGGTGCGGGCCATCTCCGACGCCGCGGCGCTCATCTGCTGTGCGGCCGCCGTGATCTGGGAGGACATGGCCGCCGTCTCCTGCGCCGAGTCGCGCATGACACCCACCAGGCGCCGCAGCTCCGAGACCATGGTCTCCGTGGCGCGGCTCAGCCGGCCGAGATCGTCGTCCGCGCCCGAGGCATCGATGGCGACGGACAGATCGCCGCCGGCCACGCGCTCCGACACCGCGGCCAGCGCCGCCGCGGGCTCCGTCACATGGCGCGCGACGAAGCGACTCACGAGGGCGAGCACCACGAGGATGAGCGAGAGCAGAACGGCCGCGGCGATGAGGATGATGGTCTGCGCATCATGCACGCGCGCGGCGGGCTGGCCGGCAAGGAGCCAGCCGATCCAGTCGATGCTGGCCCACGCTATTCCCGCAACGCTCGCCAGCGCGATGACGCCGATGGCCGCCACCATGCGACGCTGGATCGTCTCCCCGGCAGGGACCGCTGGACGGCCGGGCGCGCGCAGTGCGGACAACGACGTCACCAGCGGGGGGATGGGAGCGCCCAGGTAGCGGACGGCGAGCGAGTTCACAAGTTCTTCTGGCATGTCCGGGCTGCTAGCTTTCGGCAGGAAAAGAGAACCAGGGCCGGCTGCGCGCGACGTTGTGGCGCGTCGGCGCCGTCATCATCTCCATCCATGACATCGTCAACACCGTCTTCCGTCGCACCGAACCCCGAGGGGCAGGCGAGCTACAATCCCACCGACGTCGAGCGCAAGTGGCAGGAGCGGTGGGCGGCGTCAGGGCTCAATTCCCCGGACCTCCGGCGCGCCGAACGAGCGTACTACCAGCTCATGATGTTCCCCTACCCGTCGGCGGAGGGACTGCACATCGGCAACGTCTTCGCGTTCACGGGGAACGACATCCATGGACGATTCGAGCGGCTCAAGGGGCACACGGTGTTCGAGCCGATCGGCTTCGATGCATTCGGGATTCACTCGGAGAACTACGCGCTGAAAGTCGGCGTGCACCCGATGCAGCTCATCCCGCGGAACATCGAGAACTTCCGGCGGCAGCTCCGGCGCGTGGGGCTCATGACGGACTGGACGCATGAGCTCTCCACCACCGATCCGGCGTACTACAAGTGGACGCAGTGGATCTTCCTGCAGCTCCTGAAGCGGGGGCTGGCCTACAAGAAGCGCGCGGCGGTGAACTGGTGCCCGGAGTGCAAGACGGTGGTCGCCAACGAGCAGGTGATCAACGGCGAGTGCGAGCGCCATCCCGGCGTGAAAGTGGAGCAGCGCTTTCTGGAGCAGTGGTTCTTCCGCATCACCGCCTACGCGCAGCGTCTGCTCGAGGATCTGGACTGGATCGACTGGTCCGAATCCACGAAGACCGCGCAGCGGAACTGGATCGGGCGGTCGGAAGGGGCGGAGATTGTCTTTGAGATAGGAGAAAGGAGAGAGGAGAAAGGAGAAACGACCTCGGGGAAGGAGGTGCCATCCGGGCGAGGTGGTTCCTCTCGCCTTTCTCCTCTCTCCTCTCCGCTCTCTGTCTTCACCACCCGCCCCGACACGATCTTCGGCGCGACGTATCTGGTGTTGGCGCCCGAGCATCCGCTGGTGCCCGAGGTGACCACGCGCGAGCGGCGCGCGGAGGTGCGCGCGTACGCCGACCGGGCAGGGAAGCAGGATCTCGTGTCGCGAAAGGTGACGGAGCGCGAGAAGACCGGCGTGTTCACCGGTGCGTATGCCCGGAACCCGGCTACCGGAACGGACATCCCGATCTGGGTGGCGGATTACGTGCTCATGGAGTACGGCACCGGTGCGATCATGGCGGTGCCGGGGCACGACGAGCGCGACTTCGCGTTCGCGACGGCGTTCGGGCTGCCCATCGTGCGTGTGGTGGCGGGGGAGGGGCAGGATGCCAATACGCCGCTCGCGGAGGCGTACGTTGGCGACGGCCGGCTTGTGAACTCCGGCCAGTTCGACGCCCTCGGCGTGGAGGAGGGGAAGCAGGCGATCGTGAGCTGGCTGGCCGAGCGTGGTGCGGCAAAGCCCGTGGTCAACTACCGGCTGCACGACTGGTGCATCTCGCGGCAGCGCTACTGGGGGCCGCCCATCCCCATCATCTATTGCGATGCGTGCGGTGCACAGCCGGTGCCCGAGCAGGATCTTCCGGTACAGCTTCCCTTCATCGAGGATTTCCGTCCGGACGATACAGGCGTCTCACCGCTGGCGCGGCACGAAGAATGGTACCGCGTGCCATGTCCAAAGTGCGGCCAGATGGCTCGGCGCGAGACGGACGTGTCGGACACCTTTCTCGACAGCGCCTGGTACTTCCTGCGCTACCCGAGCACGGAGCTCGATGATCGTCCGTTCGATGCCGAGATCACCAGGCGATGGCTCCCCGTGGATTCTTACATTGGGGGAAATGAGCACGCCGTGCTGCACCTGCTGTACACGCGTTTCATCACGATGGTGCTGCACGACATGGGCCTGCTCGATTTCGAGGAGCCGTTCAAGACCTTCCGGGCGCATGGCCTGATCATCCACGACGGCGCGAAGATGTCGAAGAGTCGCGGCAACGTGGTGAACCCGGATATGTACATCAACCAGTGGGGCGCGGACGCCTTCCGCACGTATCTCATGTTCCTCGGCCCCTTCGAGGAGGGAGGCGATTTTCGCGATCGCGGGATCTCAGGAGTCAAACGCTTTCTCGACCGGCTGTGGGCATCCGTGGGAGAAGCGGAACTGCCAGAAAGGAGCGAGGAGCCGGATCCCGCGGTCATGCGGAAATTGCACCAGACCATCAAGAAGGTCGGCGACGACATCGGGCGGCTGAGTTATAACACCGCCATCGCGGCGATGATGGAGTACATGAATGTGCTGCGCGCCGGCGAGCGCACGGCGCGGCGCGCGGAGGTGGAGCCGCTGGTGCAACTCGTGTCCCCCTTCGCGCCGCACATTGCGGAAGAGCTCTGGGAGCAGATGGGACACGAGGACAGCATCTTCACATCGCGCTGGCCGGAGTACGACCAGGGGCTGGTGGCGGCGGAGACCATCGAGCTCGTGGTGCAGGTGAACGGGAAGGTGCGCGCGCGCATCCCGCTTCCGGCGGACGTCGGGCAGGAGGAGGCCGTGGCGGCGGCGGCGAGCGATCCCGCGGTCGCGAAGTTCGTGACGGGCACGCCTAAGAAGGTGATCTTCGTGCCGGGGCGGTTGGTGAATATCGTTGTATAGGGGAGTGAGGGAGTAGATCAGTGGGTCAGTGAGTCAGGAACGGCTGAACCCGAGCGTCATGCCGAAGGGAGCGAGAGCCCCACTGATCTACTCCCTCACTCCCCCGGCGGCCTCACCATCTTCCCGATGAACAGGATCGTCCCCGAGAGCCGCTCCTCGATGGCGAACAGGAAGGGGCGATCGGCCTCGAGGAGCGGGAGAGCTACCGACGTGGGGCCCACACCAACGCTCGTAGCCGCTGCGGCCGTGGTGCCTTCCTCGTTCACGTCGACAAACGTCTTCTGTAGGACGCCGGTGATGTAGAGCTGGTCAGCGGTCGAGATGCGCGAGAAATCGGCGGCATTGGGATCGAACGCCACTCCCATCCCCAGCGCCTTGAGCGGATCGTTCAGGCTGTCACCCCAGGTGAGCGTGAACCGGGGGAGGTCGACTTCGCCCGTCTGCTTGATGAGACGCGCGCGGAGCGCCTGCCAGCTCTCGGGACTCAGCGCCGCGATGACGCTGTCCAGCTTCACGCCCTCATTGGGCACCAACACGAGCATGGCATAGGCCCCGCCACCGTACGGCAGCTCGGCGGCCTGGTAGTCACCGGTCTGGACTGCCCGCACCGTGACATGCTGGCCGTGCATCATCTGCACTGGTTGTGTGGCGCCATCGGTCAGGTGGAACGGCTGGCTGAATGTGTGCGCCTTGTCGAACTGCTGAGTCCACGCACCCTTGAAGTAGATCGCATCGATGAGATACAGATTGACCGACCCCGGTATCTGATCCACGATGCGGGAAATCTTGCCGTCGGTACTCTCGTTCACCCAGTCGTTGATCGTCGTGGCCGCGGACGGATCGTCGAAGTCGAGTCCCGTGATGGCCGCGTCAAAGTATGTCTTCCCCGCATCGAGGAACGACTGCTCGATGGCGAACTCCTGCCGGTACCAGATCGAATTCGCGATGCGGAAGTCCACGCTCGGGTCGAGCCCACGCAGCAGATCGATCAGACTCCGGTACGACGAGTCGGCAGCAGCCACCGACATCGCACCGAAGCCGAGTGTGGTGCGCATGGCATCCAGTGTGCTTCCCGCGGCACCATTCATCGTCATGCCCAGCGCCATGGATGCGCTCAGCGGAGAGATGAAGATGTTGGATTCGGCGGGTGCGCGCTTGTCGATCTCCCGAAAAAGCGAGAAGGCGAAGTCGTTGCTTCCGCTGATGAGCGATTGCTCACTGGCGGTAAGGGCGCGTGGCAGGTGCGTGATCGGTCCGGACGGCGCGGTGGCCGAATCGCACGCCGCGAGCAGCAACGCGGCGGTGGCGGCCAGCGGAAGGCGAAGCAGTCGGCGGGACGACGATGAACGATGTGACGGCACAGGACGAGACAGGACCATGCGAGCCTCCTCTGGCGTGGAGGGATTCGACAGCGTGAGACTGCCCCGATCCCGCCCCGCGCGGCGCTACAGTCGCGCCGCGATCCACTCTCCCACGAAATACCCCGCAATCGCCACACCGAGCCCCACGGCGAACATGTCGAGTCCCGAGCGGAACACTCCGCGGCCGGTGAACACCGAACGCGCGGCGCCCACTACGAAGTGTGAGAGCATGGCAACCGCGAAGGCGACGATCACCGCCGCCGAGCCGTGGAGAAAGAAGAAGGGGAACACGGGGATGAGCGCGCCGATGCCGGTGGCGATTCCGGTGATCCATCCTTCCCGGAAGGGCGATGCGGACGTGGACTGCTCCCCGAGTCCGAGCTCCGCCTGCACCTGCTCGTCCAGCATGCGGTTGGGGTTGGCCATGACCTCTGTGGCGAGCGCGGTCGCGGCGTCCGGCGTCATTCCCTTCGCCTCATAGATGAGCGCGAGCTCGTCACGCTCCACTTCGGGCATGAGCTCGATCTCGGTGCGCTCCATCGAGATCTCGTGCGCGTACACTTCCTGCTCGCTCTTGCCCGCGAGGTAGCCGCTCGATCCCATCGAGAGCGCGTCGGCAATGAGACCGGCCACGCCGGCGATGATCACCTGGTGATGCTGCACCGTGGCCGATGCTCCGAGCACGCCGGCAACAAGACCGAAGTTGGCGGTCAACCCGTCGTTGAAGCCGTAGACCACGTTCCGGAGAATTCCGCCCGACTCCGTACGATGCCATGGCTCCGGCCCTCGGCCCGCCATCTCGCCGAGCGTGCTCGCGTGCTCCGCGGACTCCTTGGCGAGCAGCAGCGCCTCACCGCGACCGGCGCCGCCGGAGGGCGTCTCCCGATGCATGACGAGATAGCCGCGCACCTCGCGTCCCTCTTCGGCGAGCAGGGTGGGGAGGAGAAATCTGGGACCTAGAGTGCGACCCAGGGTGGCGAGAATTCGCGCCCGCGCGCTGGGGCGGAACCGTCCAGGAGGCGCGCCCTGCTCCGTGAGCAGCCGCCCCCAGATCTCTACGTGCCGGTCTTCGACCGCCGCCAGGCGCGCGTACAGTTCGCTCTTCCTGGCGTCTCGCTCCGCTGTCGAGAGCACACGGTAGAGATAGGCGGCATCCGCCTCATCCTGCCAATGGTGCTGGAAGGCGTGGACGTCAGGCCGTGGCGGCGGAGCGGTAGTGGGAGGAGGGGTAGCGGCAGCCATCCAGATAATATCGCCCCTCCAAGCGTACCAGGCCAGAGAACGGGGCGCGCTTCTACGCCCCGGAGCCGCGGATCGCGCGGCTATCAGCGCCGTGCAGGTGCGGCTATCGCCGTGGCCGTACGGAGCCCAGAGCGACCCCCACCGCGACGCCGATCGCGATGCCGAATGCGAGGTTGCCGAACGAGATACCGAGGACGACTCCCAGCGCCACGCCGAGACCCACGTAGCTGCTGCTGTCCATGGGCCGCTGACAGGTCATGCTTGCTTTGAGGATACGGGCCAGGCCTGAGTGCCGGGGCGATGGGTCGGATGCGGAAGGCCTCATGCTCTCAAACTCGTATGGGAGGGTGACGTGGACCGCGAGAACTCACTGTCCTGCACTCCGGCAGGGTGATGTGCGTCGAATGCCTCTGGTAAATTCGCACTGCGAATACCCTCCGATTGTGACGGGCCTCGGCTTCCGGAACGGACGAGCCGTGCCGAGAGCGACGCGAGCGAACACCTCGCGCGCATCCCGGCCTCAGTTCTCCCCTGCGAAGCGCGGCCAGACCTGTTGCAGCGTGCCGCGCGGCTGCCGGCAGATCCAGATCGGCAGGTTCTGCTCCTCCGGAACCACCCAGGGCTCGTCCACGCGATCGGCGAGCGAGACGGAGCCGAAGTACTGGACGAGATCCTCCCTGTCACCGCCAACCTTGATGATCACTTTGCCGGGCTTCGTTCCCGGCCCGAAGAACCAGTAGCTCCCGGTGGGAGCCACCGCACTCGGCAGCCCATACCGCGGCCCGTAGAAGTCGATGGCACCGGCATCGCCGTAGTTGTCCGCGACGATCACGGCCTGCTCACGATCCGCGACTGGCAGCGCATGGTACACGCGCGCCACCGCCGCCACTCGAGTCTTCCAGCCCAGCATGTCGGCGTAATCCTGAGGGATCGAGAGGACGGTGCCGCGGTTGGTCTCCGTCGTGGAGGCCACGCCGAGCGCCGCCGCATAGCGCGCCATGCGTGCGGGCGGCACGATAGGGAGACCGAGCGGAAGAGTGATGGCGCCGTAGGCCAGCATGAGCACGACCGCTGCCGCTTGTACGCCATTGGCGTATGTCACGCGCCCGGCGGCCACCCGCCCGTCGGCCCACGCTGCGAGCGCCGCGGCGCCCGCGCCAAGAAGCGCCGGGTAAATGGGCCCGGCGTAGTACGCCTTGCCGTGCAGCAACATCAGAATGAGGAACGATGCCGCGCACGCCAACCCCACGGCGCGAAAGGCCTGATAGCGCCGCCCGGCGAGCAGTGCTACGAGCCCGAGTGCAGCGAGCGCGAGCGATGGCCCCAGCATCAGGAATTGCCCGCTGAGAAAGCCCAGATACGACACATGCTCGAGCTGCCCGTTCTGCAACTCGCGCATCTGCCCCACCACAGGGAAGCCGAGCCGCAGCTGGCCCACGATGCTCGGCGCGCCGATCACGAGCACGATCGCGAGCGTGAGCCAGGGCCAACGGGTGAGGAGCGTTCGCCGCTGCGGTCCGAGCAGCAGGGCGATGAGGACGCCAGCACCGAGAAATAGGATCGAGAACTTCGTGAGCAGCCCGAGGCCCCCCGCCACGCCGAGCACGATCCACCAGCGCGCCTCTCCCGCAAAACCGTTCCGCCCCAACCGCGCCAGGGCAAAAAGGGCGAGCGTCCACCAGAGCTGGTCGAAGATGACCGGCTGAAACAGATTGCCCGTGCGCAGAAACAAGGGCACCGTCGCCACGACCAGCGCCGAGAGCAGTTGTGCGCATCGCCCGCCGCCGAACTCCCGCGCGAACAGCGCGGCCATCACCACCAGCGCCGTGCCGGCGAGCGCGGGGCCCAGCCGCAGGACAACCAGCGCATCCGACATGGCGCGCGAGATCTGCGACAGAATGGCGATGAACGGCGGGAAGTCCATGCGGAAGAGACGCAGATGGCGTCCCATCGCCATATACAGGAACGCGTCGCGGTGCACGCCGTAGGGCGTGAAGAGATTGGTGAGCAGGTGCGCGACCAGCACGGCCGCGGCCAGGCCCAGCACCGTGCGCACGGCTAGGGGTGCTCGGCGTGGGGTGACGGATGCAGCCACGTGCATCTCCGCGTACGGCTGCGTCGCGGTGCTCACTCCGAGCGCAACGCGACGTTGGGGTCCACGCGCGACGCGCGCCGCGCCGGGACGAAGCTCGCCAGCGCCGCCACCGCGAGCATCATCACCACCACGGTCACGTAGATGAGCGGATCACGCGGCGACTCCTGGAAGAGCAGGGGGGTGAGCCACCCCGCCACCGCCAGCGCGAGCCCGCCCCCGAGGAGGACGCCAATGCCGCCCAGCACCACGCCCTGCCGCACCACCAGCCACACCACGTCCGGCGTCTGTGCGCCGAGCGCGATGCGCACCCCCATCTCATGCGATCGTTGCGTCACGTTGTAGGCAATCACGCCGTAGAGCCCGATGGTGGCAAGCACGAGTGCGAGCAGCCCGAACACCACGAACATCGTCGTCCCGAGCTTCCACGATTGCATCTCCCTGCCCACCACCTCCGAGAAGGGGGTGACCGTAATGTACGAGGCGCCTGGCATCTCCTTCTGCAGCACGCGCCTGATCGCTTCCTTCTGCGAGGCGGCGTCGCCGCGCGTGCGCACGAGCAGGCCGGTCTGTTCGGGGCCAAATTGCCAGGCCGACACGTAGTAGTAGAGTCCGGGGTCGTCGCTCAGCTTATCGTTCTTGATGTCCTCCGCGATCCCGACCACGTAGGTGCACGGCATGGTGTCGGCGCCGACCTTCACGCACTGGCCGATCGCGTCTTTGCCGGGCCAGAGCGTTCTGGCCATCGCGCTGCTCACCACCATCGCGCCCGGCGCGCCGGCCACATCCTGAGTACCGATGCCGCGGCCGCGCAGGACGCGCGTGCCCATCGTCGCGAAGTAATCCGGAGTGACGGCGTTGAGGTCGAACTCGCCGAGCCGCCGCACGGAGTCGATCCCCGCCACATGCAGATCCTCGCTCCACATGCTCCAGAACGGGAGGCTGGTGTTGAGGGCCGCATGCGACACGCTCGGGATGTTCTGCGCGGCGTCGAGCAGCCGCCTGCGGAGCGCTATGGCATGTGCGCTGTCGAGATCCACGCCGCGCATGTTGAGATTCACTACCAGCACGGGCTCCACGTCGTAGCCAAGCCGGATGTGCTGGACGTTGTGCAGGCTGCGCACGAAGAGGCCGGCGCCCACCAGCAGCACGACCGAGAGCGCGCCCTGCAGCACGAGCAGCGTGACGCGGGCTCGCGACTTGGCGTTCGTCCCTTCCCGCGCGCCCGCCTTGAGATCGCGGGCAAGCGCCGCCCGGCCGGCCTGCCACACAGGGGCGAGTCCGGTGAGCAGGCCGGCCAGCAGCACGGCGATGCCCACGAAGACGAGAGTCCGAGTGTCGCCCAGCACGGGCGACTCGGCACCCGGTGGCAGGAACGCCGCGCGGAGCGCCGCCCCGCCCCACTGCGCGATGAGCAGACCGACCACACCGCCCAGGAGCGCGAGCAGCACGCTCTCCGTGAGCAGTTGCGAGAGGAGCCGCCGACGGCTCACCCCCAGCGCCAGCCGCACGGCGATCTCGCGCCGGCGGCGCAGCGCGCGCGCCAGCAGCAGGTTCGCCACGTTCGCGCAGGCAATGAGCAGTACGATGAGCGCCATCCCGCCCACCAGCATCGCCACCTTGGCCTCGCTCGACTGGTTGGGCCCGCGCTCGCTCAGAATCGACGCGGCCATGGCGTGCGGGCGCATGGTGGAGATCGGCGGCATCTTGTCGCCCGCGGCCGCCTCCGCCTGGTAGCTCCGCAGTAGCGCGTTCGTGAGGTCGGTGTTCGCGGCGGCGATGGTGACTCCCGGCTTGCGCTCCGCCATCATCGATGCCCACGTCCAGTGGTACGTGCTCCACCAATTCTCGCCCTGCAACTGGATGGGGACGCCGCCCGCGTAGGAGGTGATCGGGATGTACGCCACGGGCGGCTGCTCGGGCCAGAGCCCCACGAACCCTTGTGGCGCGACGCCGATCACCGTGTACAGCGTGGGGCCAATCTGCAGCGTGGCGCCCAGCGCATCGGGCCGGCCGCCGTACCGCGTCTGCCACATCGCGTAGCTCAGCACGGCCACCGGGGTGCCGCTGGGCGGGGAGTCTTCCTTGGCCGTGTAATAGCGGCCCAGAGCGGGCGGCGCATCGAAGAAGCCGAAGAAGCTCGCACTTACCGCTCCCACCTGCATCTCGCGCGCGTCGAGCCCCACGCCAATGGCGAGCTTGCGCGAGGTGTATTCCGCCGTGCGCGCGAAGGAGGTGGTCGAGTTGGTCAGGTCCACATAGCGCTGGTACTGGACGCCCGAGTTGACGATCTCCTTGCCACGATAGGTGGCGGCCTGGTAGACCCGGTGTGTAAGCCCGGGTTCGCTGAGCATGGGGGGTGGCCGGAAGAGCAGCCGGTCCACCGTAGAGAAGATGGCCGCGTTAGCGCCGATGCCCAATCCGAGGGTGAGAACGACTGCGGCGGCAAAGCCGGGCCGTGAGCGCAGGCCGCGCAGCGCGTAGCGCACGTCCCGCAGCAGAATGTCCAACCAAGCACCGCGCGTCATGACGACTCCTTCCTGGCGTGGGTCAATGAGAGATGCTCGCTTCGCTCAGACACTGGTGTCGGACAAACCGTTGCCTCGCGGGGTACGCCGCGCATCGCACTCCCGGCTGAGCGCTCGCCGATGGCGACCGGTTCACCAGCGCGTGCAGACCGACAACAGAGCACCATACGCGCCCGGTGACGCCGCAGATTCGTATGGCCCGAGGCGCGCCCCGGGGCGATGCGTCGGGGCAACCCTCCAGCCCCATGGCCGTGACTCATACAGTGTGATGGAAGCTATGGTGCATTCCCGATCCTCGAGGTCATTCATGCGGTCCTTCCCCGTCGTTGCCGGCGCGCTCGCCCTTGCCGCCGCCACCACGCAGTCCCAGGCGCAGGCGGCGCATGCCCCCGCGGTCGCGGTTCCCAGCCCGCGTGTGGCGGTGCTGCGCGCCCTCACGGAACCCGACAGCGCACGCGCGGTGCTCGGTCTCTCGACCACCTCCGGCAGCGAGCGCGACACGCTCGGGCTGCTCATCGTGAGCATTGTGAGCGCAAGCCCGGCGGAGAAAGCGGGGCTCGAGGAGGGCAATCGCATCGCCAGCATCAATGGAGTGAATCTCCGAGTCTCCAGCGCGGAGGCCGGCGATCGCGAGATGCGGGGGCTGATGCAGCGCCGGCTCGAGCGCGAGATGCGCAAGGTGAAGCCCGGAGACGTCGTGCATCTGCGTGTCCATGCGGATGGGCAGACGAAGATGGTGGATGTGAAGACCGCGAGCGCGGCGGACGTGTATGCGAACACCGGACCGGAGAGCCTCTTCCTGGGAGACGGCGCCTTTGGCGGGAAGAAGTTCCGCTACGCGCCGGCCGCGCCACGCGTTCCCGCTCTGCCCAAGGCGTACGTGCTGCCGTCCATCCCTCCGGGCGCATGCAGCTGCCCGCGGATGGAGGACGAGTGGAAGACCTCAATGGAGCGCTCCCTTCGCGACGCCCAGCGCCGTATGCGTGACAATGAGAACCGCGCACGTGCCGCGGTGCTCACCATACGCGACCGCGGGCCCCGCTCCATCCGCCGCGGGAGCACCGTCACCGTCAGCGGATCCGGCGATTCCTATACTCTGCGCATGCCCGGTCTGCTCCTGGCCCCGGTGAACGGCGACCTCGCCTCCTACCTCGGCAGCGGGAGCGAGAATGGCCTGCTCGTGCTGGATGCCGCCCCGTGGACCAGCCTGCATGCCGGCGACGTGCTGCTCCAGATCAACGGCAAGAAGGTGCGGACAGACGATCACTCCAGCATCTCGCTCGATTCACGCGTCACCAACAAGGCAGAGATCATCCGCAAGGGAAAAAGGATGACGGTGGAGATGGGGACAGCCCACTGACCCACTCTTAATCAGAACTCAATCTGTGCTCCGAGCTCGACCACCCGGTTGGGCGGGATGGAGAAGAACTCCGTGGCCGAGCGGGCGTTGCGCGACATGAAGACGAAGAGCGACTTGCGCCAGCGCGACATCGCCGAGCGCCCGGTGGGGATCAGCCGCTCGCGTCCCAGATAGTACGTCGTATCCCCCGGGCGGAGCTTGAGTCCCGCGCGCTCCAGGGAGCGCATGATCTCCTTCACGTTCGGGTTCTGCATGAAGCCGTAGCGGGCGATGATGCGGAAGAACCCCTCGCCCAGGGCCTCGAGCGAGATGCGCTCGGTGGCCGGCACATCGGGCACATCGAGCGTGACGATGGAGAGGAGGAGGACCTGCTCGTGGAGCACCTTGTTGTGCTTGAGGTGGTGGAGCAGGACGACCGGGGCCCCGGTGAGGTCGGAGGTCATGAAGACCGCGGTACCGGGCACCCGGGGCGGCTTGCGGCGCTTGACGTCCCGCAGGAAGTGCTCGATCGGCAGGCTGGC
>DASUKA010000077.1:0-44254 GCA_036278935.1 Gemmatimonadaceae bacterium
CAGTATGCGCTGCGCCAGATCTCGGCCGCGACGCACGAGCGCAACCGTCTCAAGTTCGAGCGATACGTCGACGTCGGCCGCTTCAGCGCGGCAACGATCGACGAGATCACGGCGCAGGTGACGTTGGCCTCGGTCAACGACGCGACCACCGGATTCGGTGTCCTGGGAACCGTGCTGGGCACCGAGGCGATGGACAAGCTGAAGCCGGCGCTCACCAGCGAGCTGCGCTCCACCGTGCTCGACGCCGTCGGCAGCGGCCGCTTCGACAGTCTGTTCTCCCGAACGCCGAGCGCCGCGGACAGTGACCTCACCCTGGCTGTCGTTGCGCGCAACGTGTCCGCCGACCAGGTGCGTTTCGCGGGGTTGGGGCCACTGCATCGCGAAGGCGACGTCGCGACCGTAGACCTCCGGCTCCGCAACCAACGGTTCGATACCACGCTCGTCCTCCGGGTGCGGATGGAGCGGAGCGGGAAACGCTGGCGCGTGGTAGCGCCCGATAACCTGAGTGAGTATCTGACGGCGGTGGACGATCTGCAGAAGCGGACGCTGGCCACCGTCAACCAGGAGCGGCGCGCGCGGATTGCCGCGGCGGCGAGCATCGGTCCGGTGCGCCGCACCGTGCGGTCGGACGGGCTCTACAACAGCTACGTCTTTTTCACCGCTCGCGTGCGCAACACGGGGCGCGACACCATCACCACACTCGCCATGATGCTGTGGGTGGACGGGGATTCCATCCCCTTCACCTCCCTCCCGTTCGGCACGAACCAGCCCATCGCCCCCGGGCGCTCGCGCCGGGCCGAGACATTCATCGATTACAATCAGTACATCGATTGGCACACCCGGGTGCGCTACGGAAGCCATTTGCGCGCGAAGCCATTCCTCGTGGTCACGCGCCGCGGTCCCGTGCGGGACACGCTGTTCGAGTATGCCAGCTGGAAGGATTACGCGGCGCGGTAGTGCGCACACCGCCAGTCACGAGCCGCCACAACATGGCGCCGACCATCCCACCCGCTCACCTCCGCCACAAGCCAGCCATGAGCCCTTTCCAGGAGCCCCGCGAAGTCCCCATCAGCGAAATCGACGTCCTCCCGGCGCTTGACCCACCGCGCGACGAAGTTTTCTCCCGCTTGCTCGAGCGCGCGGCGCGAGGGGAGCTGGACGTCTTTCATGGCGCCGTTCCGCTGTCGCTCATCACCCCGTTCAGCCGTGTCTACGATCCCTCATCCCATCCGGCGGGGGAAGCAGCTATCCAGACGGTGATGGACGACTGGCGGCGCGGCAGCTACCAGCACATGTGGGTCTATCCCGCGAACGATCGCTACGTCATGTCCGACGATTACATCGTCTGGATGGCCGCCGTGCGCGGGCAGCCGGAGTTGGTGCCCTGCTGGATTCTGGGACAGCCAACGGTGCCGGGTGTGGTCGGCGTGCAGGGACCGCTGGAACCCGGCCGCGTGCGGCAGCTGCTGGGCCTGCACTGAACCGGCTGGCCCACCACCCGGAGCCGGGCGCGCCGGAGATAGGCGGGCCTCGCGCCAGTCGGCGTGGACGGCAGTCGGCTCTTGTTCAACCGCTTGCACGGGGCATGCGGCCAACCAGCGCACGAAGCGGGCAGCCGGTTGCGACCGCGGGGATGCGGATCAGTGTGGTAGATCGTCCATTGTCAGACGCCCCCTGCATCATCCCCGGCGGCACCGAACTTCGATCCAGCGCATACATGTCCCCCATCCTTGCCATCACGGCGCTCATCGCCTTCGTCGCCGGCAGTCTCGGCACCTATCTGATCTGCCGAGCACGGCTCGCGACCGCGCGAACCGAGACGCGCTCGGCGCAGGCATGGAGCACCGACCTGGAGCGCCGGCTGAACCAGCGCATCGCGCAGCAGGACGCCGAGCTGAAGACGCTCCGGGAGCGCCTCACTACCATGACCGCCGACGACGCCACGCAGCGCACGAGAGTCGCGGAGCTGGAGCGCCTCCACCGGCAGTTGCAGGATGTGTTCGCCTCACTGTCCGCCGATGCGCTCAAGAGCAACAACGAAGCGTTCCTGCAGCTCGCGCGCACCGAGCTGGAGCGCGTGCGCGCGGAGGCCAAGGGCGACATCGAGAAGAGCGGGAAGTCGATCGAAGATCTGCTCACGCCCATTCGCGAGGGGCTCAAAGCATACGACGACAAGCTCGCGGTCATCGAGAAGGATCGCGCGCGTACCTTCGGCGAGATGACCCAGCGATTGCAGCAGGTGGGTGACGCGAGCGATACGCTCAAGGCGGAGACGCGGAACCTCGTGGACGCGCTCCGCACGCCCGCAGCGCGCGGCAGGTGGGGAGAGTTTCACCTCCAGCGCGTGTGTGAGATGGCTGGCATGCTCCAATACTGCGACTTCGACACACAGAAGAGCGTGCAGACCGAAGAGGGCCGGATTCGTCCCGACCTCGTGGTGCGGCTGGCGGGCGGCAAGAGCATTGTGGTGGATTCCAAGGTTCCGGGCGACGCGTATGAAGCCGCCATGGCGGCGAGCGACGAAGAGGGCCGGTGCGCCCTGCTCAAGAAGCACGCGGAACACGTTCGGGCACGCATCGTGGAGCTCAGCCGGAAAGCATACTGGGAGCAGTTCGACCCCACACCGGGGCTGGTCGTCCTCTTCCTGCCGGGCGACATGCTGTTCTACGCGGCGCTGCAGCAGGATCCAACGCTCATCGAGTTCGGCGCGGACAGGAACGTTCTGCTGGCGACGCCGACATCGCTGATCGCCATGCTGCGAGCCATCGCACTCGGCTGGCAGCAGGAGAGCATCGCCGAGAGCGCCGAGGAGATCAGCCGGCTGGCGAAGGAGCTCTACGAGCGGCTGGCGTCGTTCGACGGGCACCTCGAGCGCATGGGGCGGAACCTCAAGAGCGCCGTCGAGGCGTACAACAGTGGTATTGGCTCGCTCGAGGCACGCGTGCTGGTCACGGCGCGGAAGCTTCACGCGCAGGGCGCGTTTCCGGGCGATGAGATCGCGGTTTTGTCGCCAGTAGAGGTGCGGCCGCGCGCGTTGCAGGCGCCGGAGTATCTCCCCGCCAGCCGCGCGTCGGGAACCACGGAGTAGATTACGAAGGACGATGCGGCCTCGGCGTGGCGCTTCGTGGGCGTGGGAGGTCAGTCCAGGAAACGTTTGACCTTGAACTCCTTCCAGCCGATTCCCGAGGCCTCGAACCACTGGAGTTCCGCATCGCGGATCGCACCGTTCTCCAATTGAATGGTAGCAGTTCCCTTCCGTTTCTCCAGCGGCCCGGCCGGTACCATCGCCGTAGCCGAGCGCGTTCGCGGATGCTGGAGGCCATTCCGCATCGCTTGAGCCTTCCGCCTCCCTCCCCACTCCCCGGACGCCTTCCCCGATCCATGCGCGATGGAACTGTCAATGCATGACTCTCCACGTGCACCTCTCCTGCGGTACCCACGCGGACTGACGCGCGGGAGCTGGCGCCGAGCGGACCGCACAGCCATGAGGACACGATGACCGACACGCAGATGGATCCCACACCGACAGACCCGAACGCCATCACCGACGTCAGAACCGGGTCCATGGGAGAGGCCAGCATGGGGGTAGGCGCAGCGGTGCTGGGCATACTTGGCCTGATCGGCCTCGCGCCCCGCGCGCTGGATTCCATCGCGTGCATCGCGGTGGGGGTCGGGCTGCTCGCGGCCAGCCGGGCGATTTCGCGCGCCGTGCCGGCGCCGACCGCCGACAGCGCACGGCATCCCCGGCAGGCCATTCCCAGCAGCCTCGCCATGACGTCGCTCGCCGGTGTCGCCGGGGTGGTGCTCGGCATCCTGGCCCTCATCGGGATCGGGGCCCTTGCCATGCTCTCGGCGGCCGCCATCGTGCTCGGGGCAGGGCTCATCATGGCCGGCGGTGCTCGCGCACGCATCGAGGCGCTCTGGTATGCGCGGACCGCGGGCGATACGCGCATCATGGAAGACGTGGCCTACGCCGCCAGCGGCTCCGATGTGCTGGTCGGCATCGGCGCCGTGGTGCTCGGCATTCTCGCGCTGGGCGGATTCGCGCCCATCACACTCACCCTCATCGCCATGCTCTCGCTCGGTGCCGCCATCCTGCTGGGCGGGTCGACGATCACCGCGCGCGCGGTGGGACACATCGACTGACGGAGCGCCGGCCGGTCGCGCGCGGCGCCACGCGACCGGCCGCGGTGTTGCGCCGCCGCAAGTCTCGCCACTGTCACACCCGGGGCGTATGTTCGCCTCGTGCCCGCCACCCTCCTCTCCGCTCCAACCGGCTCCTCACTCTCCGCGCTCCTTCTTCCGCACCTCGCCCAGGCGATGCGCGCGCACACGCGCGTCTGGTATCTCGCCCCATCGGCCGGCGTGCGGAACCGCCGTATCCGCGCGCTCGCGCATCGCATGCCGCTCCTCGCGCCCCCCATCGGTACCGTCGAGGACTTCGCGCGCGAGGCACTCCACGCTGCCGGCCGCACCATCCCCGAACCCGCCGATGAGCTGGCCGTCGAGCTTATCCTCCGTGACCTGATCGCGAAGGCGCTCCCCACCGCCACACACCGACCGGGTACCGGTCTCGCGCGTGCGGCACTGCGCGCCATCGACACGCTCCTGGCCGACGGCTACCGGTGCGATTCGCTCCCCTTCCCCGCCAGCTCGTCGCCGCCTTCCCCGGTGGCGGCCCCGGCGGCGTCGGAGTTGGCGCCCGCCCGGGGGGAAGTATGGACCGAAGATGCCTCACCCCCGCCGGCGCGTGAGCTGCGCATCGCCGCGCTCTGGCGCGCGCTCCATGCGCTCTGCCCCGATGCCGACTGGGCCGCGCCCATGCGCGAGCTGCTCACCGGCCATCTCATCGAGCACGCGGCGCCCGAGCTGCTCCTCATCGAGGGGTCTCCACTCACCGGCGAGCTCTCGGCGCGCATCGTGTCGGCACTCATCCGCACCGTGATGGCGCGTGGCGGACGTGTGATCGCGGCGCTCCCCGATGTGCCGCCCGGTCGCGGGCGCATCGCGCGGGCTGCCGCCTTCCTGCATGAGCAGATGGGCGTCGCGCCTACACCGGTGCAGGGTGACATGGACGGCGCCGCGCCCGCCATCCGCCACATCGCGGACCATCTCTTCCGCACCGATCTGCAACCCTTCGCGCTGCGCGCGGCGCGCGTTCAAGAGCGCCCCGCGCATGTCCTCACGCTCCACGCCCCCGACGCGCATTCCACGGCGGAACTGGTGGCGCGTGAGATCATCGCGCTCATGGGCGACTCGCGCGACGGGTGGGCCGCACTCGACCGCGGAGTGGTGGTGGTCTGTCCCACCCGTGACGACCGCCGCCTGGTGGAGCGCGCGCTCCGCCGCCACGACATCCCCGTCGCCGCAGTGCCGCGCGAGCCCATGCACGCGCACCCTGGCGGCCGCTATCTGCTGGCCCTGCTCACCGTGCTGGAGCTTGGCCCGGCCGCGCCGCTCGATGCGGTGCTCGCGCTCCTTGGCAGCGATGGCTGGGCGCTCGACCGGCGGGAGGCCGCCCGCCTGGAAGCCCAGCTCATTCGCGCGGGCGCGACCTGCGCGCGCGATGCGCTGGCCGAGCTGCGCACGGGGCGAGCCCATCGCCGCCTCCGGCGTGTGCTCGCACTCGCCGGCGCGCTGGCCGCCACCAGTGACATGAGCGAGTACGTTCATCTCGTCCGATGCGCAATCCATCCGCGGCTCGCGCGCGCTGAGCACAGGACGTGTGATCCCGTGCGCGGCGCGTGGGAGCGACACAGCGCCATCGCCATCGCCGACGGGCATCGCCCGACCGCACGCGTGCGGGCCGTTGCAGGCTACGCGCGCCCCATGCGCCGGCTCGATGATCTCATGCGCACGCTCGCGGAGCGCGCGCGCCGCACGGAGGCGCATCCCACCTTTGCCGACTGGGCGCGCGACCTGCGTGCGCTCATGATGAACACCGAGCTGCAGATCGGTTCCGCGCCGGCGCGCGGCGTGCGGCTGGAGCCGCCCGGCGCCATCGAGCCGGCGCAGATCGTCGTCGTCCTGGGACTGGTGGAGAAGCGCTTTCCCCGCGCGCCTCGGCAGGATCCCTTCCTGCCCGACGACATGCGCCAGGCCCTCGGCACCCACTTTCTCGTGGCGCCGCGTACCGCGGCCGATGTGGGCGACATGGAGCGCGAGCGATTCCTGCTCTCGTGCGCGGCCGCGCGGCGGCAACTGTATCTCTGCTCACCAAAGATGGACGACGATGGCCGCGAGCTGCTGCCGTCCATGTTCGTCGAGGACGTTCAGCGATGCCTGGGCGGTGGGCGACTCACGCCGCTCGAGGAGCGCGCGGTGCATATCGGCAGCGCGATCCCCGATCTCGAGTGGGCGGACGGCGCACCCGAGCTCCGCGCGGCGGTGGCGGCGGCGTTGCACGATGCCGCGCTTCCGGAGTCGCGCCGCCCGCGCGTTGCGCGCGCCTTCGATGCGCTGTCCGCGCGGGATGCGCGCTTTCGCGAGCGGCTCATCGCGAGCATGCCGGATTACCATGCGCGCGTGTCGCGCGACGAGTCGGTCGTCTATCTGCGCACGCACGCCGCACGCCTGAGCCACTCGCAGATCGATGCCTACGGCCATTGTGCCTTCCAGCACTTCGTGGAAAAGCGGCTGAAGCCGGCCGCGCTGGAGCTACCGCGCTTCGACGCGCTGGCGCAGGGCGGCGTGGCGCACCGGTGGCTGTGGGAGTTTGCCGCACGCGATGGGGGATGGAGCGACGGTGGCGGTGCTCGCTTCGACCAGGCGGTGGCGGCGCTCGCCGCGCGGGAAGTCCCGGCCACTCCCGCATCGCGCTTCGCGCCGCAGCGCAGCGCGGCCGATTGGGAGCTGCTCAAGCGCCGCACCATCGAGCTGCTACACCGCGAGCGCGAGCGGCTAGCCAGCACGCCGTTCAAGCCGGTGTATCACGAGCTGGCGTTCGGCATGTCGCGCGGGCACGCCGCGCTCGACGACAGCGGTCACGATGCGGCCAGCCTTCCCGATCCGCTCCCGCTGCGATTCGGCGAGCACATCATCCGGCTCACCGGCCGCATCGACCGCGTGGACATCGTCGAGCGGCGCGGGCGGCGATTCGGCATCGCCATCGATTACAAGCTTGGATCGGTGGATCGCTACGTTGCCGCGCTCCGCCGGAACGAGGAACTGCAGCTCTTTCTCTATCTGCGCGCGATGCTTGCGTGGGACATCGTGCCGGTCGGTGCGCTCTACCTCTCGATTCACGAGAACGAGATGGCCGGGCTGCTGCTCGACGAGTACGCCGGGCAGCTCGGAACGATCGGGGAGCGTGTGACGACGGTGACGCGCGCGGAGTGGCGCCGCCTCCGTCACGCCGCGAACGCGGAGGTGGCGCGCCGCCACGCACGCATGCAGCAGGGCATCATCGAGGCGCGTCCGCGCGACTGGGACTGCGGATACTGCGAGCTGAGCGATGTGTGTCGTATCGATCTCTGGAAAGCGCGCGCCGATGGATAGCGCCGCGGAGATTCCTGGCCTCACCCCCGCGCAGCGCTCCGCCGCGCTGAGCCGCGATCCTCTGCACGTCGTGTCCGCCGGCGCAGGCTCCGGCAAGACGCGCGTGCTCGTGGAACGCGTCGTCGCCCTCGCGAAGGACGGGATTGGGCCGGATCGCCTGCTCGCGATCACCTTCACGGAAAAGGGTGCGGCGGAGCTCAGGCGACGCATCATCGCGCGCCTGGAGAGCGAAGGGCTCGATGCGGCCCGCCGCGCCGCGGAGGCCGCGTACATCTCCACCATCCACGGCTTCTGCGCGCGCGTTCTGCGGGAATGGCCCGTGGAAGCCGGCCTCGATCCGTCGTTCGGCATTCTCGACGACGTGGACGCGGCGCTCTTCCACTCTGACCGACTCGACGCGCTCTGGGGCGATGAGGAGTTCGAGACACTGGCGCGCGAGTACGGTGGGAGTTCCGACGATCGCAAGGGTGCCTCGCGCACTCACGGCTCGCGCGGCTCGGGCTCCGGCGAGCCGGCGCTGTTCAGGATCATCAGGAAGGTGCTCGACACGTGGCGGGAGCTGGGGCGACAGGTGGACGAGCTGGAGCGCGCGGCCGATCCCGACGTGCTCACGAAGGGCGCCCTCGATCGCTCGCGTGAGTACGCCGGCCGGCGGTGGCGCGACATGCTCGAACTGCTCCGGGGCGCCGAGCGTCTGACATCGGCGCACGAGCTCACGCCGGCCGCGGGCGAGAAATACGCGCGTCTATGCGGGTTGATTGCCACGCTCCGGCCGGGCGAGCCGCATTGGGAGATGGCCTGGGAGTTGTGGGATTGCATCGGCTTCTACACGTCACTCAGGAAGGAGCCCAGAAAGGGCGAGTGGAAGGCGCGGCTGGAGCCGGCGCGCGATATCGCCGACAGCATGCGCAAACGCCATCCCATCGACGACGAGGCGCTCGATCGCGAGAGTGCCCGCCGCGCGGCACTCGTGATGCGATGGGCGGCCGCACTGTGGCGCGACTTCGATCGCTTCAAGGCCGAGCGGAATCTGCTGGATTACCAGGACCTCCAGCTCGCGGCCCTCCGCATGCTCGGCGCGACGCCGGCCGCACTGCGCGAGTACCGCCGCCGCTTCGCGCACATCCTCCTCGACGAGGCGCAGGATACCAACCGGCTGCAATACACACTGCTGCAATTGCTCTGGACGGGGAACAATGCGTGGTTCGTGGTGGGCGATGCCAAGCAGGCCATCTACGGATTCCGGAACGCCGAGCCGGAGCAGTTCCTCAAGCTCACGAAGAAAGCCGGCACGCACGTCACCGACCTGACCGAGAATTTCCGCTCGCGCGCTGAGCTGTTGCAGATGGTGAACGCCGCGGGTCACGCCTTCTGGGATGCTGTGCCGGCCATGCGCTTCAAGGAGCTCGCGCCGGCGTACGACTACCTGCCGGGCGGCACGGCGCCCCGCGTGGAGCTGTGCGTGGTGGACCAGCGCGAACGCGCCGGTGAGGGTGGAAGCGGCGGTGGGGATGAGCGCGATGATGAGGATGACCACGAAGAGCGCGGCGCCGCGGCGAAGCGGCAGTGGGAGAGCATCGACGTGGCGCGCGAACGCGAAGCACGGTGGATCGCCGAGCGTCTGCAGCGGCTGGAGCGGGAACGCTACCAGATCTGCGATGAGGACCCCGACACGCATGCGAAGTTCTGGCGCGACTTCGGCTGGAGCGATGCCGCCATCCTGGTGCGAACCAGGAGCGCGTTTCCCGCCATCCGGCGCGTGCTCCGCGACGCGGGCATCCCGCTGGCGGTGGTGGGCGGATCGGGCTTCTTTGATGGGCTCGAGGTGCGCGACCTGCTGAACGGACTGCGCCTGCTGGCCAATCCGCGCGATGACTCGGCGCTGCTGGCCGCGCTCCGCTCGCCGCTGTGCGCGGTGGATGACGACACGCTCCTCGCGCTCCGCCAGGCGAGGGATGCGCGCCGAGCGCATGATGACTCGGCAGCCGGCGCGAATGCGTCACGCCGTGCCGGCCGGTCGCGTCGCGACCGAGCGCCGCTCTCCTTCTGGGATGCCATCCACCGCGCCCCGCTCGAGCCCGCCGCGCGCGAGAAGGTGGATGAGTTCATGCGCACTGTGCTCGAGTTGCGCGAGCTGCGCGATGCGCTCCCGCCGTCGGAGCTGTTGCATCGCCTGGTCGAGCGCACCGACTACCTGGCGCGCGTCGTGGCCGGTGACCACGCGCGCGAGCGCGCCGCGAACGTCGCCAGACTGGACGCACTCGCCCGCGCCCACGATGCGATGTCGCTGCGCGAGTTTCTGGAGTACGCCGCGCGCGCCGCGGCGCACCTCTCCGATTCCGCCGATGCCCCGCTGGCGGAGCCCGGCGACCAGGTGGTGACGCTGTGCACCGTGCACCGCGCCAAGGGCCTCGAATGGCCAGTCGTATTCCTGGCGGATCTCGCGCGCGACTATTGGGAGAAGATGGAACACTCGACCGTCTCGCATGACGGCACGGTGCTCCTATCGGTGGTCGCTGGCCGTGACAAGAGGGGAAAGAAGATCTGGACGCACTCGCTCGGGACGACGGAGATCCGGGAGCACGCGGACACCGAGTCGGCGGCGGAGGCCCAACGGCTCTTCTACGTGGGCACCACGCGCGCCCGCGAGCTGCTGATCATGTCCGGCGTGGCGGAGCAAGCCGGCACGCCGCGGGCGAAATCGTGGAGCCCGACCGCGGGCGCGATGCACGCACCGCTCCCCTGGCTGTGCGCGCATCTGGGACTGGACCCGAAGCAGGGCGTGCGCCCGGGCACTGTTAAATGGGACCGCGCCACCGTGCAGGTAACGTGTGTGGATGCCGCCACCGACCCGCACCCTCAGCGCATCGCGCGCACGCGCTCGCTCTCGGAGCTGTATGCTCGCCAGCTGCGCGATGGCCTGCCGCTCGGGGACCAGCAGCCGGACGATGCTACGACGGCGCGTGCTCTCGCGCGCCTCACCCCGCGGATCGTCGACCAACGCGCCGCCGAGCAACTCTCCGTCACGCGGCTCGCCGGCTACCTGCGGTGCGAGCTGGTGTACCGCTACTCGGAGTTGGGGGTGCCCGAGTATCCCGCGCGACCACTCGGCGTTCACGCGTCGGGCGCATCGTTCGGCGACGCGTTGCACCGGGCGCTGGCGGACGCGAACTTCGCGGCGGTTCCGGCGGCCGAAGCCGACCGCCTCGTATCTCGTCTCGTCTCGGAGAACGCGCTGGAGGAGGAGGACGCGCAAAATGCCCGCCGCCTGATCGAAGCGACACTCAGCTCGGAAGTGGCACTCGAGATTCGCCGCTCAACGGACGTGCGGCGCGAGATTCCGTTCTTTGTGCCGCTCGCCGATGATGCCGGCACAGCGGACGACGGCGCCGTCGCATCGCAGCCGATCCTGCGCGGCATCATCGATCTTCTCTTCCGCGATGCCGACGGCGCCTGGCACATCGTGGACTGGAAGTCGAACGCGGTGAAGGACGACCGGCGCTACCAGCTTCTGGTGATGCAGTACACGCCGCAGGTGCAGCTCTACGCGGCGGCACTGCGCCTGGTGCCGGGCTTCGAGCGCGTAGCCAGCGGGCGACTGGTATTCCTGCAGCCGCGCCGAGTGGAGCAGATCCCGGTGGCAGAGGATGTACTGCGCACCGAGCTCGCGCGCGCACGGCGCGCCGCCGAGCGCATCGGGCGCGGCGACTATGCCACCCACCCGGGGCTCAAGTGCGTGGAGTGCGGCTATCAGCGCGGAAAGTGGTGCGCGGTGGGCGTGGAGTACGTGCAGACGATGACGCACGCGCCATCGGCCATCCTCGCCCACCCCGCAACCCACACCTCATAACTCACAGCTCACAACTCACTTCCGTTTCGGAAGCCGCTGCGGAATCGCCGCGCCATCGTGCCGCGGATCGCTGGCGCCGTAGTGAATGCCGCCGGCGGTCCCCATCACCGCCTGTCCCCACCCGAAGTGGCCGGTGCGCGGACCATAGAGCTTGAGGTCGTACCCCATGGCCGAGAGCGAATCGCGCACTGCCTTCGGGATGCGCGACTCGATGTCGAAGTTGCACCCCGAGAAGCCGGGCTTGGTGAACCGCCCCGCCTCGAGCGCCTGCTGGATGCTCATGCCGAAGTCGGCGATATGGGACACGAACTGGGCGTGCGCCTGCGCCTGGTTCCACCCACCCATGATGCCGAAGCCGATGCGGAGGCTGTCCTTCTGCATGAAGCCCGGGATCAGCGTGTGGAGTGGTCGCTTGTGCGGTGCAAGCGTGTTGGCCATATCCGGCTTCAGCGTGAACAGCGCTCCGCGGTCCTGCAGCACGAACCCCATCCCTGCGGGGACGATGCCGGAACCGAACTCCTCATAGTTGCTCTGGATGAGCGAGACGATATTGCCCTCGGCGTCGATGGCGGTGAGGTAGATCGTGTCGCCGCCCTTCTTGCTGGTGATCGATGAGAACCTGGACGGCGGCTCGCTGCAGATGGCGCGCGTGGAGTCGATCATCGCCGCACGCGCCGCCTCGTGCGCCGAGTCGAGCATCTGCGCCACGGGAACGTTCGCCAGACGTGGGTCGCCCACGTACTGCAGCACGTCGGAGTAGGCAAGCTGCTTGGCCTCCATCATGACGTGCAGCGATTGCGCCGCGTGAAATCCGTACTCGCCAATCGGAAAGTGCGACATGATCTGCAGCATCATCAGCGCGCCGATCCCCTGGCTGTTGGGCGGCAGCTCGTAGACCGTCCAGCCGCGGTAGTTGATGTGGAGCGGCGTCACCCATTGCGGGCGGAAGTCGGCGAGGTCGGAGGCGGTCATCGTGCCGCCGAGCTGGTGCTCCGTGGCAAGGATGGCTTGTGCCGTCGGACCCGTGTAGAAGCCCTTGCGCCCCTGCTGCGCAATGCGGGTGAGCGTGCGTGCCAGGTCGGGATTCTTGAAGATCTCCCCTTCACGCGGCGTATGGCCATCGATGAGATACGTCTTCGCGGCGTTCGGCCTGGCCTCGAGAGTGCGCAGGTACTCGGCCCACGTGTCGGCGATCACCTCCGTGACCGGGAAACCCTCCTTGGCGTACTGGATGGCGGGCGCGAGCAGCGTGGAGAGGGGCAACTTGCCGAACCGATCGTGCAGCGCCTGCCACCCCGCCACCGCGCCGGGCACCGTCACGCCCCAGATGCCGCGCAGCGGAATACGCTTGAGCCCCTTGGACGCCATCAGCTGCGGCGTCATCCCGGTCGCCGACCATCCGCTCGAGTTGAGCCCGTAGATCTTCCCCGTCTTGGCGATATAGACGATCGCGAACAGATCGCCGCCGACGCCGTTCATCGCCGGTTCCATGAGCCCGTTGGCGGCGTTGGCGGCAATGGCGGCATCCACCGCGTTGCCGCCCATCTCCAACATGTGCACGCCGGCGGTGGCCGCGAGCGGCTGGCTCGCCGCCACGATGCCGTAGCGCGTGATGACCATCGAGCGGCCGGGGATCGGAAGCGGTTGGCCGTGCGCCGGCATCTTGGGCAGGCCGCGCTGGGCGGCGGCGGGAAGCGGGAGCGCGGCACTCAGCGCCGCGGCGGCGATGGCGACGACGTGACGACGGAAAGATCGCATGGCGAGCGGGGTTTGACTTTCGAGGAGGAACTGACGAACGCGACGAGTGCAGCGCGAGCATCGCGGTGCGGAGAGATTACCGCCGTGCGCGCGCGCCGTCCACCACCGTCGGCGCGGTGGTCGAACGGGTCGTGGACTCGGACCCGTTAAGCCCCGGACCGGGACGCGGATGCGCCTGGCCTGAGCCCCAACCGCTGGACCAGCGACTCGAAACGGGGGTCGCCATGGAGTGACCGGAATCTGGGGTCCACGTCGAGGTCACACATCCATACGGCATCGGAGTCGAGGCCGCGCTCGAGCCAGTCCAGCGCCTCAGAACGTTCGCCCAGCGCGAGAAAGGCGGCCGCCATCCGATACTCGTCCACATAGTGCGTCCGCGCGTAGGCGACCAGCGTATCCAGCTCATGCTTCGCCGCGGCGGTGTCACCCACGAGTGCGAGCGCGCGGGCGAGCACCATCCGATCGCGCGTGTTCGTGGGAGACGCGTGCGCGAGCGCGCGCATTTCATGCACGGCATCACGGTACTCCCCGCGCGCCAGAAGAATTTCGGCGTGGCAGCGCGACCCGGCGTCCAGCTCCCGCAAGCGCCGGCAATACGCTTCGGCGTCATCCAATCGGCCGACGCCGAGACTGATCTGCACGGCCGGCATCAAGGCGTCGGGAGAGAGCGGACTGAATCGCACGGCACGAGCGACGTACGCGAGAGCCGAGTCGCGGTGTCCGAACCCCCAGAGCTGCCAGGCATAGCCGATGTTCGCTTGTCCGTTCGTCGAGTCGCGGGACAACGAGATCCGGAATTCTCGCCTGGCATCGGCCCATTGGTGCTGATACGAGCTGAGAAACGCGCCGATGAGACCGTACGACTCGGCCGATTGCGGATCGAGCTCCGCCGCACGCCGCGCGGCCGGCAGCATATGCGGCAACGCCTCGTGCGGCGCCACGTAGCCATCGGCCATACGGTACCACGCAGTCGCCAGCGCGATCCATGCAGCGGCGTAGGTGGAATCGACGCCGATTGCCTGGTTGGCCAGCGCAATGGCTTGACGCACGGCGGCCTCGTTGTGGGCGCGTTCCGCGATGTAGGTCGAGCGCAGCACCAGGTCGTGGGCCGCCACGCTGCGCGTGCCCGGTGTGGCGAGCCGTTTCGCGATTGCGGGGGACAGCGTGACGTCGAGCGCACTCGCGATCCCGGTCGCGATCGAGTCGTGCAGCGAGAAGATGCTGGACTCATCCTGGTCGTAGCTCGCCGACCAGAGGACGGCTTCATGCGCCGGATCGTCCAGCGCGACCGTGACCCGGAGTCGTCCGTTCGCTCGTCCGATGGTGCCTTCGACAATGCCCGACACGCCGAGCAGCTTCGCTGCATCGCGTGCCGTTCGGCCGCGGAGCGCGAACGCCGAGGAACGCGGCACGACCGCGAGCCCCGGAATCCGCGCGAGCGCCGCGGTGAGGTCGGTCGCGATGCCGTCGGCGAGATAGGCGTTGGCGCTGTCACCGCCCAGCGACTCGAAAGGCAACACCGCGATGTGTGGCGGAGCCACGGTTGGCCACGCTGCCGCACCATCGGCGGTGCGCCCCGTGGGGAGCAAGCGCCAGACGAGCAACAGCACGGCCACGAGTCCCGCGAGCGCCAGGATCCCGGCCCCCAGGCGGCGCCGCGGACGGCGCCCAGCATCGTCCCGCGACAGACCATCCATGGCGGCGATCACTTCCGCCATCGATTGCGGGCGATCCGCGGGCTGCTTGGCGAGACAGCGCATCACGAGCGCCGCGAGCGCGGTGGGCACTGCGGGACGCACGCGCGCGATCGGTTCGGGTGACGTGGTCATCTGGGCGGCGATCAGTTGCTGCGCGCTGCCGGCGGTGAACGGCGGCTGCCCGCTCAACACCTCGTACGCGACGACCCCGAATGCGTAGATGTCGGCGCGCGCATCCACGCGAGGATCCGCGGCCGCCTGTTCCGGCGCCATGTACGCCGGCGTGCCGAGCGACATGCCGAGCCCGGTGAGCGTGGCGTCGGTTGCGCCCGCGACGGCGGCACCGCTGGCAGCGTGCGCGATGCCGAAGTCCATGACGACCGCATGGCCATCGCTCACGAGGATGTTCCCGGGCTTGATGTCGCGGTGAACGATGCCGCTCTGGTGTGCCTTGGCCAGTGCGTCCGCGACCTCCCGCAGCAGCTGAACGGCCTCGCCGATCGGGAGCGCGCCGTCCCGCGCCAGTTTGTCGCGCAGCGACTCACCGTCGACGTACGGCATCACGTAGTAGAGCATGTCGCCGGCCTGGCCCGAATCGAACAGCGGAAGGATGTGCGGATGTTGCAGGCCGGCGGTGAGCTGGATTTCGCGGAGAAAGCGCTCGGCGCCGAGCACGGCCGCGAGGTTGGGCTTCAAGACCTTGATGGCAACCTGGCGATGGTGCTTGAGATCCTCGGCCAGGTAGACGGTCGCCATCCCTCCCACGCCCAGCTCGCGCTCCAGGCGATAGCGGTGCGCGAGGGCCGACGCGAGCGCGACGGCGTAGAGAGGCATCACGGGTGGGCCTGCCCCGCCCCGAGGAGCGCTTGCCACCGATCGATGAAGACGAGCCGCAGCGGGGCTGGCCCGGTGTCGCGCCTCTCGAGCATGAGGAAGCCATCGGGGAGCACGTCGTATCCGCGGCCTCGTGTGTTGAAGCGTGCCAGGGAGAAGAGGGCGTGTCTCGACCGGACGGCGAGCTCGTCCCCGCTCGTCACATCGGCGGTCATCAGGCTGTCTCGGCCGACGTAGAACAGCTCCCGGCCGTCCTTCGACCAGCGCGGCTCCGTCCCCCCATCTGTTGAAACCTGCCACCGCTCGGAGCGCAACGGGTTTGTGGACTTGATATAGACTTCCCTTCGGCCCGACTCGTCGGACACGTAGGCTAGCCAGCGCCCGTCGGGCGAGGGACTCGGTGAGCTTTCCCGCGCTGCAGTCGCGATCACAGCGCGGTCGGCGGAGGCGGGCTTGTCGAGCGCATGCGCGTAGATGTCGCTCCGCCCGCCCCGGAATCTCACGTAGTAGAGCGTGCGGCCGTCGGGCGAAGGCGCTGGGCTGTTGACGTTCAGCACCGTGTCGCGCACGAGCCGGCGCGGGGGCGAGGCGCTTCCCACCGCTGCCTGGTAGATGTCACCCACTTCCGCGTTGTTCGCGGCGAAGAAAATGGTGCGGCCGTCGGCGCTGAAAGCCGGGACGGAGGTCACCTCCGCGGGTATGGCGATCCGGCTTGTGGCGCCGGTGCGCAGGTCTCGCACCTGGATGTCCCAGGTCCCGAGCTCGACCGCGGCCGCTGTTCGCGTGCCGTCGGGGGAGGCTGCGACGCCTTGCACGTACCCCGCCCAGGTAGAGTCGAGGGGCGTCGACACTCCCCCGTCGCGGCGCACGCGGGCGAAGCTCAGCCGCGCGCTGCCCGTGCCGCCCGTGGCGTATACGAGTTGTCCGGTCCGCGCGACGGCGATCCGCGGGAACGCGTCCTCATCGACCGTCACTCCCGCGGCCAGCGGCACCGGAGCGCCGGTGAGGCGCCGGCGCTCCGCATCGAACGGCACGGCCACGAGCGCGCTGTCCGGCCGCACGACGAGAAGGTAGCCCGGGTCGACGTAGCGGGCCCAGAAGCCGGGGAGCAGCGCCCGATGGCGCCCCGTGGCGGGGTCCGACACGGCGATGCGGAAGCCCGCGTTGTCTCCATAGTTGCGTGGAACCACGACGAACAGGATCGCCTCTCCCCCGGGCAGCGCGCTCGCGCCTGTGTGAAACACCTCGCCGGCCGGCGTGTCGTAGGTGGTAACCTGTTCCCACGGTCCTCCGTGTAACGGCACGCGCATGAGGCCGGAGCGGGAGCTGACGAACAGGTGGCCGTTATCGCTCCACCCGATCAGCGAGAAGGTCGGAAGCGTGTCGGTGACGGTGGTCACCGGTCCGCCGGCGGGCGACACGACGCGCAGCGAACGGCCGGCGAGGAAGGCGACCTCGCTGCCGTCCGGCGAGACAGCCGGGTGGCTGGCGCTATCGGTGCCGGGCAGCGGATGGGGATCCAGCGCATCGGCATCGCGCACCCAGAGCTGGGTGCCGTGAGGCCCGCGCGCCACGTAGACCAGCCTCGACCCGTCCGGCGAGAGCGCGAACGTGCCCACAGGCGGCGCGCTGTCGGGGAACGCCAGCGTCGCGAGCCAGGGGCGGACGCCGGCCGCCGCCAGCGGACCGGTACGGTCCACGCCGCCGGCCGCCCGCGCCCAGCCCCACACCGCCGCGACCAGGGCGATCACGGCGACCGCACCTGTGGCGACCGTCGCCCGGTGCCGCCGCCAACCGCGTGGACGGCCGGTCCCGGCGGTGCGGGATCGGAAGGACGGAGTCGTCAGCGCACTGGCGAACTCCGTCGCGGTACCGAAGCGGTCGGCCGGCAGCTTCTGGAGCGCGGTGCGCACGGCATCGTCCACGTGCGGCGGGACACTCCGGCGTCGCGCGGTGAGGCCGGGCGGGTCTTCCGTGATCACCTGCGCCACGATCGCCTGCGCCGTGGGGCCGGTGAAGGGCGGCTCGCCGGCCAGCATCTCGTAGGTGACCGCGCCCAGTGAGTAGATATCGCTGCGCGCATCGACGGCCCGCTCGCCCATCGCCTGTTCGGGACTCATGTACTGTGGCGTGCCGAGTGAAAGCCCCGTCTGCGTCATGCGCTGCCCACCGGCCTGCTCCACGGCGAGCGCGATACCGAAGTCCGCCACCAGCGCATGGCCGTTCTGCAGGAGCACGTTTTCCGGCTTGATATCGCGGTGTATGACCCCCCGCTCGTGCGCGTAGTGCAGTGCGTCCGCCACTTCGCCGGCGATCCGGACGGCCTCGGCGATCGGCAGTTGTTTCTCGCGCTCGAGCCGGGCGCGCAGCGTCTCACCGTCGACGAAGGGCATCACGTAGTAGAGCAGCCCCTCGGCCGAGCCCGAGTCGAAGAGCGGGAGGATGTGCGGGTGCTGCAGGCTGGCAGTGAGCTCGATCTCCTTGAGAAATCGCTCGGGGCCAAGTACCGCCGAGAGCTCCGCGCGCAGCACCTTGATCGCCACCTGGCGATGGTGCTTGAGGTCTTCAGCCAAATAGACCGTGGCCATCCCGCCCGCCCCGAGCTCACGCTCGAGGCGATAGCGGTCCGCGAGAAGGGCGGAGATGTGCTCGACGTGACTCTGGGTCATTCGTGGCGGGCAGGCACTGACACGCACAGGGGGTACCAGCAGCAGCGCTCAAGATGGAGATGAGACTGCCGCGGGGCCAGTCGGGCTGAACGGAAATCGTGTGGCGGCAGGATGGCCGGGAGATGGTGCGTGCTCCGTGTTCGGCCTCCATCTCCCTGCCCCATTCCCGCACCGCCCCCTCGCTCGCGCGCTCTACCCCCCCGCCGTCGCTCCCACCACCAGCAACGGCTCCGCGCCCGCGGCCACCGCCTCGGGGAGCGGTGCGTCAGGCGATTCGTGCGACAGATCTTCCTCGCACGCGAAGAAGCGCACGAAGGGGCGGCGGCGCTGCGTCACATGATCGCGCAGCGTGCCGCGCAGCACCGGGTAGCGCGCTTCGAGCGCGTCCAGCACCGCGCGCTGCGACACGGGCGCGGCCACATCCAGCGTCACCTCACGATCGATCCGCGCCACCTCGGAGAGCGCGGCTGGCAGCACCACGCGGATCATGCCAGCGTCTGCACTTCCACCGACAACACACTCGGCAGATCGCGCACGATCGGCATCCAGCTGTCGCCGGCGTCGGGCGACACGTACACCTGCCCGCCCGTCGTGCCGAAGTAGACGCCGCAGTCATCCAACGTGTCCACGGCCATCGCATCCCGCAGCACGTTCACGTAACAGTCGCGCTGCGGCAGCCCCTTCGTGAGCGGCTCCCATTCGTTCCCGCCCGTGCGGCTGCGGTAGACGCGCAGCTTCCCCTCGTGCACGTAGTGCTCCGAGTCGCTCTTGATCGGCACCACGTAGATGGTCTCCGGCTCGTGCGCGTGCACGTCGATCACGAAGCCGAAGTCGGTGGGGAGATTGCCGCTCACCTCGTGCCAGGAGTCGCCGCCGTCGTCAGTGCGCATCACGTCCCAGTGCTTCTGCATGAACAGGGTGTTGGGACGCGAAGGGTGCATGGCCAGACGGTGCACGCAGTGCCCCACCTCGGCTGCGGGGTCGGGGATGTACTCGGAGTGCAGCCCGCGGTTGATCGGCTTCCACGTGGTGCCGCCATCCGTGGTCCGGAAGGCACCGGCCGACGAGATGGCGATGAACATCCGCTGGGGATCGGTGGGGTCGATGAGGATGGTGTGCAGGCACATCCCGCCCGCGCCGGGTGCCCAGCTCGAGCCGGTGTCATGGCAGCGGAGCCCCGAGAGCTCCTGCCAGGTCTGTCCGGCGTCGCTCGAGCGGAAGAGCGCGGCGTCCTCGACGCCCGCGTAGACGGTATCCGGGTCGGTGAGCGAGGGCTCGAAGTGCCACACGCGCTTGAACTCCCACGGGTGCGGCGTGCCGTCGTACCACTGATGCGTGCCGGGCACGCCGTCGTAGGTGAACTCATTCCCCACCGCCTCCCACGTGCGGCCGCCGTCGCAGGAGCGCTGCGTGAGCTGCCCGAACCAGCCCCGGTTCTGCGAGGCGTACAGGCGGTCCGGGTCGGCGGGCGATCCTTTCAGGTGGTAGATCTCCCACCCCGGGAAGTGGGGGCCGGAAACGTCCCACTTGTCGCGCTTGCCGTCAGCCGTGAGAATGAACGCGCCCTTGCGCGTGCCAACCAGGACTCGTACGCCGCTCATCTCGCCCTCCATGCAGGCGGGTATGGGATTGTGGTGCGGGGGATGCCGGAGCTACAGGCGGGCGTATAGGATAGCGCGCCCGGTGCGCGTTGTCGACTCCCGCACCCGCGCGGGCGGCCGGGCGCGGCACGAACGGGGCCTATCCGGCGCGCGCCGCGCGAAAGGTGCGCCGGTAGGCGAGCGGGCTCGTTCCCACCTCGCGCCGGAAGTGCAGTCGCAACGAGAGCGCGGTGCCGAAGCCGGCGCGCGCTGCCACGCGTTCCACCGGCGCATCGGTCGTCTCCAGGAGCCGCCGGGCCAGCAGCACTCGATGGTGCACCACCCAATTGAGGGGAGACACGCCCGTTTCGCCGCGGAAGCGGCGCGTGAAGGTGCGCCGGCTCATCCGCGCGTGCTCGGCAAGCCGCTCGATCGTCAGCGGGTCGCCCAGTCGCTCGAGCGCCCAGCTGCGAGTGGGCTCCAGGCTGCCCGCGTCCTCCGGCACCGGCACGTCCACGAACTGCGCCTGCCCGCCGCTCCGGTGCGGGGCGACGACCATCTGCCGCGCCACCGCGTTCGCGGCCTCCGCGCCGAGATCCCGCCGCACGAGGTGCAGGCAGAGGTCGATGCCGGCGGCCAGCCCGGCCGACGTCAGAATCTCTCCATCGTCCACGTACAGCACGCGTGGATCGAGTCGCACGGCGGGATAGCGGGCGGCCAGCATGCCGGCGTAGCGCCAGTGCGTGGTGGCGGGGCGGCCATCCAGCAGTCCTGCCGCGGCCAGCACGAAGGCACCGGTGCAGATGGAGACGATGCGTGCACCGCGCGCGTGCGCCCGGCGCAGCGCTGCGCAGACGGCGGGCGGAATGTTCTGATCGAGCGTGTCGATGCCGGGCACCACGATCGTTTCCGCCGCCGCGAGTATGCGGAGCCCATATCGCACATCGAGCACGACTCCCTGCGCGGCGCGAAGCCGGCCAGCCGCTGGTGCGCACACCCGCACGGTGTACGGCGCGCGCGCGAGCGCCGGCGGGCCGCAGGCGAAGATCTGCGTGGGAATACCGAGGTCGAACGGGATCACCGTTTCGAGCGCGAGCACCGCGACCCGATGCGGCCGGGGGTGCGGAGACGCGCTGCTCGCTGAGCCGCTGCCGGCGGACGGGCGCGACGGAAAGGTGACCATGACCCAATATTAACGCTGCGTGGCGTTCAGGCCACTCCCACTCCGGAGCGGGCGTCGCTAGGCTGCAGAATATGGATGTCATGGATCCCCACGCATGCGCGTGACGGCGCGCTGGTCGCGAAGCGTGACCATCCTTGCGCTCGCGTCCCTGGGCGAGTTGGTCGTCATCGGATGGCGTGCCACGCATACGCGCGCCGAGGCCGTCTCCTTCCCCGCCCCATCGGCCGACGGCGCCCGCGTTGTGCCGCCCACTCGTACAACGCCGGCCGCGCCAGACGCGTCCATCGATGTCACCTACTACGATCTCGACCTCGCGCTCCACCCGGCGGAGCGCTCGCTCTCCGGCAGCGTCCGCGTGGTCGCCCGTGCCACCCGGCACATCGATGCCCTCGTGCTGCAGCTCGCGCCCGAAATGCACGTCGATTCCGCGCGCATGAGCGGACGTCGCACGCATCCATCGCACGTGGGGAGCGCTCTGCGCATCCCCTTCCCCACACACGTGCCGCCTGGCGCGCCGCTTGATGCCCGCATCTTCTACCACGGCACGCCTGGCGGAGACATGGGCCCCGACAACGCCTTCCAGTTCGGATCGCACGCGGGGGCGCCCATCATCGCGAGCTACGGACTCCCCTACAGCGCGCGCCAGTGGTGGCCCGCCCACGACACGCCGGCCGACAAGGCCGACTCCGCCACGCTCTCGTTCACCGTGCCCGCTCCCATGGTCGCGGTCTCGAACGGACGACTCACGTCCACGCGCCACAACGCGGACACCACCATCACGTATCGGTGGCACGTCGGCGCTCCCATCTACTCCGATGTGATCTCCGTGGTGGCCACGAACTTCGTGCACTTCGACAGCGCGTACGTCACTGCCGCCGGCGACACCATGCCGATCGTCTTCTACGTCTTCCCGGAGGACGAAGCGAAGGCGCGCGCGACCTTCGCGCCCGTGCCGGACATCCTGCGCACGTACGTCTCCCTCTTTGGCGCGTACCCCTACGTGCATGAGAAGTACGGCCTGGCGGAGTTCCAGATCCGCGGCTATCGGGAGCATCAGACGATCACCAGCCTGGGCGCCGCGTGGATCACCGGCGACCGCTCGAGCGACCGCACACTCGCGCACGAGGTGGCGCACCAATGGTTCGGCGACCGGGTGACCGTGCGCAACTGGTCGCACATCTGGCTGAACGAAGGATTCGCCACGTACGCGTGGGCGCTCTGGCGCGAGCGCACAGGCGGGCCCACGGCGTACGCGGCCGCCATGCGCGCGCTCGATACGCACGACTTCACCGGCACGGTGTTCGTGGCCGACTCCATGGACATGGCGCGCATGTTCACGCATACGACGTTCAACAAAGGCGCGTGGGTGCTGCACATGCTGCGGCATGTGATGGGCGACAGCGCCTTCTTCAACACGCTGCGCGCCTGGGTGCGCGATCACGCCGACGGCCCGGTGACGACGGACGACTTCCGCCGTGCCTGCGAAGCCGCCCACGGCGCCCCACTCGGCTGGTTCTTCGACGAATGGGTGTACCGGGGCGGGCGGCCGACCTACGCTGTGAGCTGGCGGGCGCCGCGGATCGCTGCGGGCGCGGACTCCGACGTGGTCATCACGATCACGCAGACGCAATCGGGACCGGTGTTTCGCATGCCGCTCGACGTGCGCGTCAGCTTCTCGAGCGGCGACACGACGCTAGTGGTGCACGATACGGCCCGCGCGCAGACCGTCCGCCTGCATACGCCCGGTGCGCCGAGTGCGGTGCGCGTGGATCCTAACGGGTGGGTGTTGAAGACGATGGCCGCTCCAGTCGCTCCAGCGCCTCGGTCGGGTCGCGCAGCTCGTTCATGATGGCGCCGTCCTGCCAGGACGTCATCCAGCACCTCGCGCCCGAACTTCTCCACCAAGCACAAGCCCATCTGGCCGATCCGGCTTGAATCGGCTATCGTCCCGCACGACAGCGCCACGCATCGGGTCTCTGTCAGACCGCCACTCCATCTTGCGCGTCGGAGCCGGAGAGCGCATATGCCGCGCACTGCGCACCGGCGCCGGCCGCTCGGTACGCCGACCGAGTCACTTTCGTATCCGCCCGTCATGACCACCCGCTCGTCACGACGCACCTCCGCTTCCCGCGATGGCACGCCCGGCCCCTCCAAGCTCCAGCGCTGGGTGGACCTCCTGGCCGCGCTCCTCGCGCGCCGCTTTCCTGCGACCTTTGCCGAGCTGCGCAAGGACGTGCCCGCCTACCTCTCCCGCCCCGCCGATGACTCGACGCTGCTCCGGATGTTCGAGCGCGACAAGGACGAGCTCCGCGCGTTCGGCGTTCCTATTCAGACGACAGTATCCAGCGACGGCGCCGCGTCCGGCTACCAGTTGCGCTCGCACGATTTCTATCTTCCCGTTCTCGCGGTGGCGGCGAGCGGCGCAGGCGCGCATCACGGCCGGACGGCCGATGCGGCCGGCTATCGTGCGGCGGCGCGGCTCACGTTCGAGCCCGATGAGCTGGCGGCGATCGCCGACGCGCTCGCACGCGTGCGCGCACTGGGCGATCCGCTCCTGACCGCCGATGCCGACTCCGCCATGCGCAAGCTCGCGTTCGAGCTTCCCCTCGACGCGGCGCGCGATGGCGACGACGAGCGCATCGTCGCCGAACGAATCGACGCGCGCCGCTTCACGCTCCTCGGCCGTGCGCTGCTCGGTCGTAAGGTCGTGCGGTTCGACTACCACGCGATGAGCACTGACGCCACCACACGCCGGGAGGTGGAACCGTACGGCCTCGCCTTCCTGGGCTCACACTGGTATCTCGTGGCGCGCGACCGTGCGCGCGGCGAGCTGCGACACTTTCGCCTGAGCCGCATGAGCAAGCTCGCGGTGAGCCGGACCGCGACGCCATCGCCGGACTATGCAATCCCGCTCGACTTCCATCTGGAGGAACACGCGCGCTCGCGCGAGGCGTGGGAGCTGGGCGACGAGGCGCCGGCCGAGGTGACGGTGGAGTTCCGCGGCACGACCGGCGCGGTGCAGGCCGCCGCCACGCTCGGCGACGCGGTGCGTGGCGTGCCCGGCCAGCGGCGCTTCCACGTGCGGCGCCCGGACGCCTTCGCCCGCTGGCTGCTCTCCTTTGGAGGCGATGCCGTGCCCGTTGCACCACCGCCGATGGTGGCGCGATTCCAGGCGCTGGCGCGCGACACGCTTGCTGAGTACCACACGGCCGGAGGCGCGGCATGAGCCAGGACGCCGCCCTCCAGCTCCGCCGGCTTCTGCGGCTCATTCCCAAACTCGCCGACGGCGAGCCGCACGCGCTCGCCGACGTCGCGAGGATGGCCCACGCGGATCCCGACACCATCATCCGCGACCTGCACTCGCTCTCCGAGCGCTATGGCGACCCTGGTGGCTTCGTGCCCGGGCTGAACATCTACATCGAAGCGGGCGCGGTCACTATGCGCACGGATCACTTCTTTCGCCCCATGCGTCTCACCGCCCCCGAGCTGTGCGCGCTGGAGCTGGGCCTGGCGATGGTGCGTGCCGAGCGACCGCCCGATGAACAGGCGGCCATCGATCGGGCGCGCTCCAGGCTGCGGAAGGTGCTTGCGCGCCTTCCCGCCACGGAGGCCCGCGCCGCTCACGACCCGGCGGGCGACGACTTCCGCGATGGCATGCCGCGCTACGCCGAGCTCGCCCCTCGCGGCGGCGCCATGCATCTGGCCACGCTGCGCGCCGGCGTGCGCGAGAAGCGGAAGGTGCGCATCACGTATCGGAGCGCCGACGCGCAGGAGTCACATACGCGTGTGATCAGCCCGTATGGTCTCATCGCGGCGAGCGGCGCCTGGTACGTGGCCGCGCACTGCGATGATCGCGGTGCCATTCGCATCTTCCGCCTGGACCGGATCGAGAGCGCCGCGCTCACCCGCGCCACCTTCACCGTGCCATCCTCCTTCTCGCTGGACAGTGTGATGGACAACGGCAAGGTGTTCCATGCCGAGGAGCCGGAGTCGCTCCGTGTGCGCTACTCGCCGCGTGTGGCACGGTGGATTGCCGAGCGGGAGGGCGTCGCGCTCGATGCGGATGGCTCCGTGACCGTGGAGCACCCGCTGGCTGATGCGCGGTGGGCCGTGCGCCACGTGCTGCAATACGGCCCCAATGCCGAGGTGCTTTCACCAGCGCACGTGCGCCAAGCGGTCATCGAGCGCCTGCGGCGCATCGTGGGTGATTGAGCGGCGGCATGCGCCCCGCCGCGCCGCTCTGCCACCGCCAACCCGATCGCCCAATCACTGATCCCTGGTCCCTGGTCCCAGATCCCTGGTTGGCGCGCGCTGATGGCCCGATCTATCTTTCTGCGTGCGTTTCGTCTCGCCTGTATGAACCCGCTTCTTGACCTCGGCGCGCATCCGGTGATCGGCCACCGGGGCGCGGCGCGCTATGCGCCGGAGAACACGCTGCCCTCCTTCGCGCTGGCCATCGAGCAGGGCGCCGACGCCATTGAGTGCGACGTGCACGTGACGGCGGACGGCGTGGCGGTGATTCTCCACGACGCGACGCTCGACCGGACGACCAACGCCACCGGGGCGGTGGCGGCGATCCCGTTCGAGCAACTGCGCGAGGTGGATGCCGGCGCGCACTATACGCCCGACAGCGGGCGCACCTTTCCCTGGCGCGGGCGTGATGCGCGCATCCCGACGCTCGCCGAGGCGCTCTCGGCCTTTCCCAACATCCCGTTTCTGATCGAGGTCAAGGCGCCGAACGCGCGAGAGGCGGTATGGCGCGCGGTGGTGGAGCATGAGGCCGAGGAGCGGTGCGTGGTGGCGGCCTTCGACGCGCGCGCACTCGCAGGCCTTCGGGAGGCGCGCGTGGTGTGCGGCGCGGCCCGCTCCGACATCGCGCGGCTCCTGGCGCGCACGCTGCTCCGGGTGCCGGCGCCCGCGGTGAGTTATCGCGCCATCGCGGCGCCGGAGCGCTATGGCGCTGTGCCCGTCGTCACGCGCCGCTTCGTAGCCGCGGCACGGCAACTCGGCTGTCCCACGCACGTCTGGACGGTGGATGAGCCGGAGGACGCGCGGCGACTCTGGGGCATCGGCGTGGCGGGGATCATCACCAACGCGCCCGATGTCATCCGCGCCGCGCGCGAGTCGCTCGACGGACAATGACCTCGTCCCTTCCTACCCTCGCGGAGCTGGAGTCGGCCGCGGCGCTCGTACACACGGTCATCCCGCCCACGCCGCAATACCAGTGGCCGCTGCTCTCGGCGCGCGCCGGCGCTACCGTCTGGGTGAAGCACGAGAACCACGCACCCACCGGCGCCTTCAAGGTGCGCGGCGGACTCGTCTACATGGATCACCTGCGCCGCACGCAGCCGGACGTCGAGGGAATCGTCACGGCAACGCGAGGGAATCACGGTCAGTCCGTGGCCTTTGCCGCGCGGCGCTGCGGACTGCGCGTGACGGTGGTGGTGCCGCATGGCAACAGCGTGGAGAAGAATGCCGCCATGCAGGCACTCGGCGCGGAGCTGATCGAGCAGGGATATGACTTCCAGGCGGCGGTCGAGGCGGCGGACACGATCGCGGCCGAGCGCGGATGGCACCGGCTGCCGGCGTTCCACCCGCTGCTCGTGCGGGGCGTGGCGAGCTACGCCCTCGAGCTCTTTCGCGCCGTACCGGATCTCGACACGGTGTACGTACCGATCGGACTCGGCTCCGGCATCTGCGGCGTGATCGCGGCGCGCGATGCACTGGGGCTGCGCACCAGAGTGGTGGGCGTCGTGTCCGCCGAGGCGCCCGCGTATGCCCTCTCGCTCCGCGCCGGCCGGCCCGTGTCGCACGAGGCATCCACGCGCGTGGCCGATGGCGTGGCGTGCCGCACGCCGGTTCCTGAGGCGTTTGAGATCATCGCGCGCGGCGCGGACCATGTGGTGGAGGTGAGCGACGATGACGTGGAGGCCGCGATGCGCGCGCTGTTCAGCGATGCACATACCGTGGCCGAGGGGGCCGGCGCGACCAGCGTCGCCGCGCTGCTGCAGGAGCGCGACGTAGTACGCGGGCGCCCGGTCGGCGTCATCGTGACCGGCGGAAATGTGGATCGCGAGCAGTATGCGCGCATCCTCGCGGAGCGGGACGAAGCCGTTCGCGCAGGAGCGGCGCTCCCGGCCACGCCATCCGACTGTTAGCCAGCACCACCGCGTTGCGCCCCTACTCGTGTCGCAGCGCCTCCACCGGATCGATCCGCATGGCGCGCCGCGCGGGGAGATAGCTCGCCAGCGCCACGAGCAGGAGCAGGAAGAGCGAGACGGCGGCGAGTGTCGCCGGGTCGGTGGGGCTCACGCCGAAGAGCAGCGAGCGCAGGAAGCGCGTCGAGAGCACGGCGCCGATCAGCCCGAGTACCACACCAACCGCGGCGAGCCGCACCGACTGCCACACCACGAGTCTGCCCACCTGCGCGGTGCGCGCGCCGAGCGCCATGCGGATACCGATCTCGTTGCGCCGGCGCGCGACCAGGTAGGAGATCACGCCGTAGATGCCGATGGCACTCAGGAGGAGTGCGATGCCGGAGGCGAGCGCCAGCAGAAAGAGCGTGAACGTCGTGCGGCTCATGGAGCGTGCGACGGCCGCGCGCATGGTGAGCGGATTCGCGAGCACGACCTGCGGGTCCATTGCTGAGAGCGTACGGCGGATGGCGGGGAGCAACTGCGCCGGCGCATCCGGCGTACCGCGCACGGCGAACGTCAGCGCGTGCGCCGGGCCGCCCATCGATGGCGACACCGGGAGGATGGGGAGATAGAGCGCCGGGGCCGTCGGTTCGTTCAGCCCCTCGGCATGCACATCGCCCACGACGCCGATCACGCGGTAGGGCGGAATGCCATAGCTCTGCATCATCTTCCCGACCGCATTCTGTCCGGGCCAGTATCGCCTCGCGAACGATTCGCTGACCACGGCTACGGTGGCGCTCGACTGGAGGTCATCCCAGGTAGGCGTCTTGCCTCGAACGGGAATCCCCATGGTCCGGAAGAAGCCCGGCGTCACCCCAGCCACTTTCGCGCACGGCTGCGCGTCGGGAGCGCTGCGCGGCCGATCCAGCAATCGGACGACCGATGAGCAGCTCGAGCCGCCCCGCACGAGCGGCATGTTCGTCGTCGCCCCCACATGCTGCACGCCGGGGAGCGCCGCCACCCGGCTCGAGAACTGTCGATAGAACGCCGCGGTTGCCGCTCCGGATTTGTAGTTTGCCTCGGGCAGGATGATGTCGAATGTCAACACGCCACGCGGCTCGAAGCCGGGCTGCACCTGGCTCAGCCGCCTGAAGCTGCGCGCGAGAAGCGCGGCACCCGCGAGCAGCACGAGCGAGAACGCGACCTGCGTGATCACCAGCGCGCCGCGCGTGGCATGCTGCCGCCGCGAGGCGGTCGACCGGCGGCCAGCTTCGGCGAGCAACGCCGCATGCGGATCCCGCCGGACGAGCGGCACGAGCCCGAACGCGAGCCCCGCCACGAGCGATACGAGCATCGTGAACACAACCGCCGCCCACCCCAGATGGACGGAGCCCAGACGCGGGATGCCGCCTGGCGCGAGCGCGATGAACGCGCGGACAGCGGCACCCGCAAGGGCGAGCGCGCACACGCCGGAGACGAGCGTGATCAATATCGTTTCCGCGAAGAAGTAGCGAGCGAGGTGCGACCTGCTCGCGCCCAGCGCGGCGCGGACCGCCATCTCGCGGCGGCGCGTCTCGAGCCGCGCGAGCATGAGGTTCGTGACGTTCACGCAGGCGATCACCAGCACGATGAGCACCGCGCCGAACAGCATCCAGAGAATCGGCCCGATGTGGCCGAGTACGGCGGCGTGCAGCGTGCGCACGCGCGTGGTGAGGCCGTCGTGGGCGACGATGTACGCGGCGTAGTTCCTGTCGATCTCCGGCAGCCGCGCCGTCAACCGCGTCAACTCGGCTTGCGATGCGGAGAGCGACGCCCCCGGGCGCAGCCGGCCAATGGCGATGTAGCCGAAATGCGGGCCCGGAGGCTCGGCGGGATCCAGGTGGAGCGGCGTCCAGAGGGCGACGCCGGATGCAGCACCAGATACCTCTTCGGGAAGAGGTACTCCATCAGCGAATACGCCGGCAATCGTCACCGGCGTGCCGTTCGCCAGCATGGTCTGCCCCACCACGGCGGAGTCTCCGCCGAAGTATCGCGCCCAGAAGTCGTGCGTGAGCCAGACATCAGAGGATGCGCGGGCGCGACTGTCAGCCACCGTCATCGGCCGGCCGAGCAGCACGCGGCCTCCGAGTAGCGACAACAGGTTCGCGCTCGTAGCCGCCGTGATCACCAGCTCCGCTCCCCCGTTGCCTCCCCTGCGCGAGCGTATCGTCGCGCCATCCAGCTCGTAGAGCGCCAGTGCATCCAGCGTGTGGGCATTCTGCCGAAAGTAGAACAGCTCCGCCTTCCGGAGGTTCACGTAGCTGTCCGGCCCCACTTTCGGCTCCGGCGAATCCAGCTTCACCAGCCGGCCGGCGTCCGGATACGGCAGCGCGCGCAGCACCACCGCGTGCAGCACGGTGAACGCGGCCACCGTGGCGCCGAGTCCTACGGCGAGCGTGAGGATGGCGGGAATGGTGAAGCCCGGCTGCCGCAGCAGCCGGCGCACCGTGAAGCGCACCTCCTGCCCGAGCGTGGCCCACCATTGCGTGCGCGAGCGGTGCTGGAGCATGCGACGGTCGATGGCGCGTAGCCCTTCGCGCGTGGCCGACACGTCGCCGAACTCCTCCAGCGCCTGCGCGCGTGCCACGTCGGGCGACATGCCGCGCACAACCAGCTCCTCGATGCGCGTCTCGAAGTGGAAGCGCAGCTCATCATCCACGTCGGCGTCGACATCGGGACGCCAGAAGCGCAGATACCGGCGCCAGGCTGGAACATGCGGCATGCTCGTCTCCCTCATGCGATGTCCGGTTCGGCGAACCACGGGCTTCGTGCGAAACCCTTACCCCACCGTCTGCGGCGTAGCACGCATCACCTTGGCCACGGCGGCAACGTACTGTGTCCACGTCTCGCCCTCAGCCTTGAGCGCCCGGCGGCCCGCGGGCGTGAGCCGGTAGAACTTCGCGCGCTTCCCCTTGTCCGAGATCCCCCACTCCGACTCCACCCATCCGTGCTCTTCCATGCGGTGGAGCGACGTGTAGAGGGCGCCATCGAGAATGCGGAACGTGCCGTCCGAGCCGTTGTGAATGAAGCGCGCGACGGCGTAGCCGTGCATGCGGCCCCAGGAGAGGGCACGGAGCACCAGGACATCGAGCGTGCCCTGGAGGAGGTCGAGCTCGCGTGGTGGCATGGGGCGAATATACCCTCAACAGTTGGTTCAATCAAGTGTTGAGGGCATGGCCAACAGCGATCCCGCACTTCACGCAGTAGCACGGCTCTCCCTGGCCGCGGCACCGGCCTCGGCATGGGCGGCCGCGACCGCCCAATGCCGGAGCCAGAACCGGAGAGCGGTGCTACCGGGCGCGAGCCAGTGCGCGCGCCTGCCGGCTCTGCAGCAACGCGGCCACGTGCAACATGACGAACACCGGCACGAGAAAGGTGGGAATGAGCACGAGCGGCAGGTGCGCCATCGGAGTCATGGTTGCCACCACGCCGGATGCCGCGGATGCGGTGAGCGCGGCGCCGAGCGCGCCGGAGCCGAGCGCGACGACGAGATCCAGAATACCGAACACGTTCCAGGCGACAAACGTTTTGCTCGCAACCACGCCGGGGTTACGGATGAGGGCGAGCATCAGGAGCGGTGCCGTGAGGCCGATGAACATATCGCCGACCCCGGCCGGCCAGGCGAAGGCGCCCGGCAGCACGTGCTGAGCGTAGAGCGCCAGGAAGCCGAACCCGGCGAATCGCCACGCCTGCACGCCGACCACCAGCCGGAGGTCCGCGCGGAGGAGGAATTCACGAAATCCGCGGGAGAGCCACACCGCGGCGAGGAAGATGATGACGGGGCCGGCGGCCGCGACCACCAGCCGGATGGGCGGTGCCCCCTCGGGGCCCACGAAGGCCTGCTGGGCGCCGAGGAGGGAGACGAGCGCGAGCCAGACGGCGAGGACGATGGCGATGATCCCTCGCCCGCCTGCTCTCACGGGCGCCTGGGAGGGGTGAGGCTGTGCGAGTGCGGCGTACGACATGACGAGCTCCTGCGTTAGTGACTTGCACTATGCAAGTCGCTGGGTACGATAGCATATTTACTTGTCAGATGCAAGTCACTACCCTTTCGCCTTCGCCGCCGATGCGCGCCTCCAGGACAGACCTCCCCGCTTTTCCACGCTCCCCCTGCCCCATCGCCAACCTGCTCGACCTCGTCGGCGACAAATGGTCGCTGCTCGTCATTCGCGACATGCGACGCGGCAAGAGTACCTACGGAGCGCTGCTCGACTCCCCCGAGCACATTCCCACCAACATCCTCGCCGACCGCCTGAAGCGCCTCACGGCGGCGGGCGTCATCGTGCGCTTCCCGTATCAGGAGCACCCCACGCGTTATCGCTACGTGCTCACCGACAAGGGCGTGGCGCTGGGCGATGTGTTGCGCGCACTGACGCGATGGGGCAAGGACAATATCCCCGGCACACGCACCATCGATGAGATAGACTCGGACGCCGCCCGGAGCGGCGGCGATAACCAGCCGCAACCCCGGATCGGCAGGAGGGCACCCAAGCGCGCAGGCAGCACCAGCTCGAGGAACCGTCGCCCGAGCACATAGCTGGCACCGCCGCCGCGCGAGGCGCGCGAACAGGCATCACCGGCTCGAGGAAAGGACGGCCGCGCACGGAGCGCGGCCCCTACCAGTAGACTGCGTCCTTGGGCCCGGTCGGCCCCAGGCGCCCCACCACGGACTTGAGGAGCTTGGCGGAGTTGTACACCGTCCCGCCCTTGATCACCAGCTGCACCTTGCGGGTGTTCCGGATGTCCTTCAGGGGATTGCCGCGAATGACGAACATGTCCGCGAGCTTGCCGGTCTCGATGGTGCCGAGACGGTCACCCATGCCGATGGCGCGTGCGCCGTGGATCGTGGCGATCTTGAGGACCTCCGCGGGTGGGATCCCCGCCCGTGCGAGCGCAAAGATCTCGCGGTGCGCCGAGAAGCCCGGCAGGTATTCCCCGGTGCTGGGGTGGTCCGTGCCGAGCGTGATGAGATCGCCACCGCCCGCATCATAGAAGGCTTTGACGGCCTTCGGCTTCACGTGATAGATCCGATCGAACCGCTGGTTGACACGCGGTGGCGGTCGCTTCTTCAACTGCGCTTGCACGTACGGGGTGAAGAATTTCGTTTCGTCCACCCAGTGAACGAACGCTTCGTCCCCTGTGTGGTTGGCCGCGTAGCCGTACGCCGTGAGGGTGGGATCGAAGTAGATGTGGTGCTTGAGGTAGACCTGCATGATGGCGTGGAAGGCCGGTGAGTTCACATCCAGGTTCACCAGCGACGCATAGGCCGATCGGGTCGGCGGCATCGTGCCGCCGCCCATGAAATGCTCGATCCGATCGATGCCCATCTCGATGGCGGTCTCCGGGTTCACGCTCCCCCGGTACCCGGAGCCCAGATGCCCCGTGACCGTGAGCCCGTACCGATGCGCCCGCTCGATGAGCGCCTTGAGCTGCACGGGGCCGATCTCCTTGGCCTTGAACCCCTTCACCCCCCGCGAGACCCAGTAGTCCACCTCCTTGTAGATCGAATCCGGCGGAAGCTTCGACGGATCCCATCCCTTGCGGACACGGCCAAAGTACGGCCCCGAGTTGTAGATGCGCGGCCCCGGCTCCTCTCCCCGATCGATCCGCTCCCGCAGCAGCTGCATGGAATCGGGGTTGTACTCGCCGGCGGGAAAGGTGGACGTGACGCCGTTCGCCAGGTAGACCACTGGCTGCACGATGGTCTCGTCCCGCCGCTGGCGATGGAACAGATTCACGTTGTAGTGCGCGTGCATGTCAAAGATGCCCGGCAGGATGTACTCGTCGTCGTCGAGCGTGACCACCTGCGCACCCGGAAAGGCGCGACCGGCCAGATTGGCATCCACCTCGTGGAGCTTCCCATTCACGATGATGATGCCCGTGTTCCGGCGGACATTGTTGCTGACGGCGTCGAAGAGCCATCCACCTTTCACCACCACCGTGTCCGGGCTTCTCCCCTGCGCATCGCCCCGCACGGTCGCGGCCAGCAGCAGGGCGCCGCAGGCCAGGGCCGCGACGACCAGTCTGCTCACACGCGGGCGCGATCCGGATGCCGCGCGGGCATCCGGGCACCGACGAACCTTCATGGTCTCTCCTCGCTCGGTAAGGCTCGCGTTGCCACGTGGCGACTACTGCGCGTTCGGGTTGTTGAACGTCTCCGCCTGGGGCAACGGGATGCAGGTGGTCGGGCCGTAGCTCTGGCCCTTGTGGTTGACGCCCTGGGGGAACGGCAGCTTGTGACGCAGCATGTCGTTCAGCCGCTCGGCCTGGCTGAACAGCTCCCGTCGCCGCTCCTCGAGGACCATCGCCGTGTTGTCGGTATACTCGCTGGAACCGAGCGGGGCAATCCCATCCGCAGCCCGGACCCGGTTCACGGCGTCCAGCGCGTCCTGTCCACCCACTGCCTCGGCCAGGATCAGCTGTGCTTCTTTCCACGAGGCAATGGGAATGGGCGACGTGGCAAGCAGATACTTCTGCTGCGTCCACTGGGGCGTGACGTTGTCCTGGCCCATCTCGCCCGTATTCACCACCGGGACACGGGGATCTGGGACTCCCCCAACGGTCAGATTCCGATACGTGGGACCGACCGACAGGAAGCTGTTGCGAATGGTCATGTTGTAGATCCGATTCTCGCGAACCGGTCTCGCCTCCGAATACTCGGCGTAGCGCACGTACCCTTGCGGCACCAGCTTGGCATCAGCCGCCGCGCCGGCCAGGTCTCCAAGATCCAGACGCACGCGTGCTCGCCCGACGAGCGACATACTCTCGAGGTCCGTGTCGCCCGCCGCCTGCGCCAGATCAAGCGCCTTCGTGAACTTGTCTTCCGCGATGGTCAGCACGTCGCTCGGCTGCATGAGCTTGCCTCCGTCGAGTGCCATCTCGCAGAAATCCTCGCCGAGGAACACGTACGTGTAGGCATCGTACGCGGCCAACTCGGCCATGTCCTCGGCCTTGTCCGGGACATCGGCGTCCGAGAACGTCTGCAGGCGGGCCATGCCGTCCTCGGCGACGTATCGGGCCTCCTGCATCGGCGTGTAGTAGCCAAGATTGGTCGCCGTCCGCGATCCAGTACAATTGCCGTCCGCCGTATTGATCTCGGTGCCGCGCCAGCCCCAGATATTGGAGTTGATATAGTCGTTGGAGATGATGTACTCCTCGGACAACGCACCCGTCGTCAACACCGCCGCGACGAAGGAGCATTCGAACTGCCCCAGCGCGCTCGACACCAGGATCGGCGCCATCGCGGGATCGTTCAGCGCGTCGGCTTGAACGCGGCCGGGCGTGTCGACATCGAGCAGGCTGTTGCATGCCGCCATCACGATTATCGCGCCCACGGTCATGAGAGCAACCAGCACGTGCCCACGTCCTCCATGCCGCGCCGCGCCGCTTCTGTTATCTCGCATTCGGGTATTCCTCCCTCTCGAAGAAGACCATCCTCGTTTCAACGTCCGGCGATCGCGCTGACAGTTCGCGCAGCTAGAAGCGAAGGCGCACGGTCAGCTCGGCGCTCGTCGTGGGAGGCAGGATCGTCTGGAAACCGCTGGACAGGTTGCCGGCGCCTCTGATCTCCGGATCCCATGCGTGCATGCCGGCGATCGGAACGGTGATCATCCCATCGGGTGACGTATGCCATCCATTCGCGGCGGTCCACAGCATGCGGAGGTTGCGGCATGCAAGACTGATCGAGCCGCCGGAGGCGCCGATCTTCCCCGCCCACGATGCGGGAAGCGTGTAGGTCGCCGACACCTCGCGGAGTCTCAGGAACCCGGCTTTGTACGTGCCCGTGGCATCGTTGTCGAGTGCACGATACGCCTGCAACATGGGGTCGTTGCGCTCGATCACCGCCTTCGACTCGCCGAGGTTGTGAATCGCGCGAATCTCGGTATCGGACTGGTAGTTGCCGCCGTTGCCGTCCGCCCGGATGTACAGGCGCAGGTCATGGAACAGCGTGAATGTGGTGTTGATCCCCAGCTGCCAGGTCGGTTGCGAGTGACCCCACAGCACCCGCGGTGCATCCTCACACGGCACCGTTGGACCACCGGGGTCCAGGCCGGATGGTCCGGTCCCCCCATCGCACAACGCCTGTGTCACGAAGCCGCCGGAATCGAGCGTCGCGGACCGGATGCGATACATGAAGATGTCCGCGATCGAATATCCGACACGGTTCTGTGCCTGTCCGCCCGCACCGATGAAGTCGAGCCCGCCCAGATCCTCGATCCGGTTCTCCGTCGTGGCGAGCTGCGTACCGACATCCCACGCGAACCATCCATGCTGCACCAGGTGCGCATTGAGCCCGAGCTCGTTCCCCCATCCCTTCACCTTGCCGATGTTCACCACCTGCGATCCGCTGAACCCGGTGGACGGCGGCAAGGGGCGGTTGACAATCGCGTCCTTGATCACGCGCTGGTACCGCGTGGCTGTCAGGTCGATGCGGCCATTGAACAGCGTGGCATCCAACCCCAACTCGAGCTCCTCGCCACGCTCCGGTTTCAGTTGCGGATTCCCGTAGGCTGACGGGAGCAGCGCGGGCTGGTCCTGGTAGCCGAGGGATGGATCATAGAGCCGCGCCGCATCGAAGGTGCCGGGCTGCTTGCCGGCGGCGCCCCATGCCGCGCGAAGACGCAGATCGCTGAGCCAACTCACATGCCAGAACGGCTCCTCGCTCAGCACCCACGCAGCACTCAGCTTCGGATAGATGGCGGCGTTGAACTCCGCGCCGAACGCGCTGTTGTCATCGGCACGCAGCGCGCCGGTGAGGAAGAGGCGATTGTTCCACCCGAATTGCTCCTGGAAGTACACGCCCAGGGTGGCGTTCGCCAGGTAATCTTCCGAGCCGGTCCGCTCCGCGCCTCCGCTCACCGTGGTGATCGGAATCGCCGGGAAGTTCTGCCCCTCGGCGGTGATGCTGTTGGTGGATTGGCGGTAGTATTGGAATCCAACGGAGCTGGTGGACAGCAGATTGTGCATCAGGTTGGCCTTCGCCGAGCTCGCGAAGTCCACCGTGAGGACGTTATTCGCTCCCCGCTCCACGTTCTTGTCGCCCAGTCCACGGCTGCCGAAAAAGGACGAAGCGCCATCCGGTTCGCGAGGAAAGAGCCTCCAGTTGTTCTCCTCGTTCAGGTCCATTCCCACGATCAGACGGCTGGTGAGCCACTCCACCGGCTGGTAGTTCGCCGTCATGCTCGTCGTCAGCCGGTCGTCGTCGGCGCGTGTCTGCACATCGTCCCAACTTTCTGGCGGGGAGCTGTTGAATCCGCGCTGCGGCAAGTCCTTGGTGGATGGCGTGGACCAGATGATCTGACTGAAGGGGTCATAGTCGATGCCGCCCTGCATCAGGCGGATTCTGCTGCGTATGTACTCGTTGCTGAACTGGAGCTTCAACTTGTCGTTGATGAGCAGATCCATGTTCGCGCGGGCGGTCAGCTTCTTGTCCCAATTCCAATCGACGATCCCTTCGTCATTGTCCCAGGACAGGGAGGTGAAGTACCGCACCGCATCCGTTCCGCCACGCAGGCTCGCATTGTATCCCTGGTTCAAGCCGTCGTGAAACACCGGACCGTTACCGAACTGCTCCTCGTGCCGGTAGACGTTGAAGCTGGAGAGCGCACCCGTCTTCGGGTCCTTTGCCCATCGGAGCCCGGTCCGTTCCTCCGGATTCGCCATCCAGTTGCGACCCGACCGGACGGTGAGATCCAGTTGCGGCTTGCCCGTGGCGCCGCGCTTGGTGATGATCTGGATCACCCCGTTCGAGGCCTCGGTCCCGTACAACGTAGCGGCCGCCGGTCCCTTGATGACTTCGATGCTGGCAATGTCTTCCGGATTGAGGTCATCGAGTCGGCTGGCCCCCATCCCTCCCCGCTGGCTCGGCCCCTCGCTGGCCGAGGCGTCCATGCGAATGCCGTCGATGTAGATGATCGGCGCGTTGCTCAATGACATGCTGCTCGTGCCGCGTACGCGAAGCTCCGCGCCCGCTCCCACCTGTCCCGATGACGGGAGCACGATCAGTCCGGGTGTTCGCTCGCCGATGAGCTGATCCACGTCCGTTGCCGGAGCGACGGCGAGCACGTCCGCGGCATTGATGGTCCCCACCACGTTGCCGATCGCTCGGCGCTGCGTTCCGCCCGGCGTACCGGTGACGATGATCTGGTTGAGCCGTACCGACTGGCGAGCGAGCACGAAGTTGGCGGTGGCCACCGCACCATCGGTCACGGTGACCCGCTGCTCAGCGGGCGCGTAGCCAAGCAGCCGCGCGCGCACGACGTGTTCGCCAGCGGGCACGCCGGTAATCGTGTAGCTCCCGCTGGCGCCCGTCACACTTCCGAGCGCGCTCGCCGCTCCCTGACCCGCGACAGGCACGACATAGACCTGCACGCCGGCGATGGGTCGCCGCTGAAGTGAGTCGAGCACCTGGCCGGTGATCGTGCCCGCCAGCGCGCGGTCAGCCGACGATGCATCAAAGGCGACCTCGCCGTCACCCATACCACTCTGGAAGCCTCCCGACGGCTCGGTGGGCATGGTGTCCGTCGTCACGATGGGATCGTCTGGGGCGGGTGCGTGCGTGCGCTCGATGAGCACCTGCCCGCTCGCCTCCGAAAACGACAGGTCCGTCTTCGCCAGCAGAATGGCCAGCGCCTGGCCAACGCTGCGCTGTTCGCAGGCGCAGGTGACCAGCGCACTCGCGTCGAGCAGGCTGGGACTGAACGCGATCGAGACACCCGATTGCGTAGTGAGGCGCCGGATCGCGTTTTCGATCGTGACGTTCTTCACCGACAATCGCGCGGGCAGGTCGAGCAGGTGCGACTGCCGTGCGGCGTGATGGCCGCCCGTCGATCGCGCGGACGCGAACTCCTGGGATGCAGCCGTTCCGCTCCAGAACATCACGAGGGCGAGTATCCAGGACCATCGAGTCATCGATCGCAGCATCGGATCCCTCCTGAAAGTCCAACTACGTGCGGGATATCGTTGTGGACGTACCCTTCGACCGACACCGCACATCGGTCACGCGGCAGACCACGGTCATGACATCAGTGAAGTCGCGATTAATGAACGACGCCGTCACCGTGCGATGCGCGAGCGACGAGTCCACGAGCATCACGTGCCGGTGGTAGTGCCTGGAGAGTTCACGAGCGACCTCGTCGAGCGGCGTCGCTTCGAAGAAGATGACCTGGCCAACCCATTGATCCACGGCGGCGAACGCATCCCGTGCCGGCACAACCACGAGCGGGGCGTTGCCATTGACGCGGGTCATCTGGCCGGCATGCACTTCGGCGCGCGACGTCCCGGCGTCGAGCTCCACTCGGCCCTGTACCACCAGGAGGCGGAGTCCCCGTTTCTCCGTCTGCAGTTCGAACCGCGTCCCGAGCACCTGGGCGTCGCCGGCGCTCGTGTGAACTCGGAACGGCCGATGCTTGTCCTTCGCGACGGCGAAGTACGCGCGTCCGTCGAGCGAGACATCGCGCGGCCCGCGGGACGGGCCGCCGAAGCGCAGATGACTATTCGGGCCGAGCCGCACGACGGTGCCATCATCCAGCCGCACCGTCACCAGCTCGTGCGCATTGGTTGTCAACTCGCGCGCGACGAACTGCGCGCTCTTCGGCGTCACCAGTGCGTCATTCCGGATCAGGTGCAGACCCGCGAGCACCAGGAGCGCAGCCGCGATTCCGGCGGCGACGATCGCGCCCAGCCGGCGGTTCCTTCGCCCATCGGATCGTCTCGTCCCCCGCCGAGCGCGGGTGATGATGTCCGCCGCGGTGGGCGGGCCCGGAACATCCCGCTGCTGCCGATACTGCCCAGCCAATTCCCAGACGGTAGCCAGCTCGCGAAATCGGCGAGCATTTCGTGGCGACGCGTTTCGCCACTCGAGCACGTGGCGCTTCTCGATATCCGAGGCCTGGCCCTGCAGCACACGAATGAGGACTTCGTCGAGCATGGATGGGCGGGCTTGGTGAGATGGCGGCAGGCCAGGCACACACGCTGACACGTCGGAGCGACACGTGCTCTACAGGAGAGTACACGTCACGCGGCAGAAACTACTATTGGTGGTGGGGCGCTCAGCTGGTGGTGGAGCGCTCAGCGTCTCGGCTGTTGCTTTGTGAGAAGGGCGCGAGGGCGGAATGCAGCGCCACGAGTGCCGCGCTCATCTGATTGGCGACGGTCTGGATGGAGATTCCCAGCACTTCGGCGATCTCCCTGTACGAGAGACCGTCGAACCGGGACAGAACGAACACCTGCCGTCGGCGCTCCGGCAGCGCGGTGATGGCGCGCTCGATCCTGTCATGCAGGACGTTCGCCTCGTACAGCTGGGCCGCCGACGGAGCGGTCGCCACCGGCCTGGATCGCTGCGCTCTCTCCCACTGTGCGCGGACCCGGCGATGTCTCCGCTCATTCTGCGCGAGGTTGTGCGCAACGCGATACAGAAACGGGTGCACGGGCCGCTCCGCGATCCACTCGTGGCGCTGCTGCCAGAGGCGGGTGAAGGCCTCCTGCGCGATGTCCTGTGCCGCATCGTCGCTGCCGACGTACCTCGCGGCGTAGGTGACGATGGGTGTCCAGTAGCGGCGGAGAATCGCTGCCAGCGCGTCCTCCTCGCCCTGCATGAGGCGAGCGATCACGGACTCATCGACGTGATCGCGACCAGTCGCGTCCCCATCCGCGACGTCAAGCTGCCGCGGACGGTCCGGCGATGCTCGCATACGAAGCGACATCGGCGCCCCCGTGCGCTCGGGAATTCGAACATCCTCGCCAGCCCACCGCTCAACGCTGGCGAAGCATGGGATCGACTGATCAGATCATGGCTGCCCGTGCGCCAGCCACATCCCAGCCGGGACGACGACGCTCAGTGGGGGCGTCTGCTCGGCGTCTCCGTCCCGCGCGGCTCTCCCGGCGGTCCGATGCGTGGGGCTGTGCACGGTACGTATACAGATGGCGATGCAGTTAGTGGATATAATATGCGAAAACCCGAGACGCTGTCAACGCGCCCGCCGGAGCCATGCTCCAACGCGTTCAAATCTGACCTGCGCCGAGAGCAGTAAAGGGGCCCGCATAGAAAACCTCACTCCGCGCGCAGCGCCTCCATGGGATCCACCCGCGCCGCACGCCGTGCCGGTATCCAGCTCGCCAATGCCGCGATTGCGAGCAGCACGACCGCCACGGCCACCAGCGTCACCGGGTCGCCCGGCGCCACGCCGAACAGGAGCGAGCGGATGAACCGCGCCACCAGCGCGAACAGCACGAGTCCGACGATGATCCCCGCCGCGGTGAGCGCAATCCCCTGTCGCGTCACCATCCGCGCCACTGACGAGGGCGATGCGCCAAGCGCAATCCGCACTCCCAACTCGCGCGTGCGGAGACTCACCACGTACGCGATCACGCCGTACAGCCCGATGGCGCCGAGCAGGAGCGTCACCACCCCCGCCACCCCGATGATCAGCATCGTGAAGGTGAGCCGTGCCAGCGAGCCGCGCACGACATCCGTCATCGGGCGCACGTCGAAGGTGGGAAGCGTCGGGTCCAGCTCGCGCACCACCTGCTGCACCGGCCGCGTGATCGCGGTCGGGTCGCCCGCGGTGCGCACCACGAGCCCCATCTGCCGAAAGAGCTGCGAGTCGAACACCGTGTCCGGCGAGGGCACTTCCGGGAAGTACACGGTCAGGGCCGGCGGCGCCTGGAGGGAGCTGTCCCGCACACCTGCCACCACGCCCACCACCGTGTACCACGGGCCGTTAGGGAGCGTCCGGAATCGCTTGCCCAGCGCCTGCCGCCCCGTGGGGTCGTGCCAGAACTTCTCCGCCGTCACGCGGTTGACGATCGCCTCGTCGCCGCGCTGGCGGCCATCCAGCCGCTCGAAGGTGTGCCCCGCCAGGAGCGGAATCCCCATCGCTTTGAAGAAGCCGCCGTCCGTGGTGATGAAGAGCTGGAGCGGCGGGATCCTGGTTTGCGCGCTCGCGTCTCCTTCCACCCAAATCGGACTCGTGTTGTCGCCGTGGCTCTCGAGCGGCAGCCGCGACGTGAGCCCCACCGCCCGCACGCCGGGCAACGCGGCCACCCGATCGGTGAGTTGCGCGTAGAAGTTCACCACCGCCGTGTCATTCTGATAGCGCGCCCGGGGAAGCGCCATCCAGAACGTCGCGAGATGCTCGGGATTCCAGCCGGGTCGCACGTCGTGCAGGCGCTGAAAGCTGCGCAACAACAACCCGGAGCCGGCAAGCACGACGAGCGCGAGCGCGATCTGCGCCGTGACGAGCGCGCCGCGCACACGTTGGCGCGACCGGCCAGCCGTGCCGTTTCGACCGCCCTCGCGCAGCGTACTCGCCAGCTCGGTGCGTCCAAAGCGGAGCGCCGGGAACAGGCTGCACGCAATGGCGATGAGCGCGCTCATCACGAAGGTGAACAGCACCACGGTGCCATTCACGCGCGCCTCCGCCAGTCGCGGCAGCTCCGCCGGTCCGGCGGTCACCAGTGCGTGAATCGCCGCCCAGGCCACGAGCAGTCCCAGCACGCCCGCAATCGCCGCCACTACTATGGACTCCATGAGGAAGTGCATCAGCACACGCCGCTGGCCCGCGCCGAGCGCGGCACGCACGGCGAGCTCGCGTTGGCGGCCATCGGCACGCACAAGGATGAGATTCGCGACGTTGGCGCAGGCCACGAGCAGCAACAGCGCCGCCGTGGCAGCGACGACCCACAACGTGTTCGCGATGCTTCCCACCACATCATCGCGCATGGGCGTGAGCACGGGACGCGGCTTGGCCTGATCGAGCAGCATCTGCGTCGTCACATTGGGCGCCATCATCGGCGCGACGTCCACCACGCGCGGGAGCACCGCCCGGAAGTCGCGCTCCGCCTGGGGAATGGTGACGCCGGGCTTGAGCCGCGCGATCGCGTTGTAGCTGAAGCCACCCGGGAAGGAGTTGTTCGGATCGAGCGCGAGCGGGAGCCAGAGCTCCGTGCTCGCATCGGGAAAGCGGAACGTCGCTGGCATCACGCCCACGATCTGACTCGAGACGCCGCTCACGTCGAGCGTGCGGCCAATCACGTGCGGGTCGGCGCCGAGCCGCGTGCGCCACAGCGCATCGCTGATGATCACGACCGGCGGCCCGTGCGGTTGGTCTTCCGCGCTGGTGAAGCTGCGCCCGAGTGCAGGTCTCACCTGGAGCAGCGGGATGAGGCTCGCCGTAATGAACCCCGCCGACACGCGCTCCGGCTCCGCCACCCCCTTCGGGTCGGCGATGTTCGCCGAGCGGCTCTGGTACACCGCGATGCCGCTGATCGTGTGCGCGAAGCGCTTGAAGGTGAAGTACATGGCGGCCGTCTCGTTCGCATGGAAGAGCGAGAGCGGCGGCAGGTCGTTCCATGCGCCCACCAGCTGCTCCGGATGTCCGTACGGCAGCGGACGGAGCAGAATCCCGTCGACGACGGCGAAGATGGCGGCCGCGGCACCGATGCCGATGGCGAGCGTGAGGACGGCGGCGCTGGTGAACACCGGCGTGCGGCGCAGCGAGCGCCATGCATAACGGATGGGCTGCAGGAAGGACACGGTCGTGCCTCGACACTGATGAGATGTGATGGCACTACGTCCGAGTGACAGCCAGGTTTCGGCGGAGGAAACGTCTTGCCCCCTTTCCGTATTCCTGTGGCGTCCGGCTGCACCGCAGTTGAAGCCTGACGCAGCAACTCCGCACACCAGGATCCTCTCGCGCCCCAGGTTGAACGACCTCCACCCGGAGAACCATCATGCTCGCTGCACGCCCGGCGCCGCTCGCGCGCACCGCGGCTGTCCCGTTCGCGCTCGCCCTGCTCACCCTGCTTCCTCTGCTCGTCGCGTCCGCGCCGGCGCATGCACAGGACACGGGTTCCGGCGCGTTCGTCGTCACCCTCGGCCACGACACGATTGCCGTGGAGCGCTTCACGCGAACGAGTACCACGCTCACCGGCGACCTCGTGCTGCGCACACCCGCCACGCGCATCGTGCACTACACGGCCACTCTCGGCACGCACGCACGCGTCACACGGATGGATGTCGCCGTGCGGCACGTTGGCCAGGCGACGACAACGCAGACGATGACCCTCCGCTGGTCCGGCGACACCGCCGTGCAGACGATCACCGCGAGCGGGAAGACGCGCACCGTGCGTACGGCCGCGCCCGCGGGCACCGCGCCGTGGCTCTTCCCCTCCTACGCGCTCATCGAGCAGGCCGTGCGGCAGGCCCTCGCCGCGAGGCAGGACAGCGTCACGCTCCCGCTCATCGTGCTCGGCGGGCGCGGCACCTTCGCCACCACCATCGTCCGCCTCACGCACGACTCCGTGCGCACCACGACGGCAAGCGGCGACTCGCGCCTCGCCATGTCGCCCACCGGCGATCTCCTCGGCCTCGTCTCGCCCACGAGCACGGAGAAGGTGCTGGTGACGCGGCTGCCGACGCTCGATGTGGAGGCCATGGCGCGGGCGTTCGCCAGGCGCGACCAGGCCGGTCACGCGCTGGGAACGCTCTCGCCGCGCGACACGGTGCGAGCGACCGTCGGCGGCGCCTCGCTGCTCGTGGACTACTCGCGCCCCGCGATGCGCGGACGTACGATCTTCGGCGGCATCGTGCCGTGGGGACAGGTGTGGCGCACCGGCGCCAACGCGGCCACGGGCTTCACCACGTCACGCGGCCTCACGATCAATGGCGTGGCCGTGCCCGCCGGCTCCTACACGCTCTGGACGCTCCCCTCGCCCAACGGATGGTCGCTCATCATCAACAAGCAGACCGGGCAATGGGGAACGGAGTACCACGCGGATCAGGATCTGACGCGAATCCCGATGCAGCTCTCCAGCGTGCCGTCGCCCGCCGAGCGGTTCACCATCGCGATCGATCCGCGGGGGAGCGATGCAGGCGTGCTGCAGATGACGTGGGATACCACGCGCGTGTCCGTGCAAATCGCCGAGTCCGCACGCTGAGGAGGTGCTTTACACCACAGAGACATGGAGGACACACAGGTGGGGGTCAGATCTTGAATCGTGAGGCCTCAC
>DASUKA010000078.1:0-2639 GCA_036278935.1 Gemmatimonadaceae bacterium
AGCGATCGCGTGGATGATCCTGCACGCGATCGTGCCGGCGTTCTAGGGAGCGGGCGCGGCGTGCTTGGCTTCCCCCGCCCCCGCCGGCGCCGCTAGTTTGCGTCCATGACCGTCCCCATCCCCGTATTCATCAATGCCGAGTGTGTCGAGACGCCGGCCGGTGCGACGGTGCTCGACGTGCTGCGCCAATGGAGCGAGGAGCACGCGCGAGAGGTGGAAGCGGGCAGGAAGCTCGTGCTGGACAGCCGCGGCCTCCCGATCGCCCTCGACCTTCTGGTCCACGCGGGTACCATCCTGCGGCTCATCAGCGCACGCGATTCCGCGGTGCATGATCCGGCGCGGTGAGTCAGCCGCCCGGGGGCCTGCCGCGCCGGGCGCCGCCTGGCTCCGCGCGCTTCCCAAGGCGGAGTTGCACTGCCACCTGGACGGGTCGGTGCGTCCGCAGACTCTCCTGGAGCTGGGGCGCGAATACGGCGTCCCGATGCCGGCCGCCAGCGCAGCGGCGCTCCGCGCGTGCATGGTGGCGCGCGATGTTCAGGACCTGGAGGAGTATCTCGCGCGCTTCGCCACCACGCTCTCAGTCATGCAGCATGCGGCCGCGCTGGAGCGCATTGCCTACGAGCTGATGGTGGATGCCGCACGCGACGGCGTGCGCTACATCGAGGTGCGCTACTGTCCCGCGCTCAACACCGCGCGGGGTCTCTCGCTCGAGGCAGCAGTGGAAGCCCCGCTTCGCGGAATCGCGCGTGCGGAACGTGAGGCAGATATCACGGGGCGCGTGCTGCTGTGCGCGCTTCGGCACCATGCCCCCGACGTCTCGTTGGAGCTCGCGCGGCTCGCCGTGGCATACCGCTCGCGCGGCGTGGTGGGCTTCGATCTGGCGGGCCCCGAGCGGGGGCATGCCGCGGCGGAGCATGCCGCCGCGTTCGCGTTTGCGCGGAAGCATGACCTCCCGGTCACGATCCATGCCGGCGAGGGCGACGGCGCGGCATCCATTCGCCAGGCGCTGTACGACTGCGGCGCCAGCCGTATCGGCCACGGGACGCGCCTGCTCGAAGATGCATCGCTCGCGCGCGAGATATGTGATCGGCGGATTCCCATTGAGGTGTGCCTGACGAGCAACGTGCAGACGCACGTGGCCGCCGCGTACAGCATGCATCCCATGCGCGAGTTTTTCGACCGCGGGATGGTCGTCGTGCTGAATACGGACAATCGCTTGATGAGCGGCACCACGCTCACCGACGAATACGTGCATGCCGCGCACGAACTGGGCTTCACCGCCGGCGAGCTGGCGCAGGTGGCGCGCAACGGCTTCGCGAGCGCATTCCTGCCCCGCGACGAGCGGCAGGCCATGCTCGCTCGCGCGGACCGGGACATTGCCGCGCTGGTCGGCGTGGTGTGATCTCCGCAGCACCGGCACCACAGCCGCGCGTGGCCGCCGAGTGGTTGCGTGCGCGACTCGGCACACGCTCGCCGGAGATGGCGATCATCCTCGGCTCGGGGTTGGGTGCCGCCGCCGAATCCCTCGATGCGCGGGTGAGCATTCCCGCGGCCGACGTGCCTGGTTTTCCGCCTCCCGGCGTGCCGGGGCATGCGGGGCAGGTACTGGGTGGGGTGCTCGAGGGGCGCCGCGTGATCGTGTTCGCCGGGCGGGCGCACCTGTACGAGGGACATCCTGATGCCGCCACCGCGCTGCCGGTACGCGTGGCGCATGCGTTGGGAGCGCGCGTGCTCCTGGTGGCGAATGCGGCGGGAGCCATTCGCCGGACCTTCCGCCCCGGCGACCTGATGCTCATCCGCGATCAGATCAACCTCATGTGGCGCAACCCGCTCGTGGGGCCGGTGGCGCCCGGCGAGCTGCGCTTTCCCGACATGTCCGATCCCTACGATCGTGAGTTGCTCGCGCAGCTGCGCGCGGCGGCGCTGGCGGTCGGCGTGCGCGTTGCAGAGGGCGTCTACGCGGGCGGACTTGGGCCGTCGTACGAAACGCCGGCCGAAGTGCGCATGCTCGAGTGGTTGGGAGCGGATGCGGTGGGGATGTCCACGGTGCCCGAAGTGCTGGCCGCGCGCGCACTCGGGATGCGGGTGGCGGGGATCAGCTGCATCACCAACCATGCAGCCGGCATCGCCGCCGCGCCGCTGGATCACGCGCAGGTGCTGGCCGTCACCTCCGCCGTGCAACCGCGCTTCGTGGCGCTGGTGCGGGAGTTCGTTCGGCGGCGAGCGCGATCTCCCGGCGCGGTGCGCTGATGCAGGCGGAGTGCTGATGCGGGTGGGCGATTCGGGCGTGAGGGAACAGCTGCCATAATTCCGGCGCAAACGTTGCTATCAACATCGCAGGCGGAGCGCGCACCGGCGTGTTCCACGAGCTCCCTGGAAGAGCGAGGAAGCGTGATGCGGAACGGGAACGTGAGGATCGCCGCGAAGATGGTGCTCGCGAGCAGTCTGACCATGCTCGCGCTTGCGGCGTGTAGCGGCTCCCCCACCAACGTGGCAAGCGCTGGTCCGGTGCGATTGGACAGCCTCTGGCTCCGCCTGGCGCCAACCGGGCAGGTGCTGGTGGTCGAAGGGCTGGTGGACGGCGGGGTGGTGCCCGTCGCACCCGACGTGCACCTCACCATCCAGCTTGCGACCGATGG
>DASUKA010000079.1:0-10867 GCA_036278935.1 Gemmatimonadaceae bacterium
GTCCATCACCAGAGAATTCTCTCCTACATCACCGCTACGTCCAAATCGCGAGACGATCGGCTGCTAGCCTCCAACGGGGTCTGGAGATTGCATGGAGACATGGTCGAGCCCGGCGCGGTACGGGCAAATAGTAGCGACTCAGTCATAAATCACGTAGGAGGGATCATGAAGTTGACTCTCGCGGCGGTGGCGGCAATGATGATCATTCCCGGCATCGCGATGGCCCAGCAGGACACCACGACCCAGACGATGCAGCGCGACACGGGGATGATGCAATCGGATACGGGTATGCGTGGCGTGACGACGGATACCTCGCGTGGCGCAGTGGTGCCTGGGCAGCCCGGCGCGCAGAACATGGGGCTCTCGCAGCAGCAGGTGCGCCAGTTGCAGTCGGCGCTTGATTCCGCCGGATGCAGCGTGGAGAGCACCGGTCAGTTCGGGGCGACCACGGATAGTGCCGTCGCTTGCTTCCAGCAGAAGGAAAGCCTGACCGGCAACAATCTCAACGATGTGCTCCGGAAGTTGAACCTCGGCTTCACGGCCTCTGACAGTCTCATTCCCCGCTCTGGAATGGGCGCAGACACCTCGGGGCACGGGAACAAGAAATAGCGATCGCCAGATCCCTCCCGCTGTCGAGCGAGCCGATGGTCGGTCTCGCATACTGCGGCGGGGCCGAACGCACACGACCGGGGAGCCGACGAGCTCCCCGGTCGTGCATCCATCCTCGATCGAACCCTCGAAGTGCTGTGCCGGATGAGGGCGCGGTGTCATATCGGTGCGATAAATGCAATACCTATGTGGCTGCACTGCGCTGGTGGCAGAGCGCTTGAGACGGGTCGGGTCGGGCCCGCCCACCGCAGGGTGGACACGGGAACGAGGTATGCGTGCATAACTTTTCTGGCTGGATGACGCGCAGCGAGGAGCCGTGGCGGGAGATCAATCACACAATGCCCTGCATCCCTGACGAACCTGGCAATGGGCCAGCCGCAAGGTGTCGCGGCGCGGTCGCGAACACCTTGTCCGCCGTGATTCGGACAGGGAGAGGACGCATGGAGAAGGGGGAGCGATTATGGACAATCAGATCGGAGTGACGTACACGGGCGACCAGGCACATGCAGCGAGCGTGGAAGCCGGCTCAACGGGAGAGGCCGTGGCGGGAGCCGCGGCGGTGGTGCTGGGAATCCTCGGGCTCATTGGCCTGCTGCCAACTGTGTTGGCCTCCATCGCGACCATCGCTGCAGGGGTCGGCTTGCTCCTGTCTGGCGGCGCTATCGCGGGACGCTTCTCGCGGATGGCGGCTGACATCTCACCGAATCGGTCTCACCAGGAAGTCACGGGTAGTCTCGGGATGGAAGCGCTTGCCGGGGCCGCCGGCGTCGTGCTCGGTATTCTCGGGCTCCTGGGCGTCGACGCATCCTCGCTGCTTCCGATAGCCGCTATTGTCCTGGGTGCGGGACTCATCATGGCGGGTGGCGCCCGCTCGCGGCTCGAGACGCTCTCACATCGGCGCGCTGCGGGTACCGAGTCGCGTACGATGGAAGACGTCGTCTATGTGTCGAGTGGGTCCGACCTGCTCGTGGGCGTTGGCACCATCGTGTTGGGAATTCTCGCGCTGAGCGGGGTTGCGCCACTCACGCTGGTACTCATTTCGATGCTCAGCCTGGGAGCGGCCCTGCTGTTGGGCGGCTCGACGATTGCCGCGCAGGTGTTCGGCCATTTCGGGTGAGGTTGGGTCCCCGGGGACGGGCGCCACAAGCCCTGGACCCGGTGAATGAGAGGAGCGCGCTGCGGTCGGGAGCAGGATAGTCGCAGCGAGGCCGAACAGGAACGGGCGCCGTCAGTGTATCGACGGCGCCCGTTCGCATGCGACACGGTCTGCTGGATAGCGGCTACGGCCGCCAGCTCGGTCGCGCCTGGATCTGGCCGGGGTTGCTGTGCACCTGCCTGCGGTTCTGTCCGTCGGCGTCCACGAGGAAGAGCTGCTCGGACTGGGTACCCGTCGCAAAGAACGCGATCGTGGTGCCGTCGGGGGAATAGACCGGCCCCGCGTTGTCGACCGTCGAGCCCGAGGTGATTGCTGTCTGGCTCGATCCATCGGCGTTCATCTTGAAGATCTCCCGGTGCGCACCCTGCTTCGAGTCGTACAGGATGGTCTTGCTGTCGCCGGACCACGACGGATGCTGATCGTCGGTGCCGGTGGTGAGCTGCTTGGGTGCCGTTTTCCCCGCGGCATCGATGCTCCAGATATTGAACGAGCCCGTTTGCCTGGATTGGAACGCGATCGTGGTGCCGTCGGGAGACCAGGCGGGATAGCTGGTGAGCGCCACGGAGTCCGGCCCGCTCTCGCCGGACGGCGGGGTCATATGAGTGAGCTGGGTGACACTGCTGCCATCGGCGTTCATCACGAAGATCTGCGCGTGACCCGCGCGTGTGGAGGTAAAGGCGATCTTCGTTCCGTCTGGCGACCAGGTGGCCACGCCATCCTGTGCCGTGTCGGAGGTGAGTCGCTTGAGGTTCCCACCATTCGCGTCCATCACGTAGACATCGGCGTTGCCGTTGGCGAGTCTCAGGAAGAGAATCTTGCTGCCATCCGGGGACCAGACGGGCACTTCGTTGTTGGTGGTGTCGCTGAGGAGAGGCGTGAGCCCCGTGCCATCCTGGTCGACCACCCAGATGTCGGAGATGCCGCTGGAGCTGGACTCGAACGCGAGTTGCTGAGCGCAGGTCACTTGAAAGGAGACCGTCGCGCTCGCCCCCGCTGTCACGGTCACGGTCTGTGTGGCGTTGGCCACGCTACAATTGGGGGCGAGTCCGGAGAGCGTGATGGCGTGCGAGCCGGCGGTCACACCATCGAGCGTGATGCTGGCCGTGTCGCCGACGCTCTGTGCCTGGCCGCCGTCGACGGAGATGCTGTATCCGTCGGCGTCGAGATTGTGTCCCGTCGTCGCTGTAGAAACCTGCACGCTCCCGGTATCCGGACCGAGCGGGGTGTGCTTGTCGCTGCCACATGCGGCGGCCACCAGCAGCACCGTGCCGGCCGCAAGAGTACGAATGACGACCGTGGGAACACGCTTCCACGACATGAATGGCTCCTGGAAAGAGTAGGGGCATGAGACGACACCGGGGCAGCCCATGAGGTAGACGATTACAGAGCCGCCCCGCCACGCGGGACGGGCGCTCGGCCTGTCAGATTTCATGCCACCGCGCACTGCGTTCGGCCCGCGACTGCACTCCATGATACCCCGTCATGGCTGGCATCAGGAAGGCCCCCGCTCAATTCACGCATTCCGCCTTGCGGTGGATGGGAGCATTTGTACGCACGCCGGACGGTGCGCTGCACCTCGTCTCTCTTTCCGCGGCACGTGCTGGCGGCTAGTGTTGTCGAGAGGGATGGACGAACACAGAGGGGCTCACCTGGAGAGTTCATGAAGAAGCCCGGCAGGGTACTTGGGATCGTAGTGGTGCTGGCGCTCGCGGCGTTTCTCCTGTGGTCCACGCTTGCGTCACAGAAGGCCCAATGCAACGTATGCGTGGAGTTCAAGGGGCAGCGCAACTGCGCCTCCGCATCGGCCGCCTCGCCCAAGGAGGCGGCCCGTTCGGCGCAGGAGACTGCGTGCGGCGTGCTCGCGAAGGGGATGGATGAATCGATCAGCTGTCAGAATGTGCAGCCGCTGTCCTCAAAGTGCACGAGTGGGTAAGGTGGGTTGTGAGTCATGAAAATAGGGTGTAGGGAGTAGGGTGTAGGGTGGGTGGAGAAAGGACCCCCTCTCGCCGTAGCCGCTTCCCGACACCCCACACCCTACTCCCTTACACCCGCGCCTCGCTTGCCATTCAGAGCGGGAGACGCAGCCGCGCCTCGCAGCCGCGCTCATCCGTGCGGTTCGCGAGCGTGAGCGTTCCTCCGTGCGCCTCGGCGATCTGCCGGCTCAGCGCGAGCCCGATGCCGGAGCCGTTCGGTTTGGTGGTGAAGAACGGCACGAAGAGGTTGGCCGTATCGGCGAGGCCCAGCCCATCGTCCTCCACCCATAGCTCCATCGCGGTGCCGATGCGGGTCCATCCCACGCGCACCCCGCCGCCGGTCTCGATGGCGGCGTCGGCGCCATTGCGGACGAGATTGATCAGCAGTTGATCGAGCTGATCGCCATCCGCGTTGATGACGAGATCCGGGCCCGGCAAGACGACCACGGGAATGCGCGTCTCCAACCGCGCGATGCGCTCGACCCACGCGCATACCGGGAGCGGAGCGCGGTGCGGGCGGGGCAGGCGCGCGAGCAGCGCGTACGATGACATGAAACGGCTGAGCGATTCGGAGCGACTCGCGATGACCGCGAGTCCTTGCTGCAGATCATCCTCCCAATCAGTTGCCCGCTGCTGCCGGCCGATGAGCCCTTGCAAACTTCCGGCGATGGACTTGATGGGTGTGAGCGAATTGTTGATCTCGTGGCCGAGCACGCGCACGAGGCGCTGCCATGCCTGCCGCTCCTCCTCGCGCAACGTGCGGCTCAGGTCGGTGAGAACGAGGAAGTGATGCCGGCGCCCGCCCTGGCGGAAGGTTCCGCGACGCATCTCCCAGCGCCCCGCACGGCCAGGGAACGTCGCATCGAAGGTGCGAGTGTCCTCGCTGCCGTGCAGCCATTCGGCAAGTCCCAGCGCGGCAGACGTACGGCCGATGAGCCGCTCGGCGGGTTGCGCGAGCAGCCGCTCGCCGCCACGGTTCACCAGGCGCAACTGATGCTGCTCGTCGAACGCGAAGATGGCGACGTCCACCTCGGTCATCACAGCGCGCAGGAGTGCGGTGGCCTCGAGCGCGCCGAGTCGTTGTGCGCGCAACGTCTCACCCAGCATGTTGACTTCCAGCAGGGCGAGGCCGAGTGCGTCGTCGCTGCGCGCGCCTCGCGCGCGAATGGAGAAGTCGCCCTCGCGCAGCGCCGCGAGCAGGTTCGAGATGGTCTGCAGCGGTCGCACGATGCGCTCGATCAATGCCGCGGTGCAGCCGAGCCAGAGCCCAACGATGAGGACCGTGAGGGTCCACTCCACGCGCGATGAGTACGCGCCTGTCCAGAGGAGAAGGAGCGCTATCCCCGCGCCCGGCAGGCCGACCAGAGTGGCCAGGGCAAGGATGCGGCGCTCGTAATGTCGCGCGGAGCGCCGCTCGTCAGAGGCCATGGGCCGCGAGGCGGCGATAGAGCGCGCTCCGGCTCAACCCCAGCGCTTTTGCCGCCTGACTCACGTTGCCCTCATAGCGAGTGAGCGCTTTCTGGATGAGGAGGCGCTCCATCTCATCGAGTGTCATCTCCTCCAGATGCGCGCTCGTGGCGGTGGCGGCAGCTGGTGCGTGCAGCCCCAGATCGCCCGCACGCACCAGCTCGCCCTGCGCGAGCAACACGGCACGCTCCACCGCGTGGTCCAATTCGCGTATGTTGCCGGGCCACGCGTGATCGAGGAGCGCCTGCATGGCCTGGAGATCGAAGCCGGTGAGTGTCTTGCGGTAGCGGCTGGCGTGTCGGCGCAGGAAGTACACCGCGAGCTGCGGAACGTCGTCGCGCCGCTCACGGAGCGGCGGCAGGTGGATCTCGATCGTGTTGAGGCGGAAGAGCAGGTCCTCGCGGAATCGGCCCGCAGCCACGTCCACGTGGAGGTCGGCGTTGGTGGCCGAGAGGACGCGCGCATTCACATGACGCGCGCGGGCAGATCCCACGCGCTCCACTTCTCCCGTCTGGAGCACGCGCAGCAGCTTGGCCTGCAGGTTGAGCGGGACATTCGCGATCTCATCGAGAAAGAGCGTGCCGCCATCGGCCAGCTCGAACCGGCCCACGCGATCCGCCTTGGCGTCGGTGAACGCGCCGCGCACATGACCGAAGAGCTCGCTCTCGAACACGCCTTCCGAGAGCCCGCCCATATCGACGGGGACGAATGACTGTGAGGAGCGTGGCGAGACGGCGTGCAGCCAGCGGGCCACGAGCTCCTTGCCCGTGCCATGCTCGCCGGTCACGAGCACATTGGCATCCGATGGGCCCACGCGCTGCATGAGCTGCAGGATAGGTTGCATGCATGGGGCGTCGGCGATGATGTGCGGCACGCCGTCCCTGCGCAGGATGCGGTTCTCGTTCTCCAGCCGTTGTGCCTTGCGGATGGCGCGCCCCAGCTCGATCTGCGAGTTCAGCGTCGCCATGAGGCGGGCGTTGTCCCAGGGTTTCTCGATGTAATCCCAGGCGCCGCGGTGCATCGCCTCGACGGCGCTCTCCACACTTCCCCACGCCGTCATGACGATTACCGGGAGTGTCCAGTCGAGCGCCTGCAAGCGGGGCAGGAGATCGAGCCCTTCGCGTCCCGAGGTCGTGTCGCGCGTGTAGTTGAGATCCATGAGCAGCGCGTCGAAGTCGCGTGCCTGGAGCGCGGCGAGGATCGCGGAGGGCGAACGTGCCGTCTCGGTCTCGTGTCCTTCCCCCTTGAGCAGCAGGCGGAGGGCTTCGATGACGTCGGGCTGATCGTCGGCGATGAGGATACTCGGCACGGTCGGTCTCGAGGTTGGAGAGGCGCGGTTCAGCTCCGGGCCCTGGCGCGGGATGTCGCGTCTCCAAACATACGGAGCGGACAGGGATCGGTGATAGCGGGGTTGGCTGGGAGAGGAGAAAAAAGGAGAGTGGAGAACGGCGAGCGAGGAGAAAGGAACCGGCTCACGGTAGGCAGTCCGTCCCCATATGCCGTTTCTCCTTTCTCCTCACTGTATTCTGAGCGCGATCACCGGATCGACGCGAGCCGCCCGCCGCGCCGGGAGATAGCTTGCGAGGAGAGCGACACCCACGAGGACGACGGGGACGAGCACGAAGGTGAGGGGGTCGAGGGGGCGCACGCCATAGAGGAGGCTTGCCAGAAATCGCGTAACGCCGGCAGAGACGAAGACCCCGATAGCGATCCCGGCGAGGACGAGCGCGAGACCCTGGCGTACGATCATCCGTAACACATCGCCAGGGCGGGCACCCAGCGCCATGCGCACGCCGATCTCGTGCGCGCGCTGATTCACCGTGGAGGCGATCACGCCGTAAATCCCGATGGCGCCGAGCACGAGGGCCAGGAGGCCAAAGCCGGCGAGCAGCGCCATTGCGAAGCGGGGGCGCGCGAGCGAGGTGGAGATGAGATCGTCCATCGTGCGGATGTCGCTCACGGGGGTGTCGCGGTCGACGGAGGCGACCACGCCGCGTAGGCTTGCGGCGAACACCGTCGGATCGGCAGTCGTACGGACGACCACTGACATGACATCCTCCGGTCGCGCTTGCAAAAGTGGGCGGTAGAATGCGCTCCTGGGTGTTTCGTTCAACTGATCGTGCTTCACATCGGCGACGACGCCGACGATCGTCGCCCAGTCCGCGCCGCTCGGGCCCTCAAAGGCGGGCTTGGTGACGATGCGCTTGCCGATCGGATCTTCGTTCGGCCAGTACTTCTTCGCCAAGCTCTCGTTGATGAGTACCACGCGCGGGGCGCCTTGCCGATCGGCCGCGGTAAAGCCGCGGCCACGGAGGAGCCGCATGCCCATCGTCCGGAGATACTCGGAACTCACAGTGGCGCCGATATCCGCCCACGGCCAGTTGCCCGTCTGTGCCGGATTCGGCTGCCCCTCGATCACGAAGACACTGCCGTAATTCTTTCCTCCGAACGGTAAGCGGCTGGTGATGGCCGCCATGCGCACACCGCGAAGCGCATCCAGACGATCGAGGAGCTGCTCGTAGAAGAGCAGCCGGCTGGCGGCATGCTGATAGCGAAAGGTGGGCGGGGCGATGGTCGCGGAGACCACGTGCTCCGTCCGGAAGCCGGGATCGACGCGCAGCAACTGAGCGAAGCTGTGCACGAGGAGGCTTGCGCCAGTCACCAGTACGACCGCCACGGCCACCTCGACGGCCACGAGCACGCTGCTGAGTCGCCGCCGTTCGATACCGGTGCTTGATCCTCGGCCCCCTTCCTTGAGGACGGCCTGCGCATTGGAGCGGCCGGCCCGGAGCGCGGGGAGGAGTCCGAAGGCGAGGCCGGTGACGAGGGCGACCAGGAGCGTGAGAGCGAGTACACGGCCGTCGATCCCGATCTCCGCGAGGCGCGGAGTATCGGCCGGGAGGCTGGCGGTCAATGCGTGGACGCCGAGAACAGCGAGCAACAATCCCACCGCGCCACCGAGCGACGCGAGCAAGACGCTCTCGGTGAGCAATTGCCGGACGAGTCGCCCTCTCCCAGCGCCGAGCGCGGTCCGAATGGCGAGCTCGCGACTGCGGGCCGCGGTGCGTACGAGCAGGAGATTGGCGACGTTCACGCAGGCGATGAGGAGCACGAAGGCGGTGGCACTGAGCAGAATGAGCAACAAGGGGCGAACGCCGCCGACGAGATCCGTCCGGAGCGGGGTAGCGGTGGCACCGTGCCCGTATGCTGCAGGCATGCTCCAAGGGAAGAGTTGATGCATCTGCGGCGTGAGGGTGGCGGTCTCAGCGCGCGCCTGCGCCAGCGTGACACCAGACCGGAGGCGGGCGATGAGAGCGGCACCCGTCCCCCAGAGATCGGTGCTGTTGGTAGGATCGATCGTGCGAGGCACCCAGAATTGCGTGGCTGCATTGGGGATGCGCATGCTGGCCGGCATCACCCCCACGACCGTGTAGGGAGCTCCATCCAGGTCAATCTGCCGACCAATGATCTGCGGATCGGCGCCAAAGTGGGCTTCCCAGAGGCCGTCGCTCAGCACGACTACCTGCCTGTGGCCCGGCTGGTTCGCGGTTGAGAGGAAGGTCCGCCCGACGTAGGCATCGACGCCGAGCAGGGAGAAGAGGTTGGCGGAGACCGCCGCGCCCTGGAGTTGAACTGGCTCCCAGTGACCGGTGAGAGTGGCCTCCCGGCTGGCATACGCCGCCACATCGAGGGTCCTGGCCCGCTCGCGGAATTGTACATACGTGCCCCAGTAGCCGAAGCCCTTGAGATCGAGGCTCACCAACCGATCTGGCTGCCGGTACGAGAGTGGTTGCAGCAGCACCGAGTTCACCACGCTGAAGATCGCGGTATTGGCGCCGATGCCGAGCGCGAGGGTGAGTACGGCGACGATCGTGAAGCCCGCGTTCGTGCGGAGCTGTTGGACGGCGTAGCGCAGGTCCTGCCACAGGGTGTCCATGGGGCGTTCCTCGTTCGCGAGGCTGTGCGGCGGCGCGACTCCGCCAGGGGAGCCGCACAGCCGTTGGACACCGGGATCAGGCCGAACGTTGAAGCGCCGGGCCTCCTGACACTTGGCACCGCCGCACGGTAATGCGGCGGCGCTCGCGACCCCCTCCCGCCCGCTTTGCCTACTCGCTCTCCCCCGCGAAGACGATCCGCACATCCCCCGACGCAGTGCTCGTCTCCACGCGCGCATCGCCGGACCCGGTCGTCGCAATCAAGCGGTGCTTCCCGCGCTGCTGCACCTGCATGGGAATGCCCAGGTTCACATCGCCGCTCCCCGTGGCGGCATCGACGAGGAAGCCGACACCGTGCGGCATGCGCACAGTCACGTTGCCCGATCTTGCGGAGAAGGTCGCCGACTTGATCACGGAATCCAGCGCGGCATCCACATCGCCGCTCGATGACGCGATGGAGACGTCCGGCACCTGGATGCCCGCAAGGTGCACGTCGCCAGAGCTGGTGTGCACCGCCAGTTCATCCAGGGTGAGTCCTTCCGCATGGATGTCACCCGATGAGCTGCGTACGGAGGCACGTGTCGCGCTCAGGCTGTCGAGCACGACGTCGCCGGAAGAGGTGGCGATGAGAAGATCACCGCGGGCGTCACGCACCGTCACGTCGCCGGAGGAGGTCTGCACATCCGTCGGGCTCTGAACATCGAGCAGCTCCACATCGCCAGACTCGCCGCGCACGCGAAGCGCGCCCTGGAGGTGATCGCCGTGCACGTCGGCCGCGAGCACATCCGCGGAGATCTCTCCGTTCACGTTGGACGCGCGCACCACGCCGACCGCGAGGTGAACCGTCACGGTCTTCCCGGCTGGCACGAGCAGCTGACAGTCGGCGCGCGCGTCGATGTCGCCGCCATCGCTGGAGATGCGCACGCGATGCGCCCCATCCTCTGCGAAGGTGCCGTTGTCATTGATCTCCGTCGTGAGATGCACGCGGCCGTTCCCGAACCGGCGGCCCCGCTCCGCCTCGAAGTGGATATCCCGTGCCGGATAGACCACGCGCAACGCGTCATGTCCATCCAGCTCGCCATGTTGCACCGTGAGCTGTGCCGCGTCGCGCCCGGCACGCGTGACCGACACCGCGACCTGGGAGCCGGAGCCCGGCGAGAGCGTGATGCTCCCGACCAGATTCCAGACGGCAACGTCGTCACCAGACAGCGTGTAGCGCGCGGGCTGTGGCGCGCGCAGCGCCACAGCGCGGACGGGCGCTGCTGCCGACGTAGTTGATGCAGGGCGTGCCAGCGCAGCGAGCGAGTCGCTCCGGGCCGTGCGCGACGTGGCGGGAGCGGACGAGAGCAGCGCGAGCAGTGCGTGCGCTGCGATGGTAAATACATTCGGGAGCAGCATGGGATTCCCCTTTACTCCGCCTTCATGGCGATGATGGGATCGATCCCGGCTGCTCGGCGCGCCGGGAGGTACGTAGCGAGGAGCGCGACCGCCGCGAGCACCAGCGCGACGAACGCGAAGGTAAACGGGTCGGTAGCGCTCACGCCGTAGAGCAAACTCGCGAGCACGCGCGTGAGGAGCAAGCCGCCCACCACGCCGATGACGATGCCGCCGATGGCCAGCATCATTCCCTGTCGGACGATGATGCGGAGGACGTTCCCGGTGGAGGCGCCGAGCGCCACGCGGATGCCGATCTCGCGCGTGCGCTGCGTGACCAGGTACGACATGAC
>DASUKA010000080.1:0-29965 GCA_036278935.1 Gemmatimonadaceae bacterium
AGGTCGACCGGGTCGGGGTACAGGCTCCACGTGCCGCCGAAGAACTCGGGATGATAGATCTGCAGCGCGAGCGATTCCCACCCACCCGTGGAGCCGCCGGTGAGCACGCGCGCATACGGCAAGCGGATGATGCGGAAGTGCGTCTCCAGGTATGGGATGAGCTCGGTCAGGATCGCGTCGCCGTAGGGGCCATCGTTGGCCGAATTCACCGCGTAGGAGTCGTCGTAGTACGGCGTGGGGTGTTGAAAGGTGATGGCGATGAAGCGCGGGAAGTGGTCCGATGTCCATTCCCGGTAGAACTCGTAGCCGGTCTCACGGTTGTACGCAGCCAGTCGCGCCCGCGCCCGCGGGGGGATGGGCGTGCTGTCGGTCGTGAAGCCGAAGGGCGCGCGCAGGCTGAAGTGGCCCTGGTCGTATACCACCGGGTAGTGCGTCTGCGGGTGCGTGTCGTAGCCCTTGGGCAGGAGTACCACCGCGCCCAGATACATCGGGTGGCCCCAGAACTTCGTGAGCAGCGCGCTCTGGATCTTCACGTGCTTCACCCACTTCGTGTCCGGCGGCACCTGCACGGGCGGCAGCACGCGCGTGAGCGAGAGCGGAATGGTGTAGCCCGAATCCGGGTCGAGGTGCACGCGCCTGGGCGCGCTCGCGAGGTTTCCGGGCGACCTGTTCCACTGCTGCCCTTCCCACTGGTCCATATGCGCCCAGATGGTATGCCCATCGGCGCGATGGAACTGCGTGTAGACGTTCATCACGGCCTGCACCCAGTAGTCGCCCGCGGGAATGTCGCGCAAGGACTGCACCGGGTAGCCGAGCGTGGTGTCGCCAATGGTGGCGCTCTCGCCGGGGTCGAGTGCGCTCACGTCGACGCCGAAGAAGGGCGGGCTGCTGGTGTACGCAGCGGCCTGGAGTCGCGGCTCCGGTGCCGAGTCGCGCGTGATGATGACGAACACTCGGCCGGTGATCGGCTGCGCGTGCACGCTGGCAGGAAAGGAGACGGTGAATTCGACGGGCGCCGCGCGCGCTCCTGGCGCGAGGTCGCCGGATGCCGACGCTGCGCCGCCGAGGAAGAGTGTGCTGCACGCGATCACCGTGGTTGTCGTCCACCATGCGTTCATCCAGCCGCTCCGGGAAAAAGGCAGGGAAGAATCTATGCTATGGAGAGGCGCTGGCGAGCGGCCGCGCGAGATAATGAGGCGTGCCGGGACGACGTGTTCTATTGGCAGCGGTCCGAGCCGCGCGATGTCGTCACCCGATCGCCACATCCAGCGGATGCCGCCATCTGAGCCCCGGGAACCGCGCGAAGTCGCGATCGGTCGTGATCCATTCACACCCATGCTCGATCGCCAGCGCGGCCAGGAAGGCATCAGCGACGAGGTTGCCCTTCGCGCGCCCTGCGGTGCAGAGCTGCGTGAAAATGTCCCAGTGGCGTGGACCGGGACGCAGGATAACGCTGTTCGGCTGCGCCCGTAGGGCGGCCGCGAATGCAAGGGCATGGTTGAGCGGCGTTGCCGGCTCGAATACGCGCGGATGGGTCAGAACGCGCAGTACCCCGCTCAACACGAGATCCGCCACACCGAAGGGCTCGGCAGCCGCGGCGCGCTCGCGCAGCCAGTCACGAAACTCGGCGTGCCGCGGCGACTCTACGCGGAACGCGTACACCAACACGTTGACGTCGCAAAGAATCACTGACAGCCCCGGTCGGACGACGTCACGAGTCGGTGCGCTCCATGAGGTCGAGGAGCGCAGCGGAATCGTCGAGATCAACTCCGGGTCGGAGCCGGCCGCCGCCGTCGAACGTCGGGATCGCAACGTCCTGGGCGCCACGCGGCCGCTGCACGAGGGCGACCCGCACGGCGTCTTCAACGAAATCGTTCAAGGAGCGCCCCGTAGCCGCCGCGCGCGACTTTGCTTCGCGCAGGATGCTTGGATCGAGCCGAATGGTGGTCCGCATGCATTTAAATGTCACATAACATCATGAAAATGTCAACATGGGGCTACGGACCAGCCTGAAGCTGGATGGCGCCGGTGGAGTCTCGGACGGCGACCGGCGCGTAGAGGCCGAGCAGCGTGCGATTCCACCATCGCCCGGTGCGGCGCCTGGTGGCCAGGTCGGTGAACGAGTACTGCCAGAGTACCGCGCGCACCGCGCTCGGTGGTGCGTCGCCGAACGGATTGCCGCGAAAGAGCGCGAGTACGCTGGGGGAATTTTCGAGCAGGCGGATCTGCGTGCGCACCACCCACGGGTCGTTGCGCCACGAGTCGAGTGAGGCGAACCAGAGGTTCCAGTCGAAGCGCGGCTGGTACGGCGCGTAGATACCCGGCGGCGCTGAAGGGTCCTGCGGCTTGTAGCGGAACGGGTAGGCGGTCCACGCGACGCCATCGCGCGTCCCCTGGAACTCGATCTCGTAGCGCGCGGGAGTCATGGTCGCAAAGAGCGCGTAGTCGTTCGCGATGCGGAAGGGCGCGATCACCCGGTCGGGCAGCGTGAGCAGCGTGGGGAGCGGCGTGAAGAGCGCGACCTCGGAGACTACGGTGCCATAGAAGATCCAGGTGAACACCGCCGCCACGCCCCAGAGGCGCCACGGCGCGGCGCGGCGATGCTCCGAGGAGGGGAGCGGCAGGCGCAGATGCGCGAGCGCGCGATCATCCAGCAGGAGCAGGCCCAGCACCAGCACCAGATAGTTGAGAAAGGCGTAGTTGGCGGTGAGGATGATCGCGATCTGAAAGGGGGTGACGATGAAGAAGCACGCCAGCCGGAAGCGACGCGGCAGCCAGGCCAGCCAGACGATCCCCAGCTCGACCGCCAGCGTCAACAGCGTCACGAACGCGTGAAAGGGGTGCGGCAATTGTTGGACGTACCAGCCGATCCAGGTGGGGAGCGGACCGTTCTGGTAGTAGTGGTCCATGGCGGTGAGGTTGCGCCACGATGGGTCGCCGCTCGCGAGCTTGGCGATGCCCGATTCGAAGTAGATGCGAAACCACTCCCAGCGGAGCAGGAAGAGCGCGGCGGGTGATGGCGGGCGCGCGGCGCCCAACCCCGGCCAGAGCCCCGGGGGCGAGAAGAAGATCGCGATGAACCCCGCCGCCAGCAGCATGCCGTCGGACTGATACGACGAGAACACCTGCAGCGCGCCAATGCAGGAGAGGTAGAAGAGCGTGCACAGCGCGCACGCGAGCCGCGGCCAGAGGTTGAGGGTGAGCGCCACCGAGCAGACGATCCCGGCGGCGACGAGCGCGGTGAGTGCCCCGTGCCCGCTCGCGATCCAGAGGAGCGTGGGCGCGAGCCAGAAGCGCTCGATCGAGGGATACGCCTGCGCGACTGCGCGCAGATAATCGCCCGCGGGGAGGATGCCGCGGGGGCCGATGAGCCCCTGGATCTGGAACGCGAAGGAGAAGAACGCGGAGAAGAAAATGAGCCCCAGCGCGCGGAGCACGATCCAGCGCGGCCACAGGTAGCTCGTCGTGCCCGGCGCCGGCGGGCCGAACCAACGCGCCGGCAGCGATCGCGCGTGTTGGCGCTCCTCGTCTGGACCGCTCTGCAGGGGCTCTGTCATGTTCACCGGCCTTGCGCGCTCATGCATCACCGATGCAGCATAACGACATTCGCCATGCTTTCCCCAGCCCTGGCCCTCCGCCATGCCTGCCGGCGTCTGTCGCGCGCGCCGGCCTTCACCATCGCCGCCGTGCTCACGCTCGCGCTGGGCATTGGTGCCACGACCGCGGTATTCAGCGTGGTGAACGGCGCGCTGCTCCGCCCGCTGCCGTACGACCATCCCGAGCAACTCGTGGACCTGTCGCACAGTGTCGTCATGTCGGGCGTCTCGCAGTTCCCACAATCCGACGCGACCCACCAGGGGCGGCGCCCGTGGTCATCATCTCGCACCGGTTGTGGGAACGAAAGTACGGAGCCGATCCAGGGATCCTCGGCCGCCGCTTGACGATCAACGGCGTCTCGCGAGAAGTGATCGGCATCATGCCGGCGAGCTTCCGCTTCCCGAACGCCGGCACCGAGCTCTGGCTCCCGCTCGTCTTCGATCCGGCCCACACGCAGCCGGCGAGCTTCAACTACAACGCGGTGGCGCGGCTCAAGCGCGGCGTCTCGCTCCAGACCGCGACAGCTGATCTGCAACGGGTGTTGTTGCGACTCCCGGAAGCGTATCCGAGCGAGTTGACCGCGGCGGCCATCGCCCAGATTCACATGCATCCGGTGGTCCAGCCGCTGCGCGATACCGTGGTCGGTGATATCGGCCGCGTGCTCTGGGTGGTGCTCGGCACTGTGGGTTTCGTACTGCTCATTGCGTGCGCCAACGTGGGCAATCTCTTTCTCGTGCGCGCCGAGGGGCGCCAGAAGGAGCTGGCCGTACGGCGCGCGCTCGGTGCCAGCCGGGCCGCCGTTCTTTCGGAGTTCTTCTCCGAGGGATTCGTGCTCGCGGCGCTGGGCGGCGCGATCGGTGTCGCGCTCGCAGTCGCCGGGACGCACGTGCTTCAGTCCCTCGGCGCCGGGATGAATATTCCGCGGCTCGCCGATGTACGGGTCGACGGGATGGTGCTCGCGTTCGCCGCGGCGATCACTGTATTCGCCGCGCTCTTCTTCAGCGCGCTTCCCGCGGCGCGCTCAGACGCAGTGGGCCTCTCCGCGATCCTCGGGGAAACCGGACGCTCGGCGACCGTGGGACGCGAGCGGCATCGCGCACGCAACGCGCTCGTCATCGCGCAGGTGGCGCTCGCGCTGGTGCTCCTCACCGGATCGGGACTCATGGCCCGGAGCTTCGCGCGGCTGCGCTCGGTGAAGCCGGGCTTCGATCCCGCGCATGTGCTCACCTTCCGCGTGACGCTGCCGTACGCCACGTATCCCTCGAACAGCAGCGCGGCCGCCCGCTTCTTCGTCCGCGCACTCCACGAGATTGCCCGCGTTCCCGGCGTGCAGGCGGTGGGCATCACCTCGAAAGTCCCGCTCGACGACGAGGGACAGGACCACAGCGCCGTGTGGGTGGAGGACCATCCCACACCGGTGGGCGGCGTGCCCAATGCACACCCGATCGTCTACGCGACCGCCGGCTACTTCCGGGCGCTCAGGATCCCGCTCGTCACCGGACGCCTGTTCGACGAGCCCGTGCTCACGCGCGGTCCGAGCGACGCGATGGTAAGCCGTACCTTCGCCGCGCGGTACTGGAACGGAGAGAGCGCCATAGCCAAACGTGTGCGGCCGGATGCGGCGGCCCCCGGGGCGGGGCCATGGTACGGCATCGTCGGTGCCGTGGGGATCTACGGGGTCATCTCGTACATGGTGAGCCTGCGCACGCGCGAGATCGGCATACGGCTCGCGGTGGGCGCCGCGCCTGCCGAGGTGCGCCGCATGATCCTGCGTCAGGGCGTGGCCGTCGCGGGGCTAGGCATTCTCGCCGGGCTCATCGGCTCCGTGGCGCTCACTCGATTTCTCGCCGCTCTGCTGTTCGACATCAGCCCAACGGACCCCGTCACGCTGTTTGGCTCGGCCGCGCTGCTCGTCGCCGTGGTCATCGCGGCAAGCTGGATCCCCGCGCGGCGGGCGGCGGGAGTGGATCCAGCGCTCGCGCTCCGCGCGGAGTAGAGAGGCGGGAGAGGAGAAAGGAGAAAGGAGACGAGGAGCGATCGCCTCGGGAGAGGCGCGCTCCCCAGGGGGCGTTCCGCCTTTCTCCTCGTCTCCTTTCTCCTCTCTAGCTCGTCTACGCCGGCTTCGCCCGCGCCCCCCTCAGCCGCCCGAACACGATACTCCGCTGCTGACGGTTGGCCAGCTGCAGCCGGCGCTCGTGCGCCGCGAGCAGATCGCTCCGCGTGATGAGTCCCGCCACATGGCGGGGATCCTCGCGGGAGACCACGGGAAGCCGCCCAACGCCCTCGCGCACCATCTGGTCCGCCGCCTCACGCAGCGAGTTGTCCTCGTAAACGACCACGGGCGGGCGCTTGATCAGCTCGCGCACCAGGCACGTCATCTCCAGATCGGTGTCGAGCAGATCGCGCCGTGTGATGACCCCCACCAGCTGATCCTTGGCGTTGACCACCGGGAATCCCTGGTGTCCGGAGCCCGGCGCCCGTGCGGCCATCCAGTCGCGTACTTCCTCCACCGCATCGTCGGCTTTGAGCGCCACGACGTCGCTGGATTGCACGTCGCGCACGAGCACCTGATCCAGAAAGTCCGCCTCGTACTCCGACGGAATCCGCGTGCCGCGTCGCACGAGCTTCTCCGTCATGATCGTGCTGCGCATCATGAGGAGCGACACGAGATACGCCGCCGTGCCGCCGCCCAGCAGCGGCAGCAGCCCCAGCGGCTGGCGGGTGGCCTCGAAGGCGAAGACGATGGAGGTGAGGAGCGCGCGCGAGGCACCCGCGAAGACGGCCGCCATGCCCACCAGCGCCGCGATGCGCGGGTCGATGCCGAGATTCGGTGCTATGGCATTCGCGCCCACGCCCAGCAGCGCGCCGATGCCGCCGCCCATGGTGAACAACGGCGCCAGCGTACCGCCGGAGGTGCCGCTTCCGAGCGCAATGGCCCACGAGACGAACTTGAGCACGACGAGCGCCACCAGCGACATCCCCAGCACGTGGCCGGAGAGAATGTGCTGGATGTTGTCGTATCCCACGCCAAGCGTGCGCGGATCGAAATACCCGATAATGCCCACGGCCAGCCCGCCAATGGCGGGCCACCACATCCAGTGAACGGGGATGCGGTCGAAGGCATCCTCGATCACGTACACGGCGCGCGTGATGTACACGGAGGCAAAGCCCACCAGGGCGCCGAGGAACGTATAGACGGCCAACGCACTCCCGCTGGGCTCCGTGATGTTGGGCATCGGGAAGACGGGCTCGGTGCCAAACAGCCACACGTGCACCGCCATCGCCGTCGCCGACGCCAGCGCCACGGGGACGAGCGACCGCGCGCGATACTCGAACAGGAGCAGCTCGATGGCCAGCAGCACGCCGGACACCGGCGTGCCGAAAATCGCGGTCATCCCGCCTGCCGCACCGGCCGAGAGCAGGATCTTCCGCTCGTCGCCGGTGATGCGAAGGAACTGGCCGATGAGCGACCCGAACGCCCCGCCCGTGGCGATGATCGGTCCCTCTGCGCCGAACGGCCCCCCCGTGCCGATCGCGATGGCCGAGGAGATCGGTTTGAGCAATGTCACGCGGGCCGGCACGCGGCTCTCGTTGTAGATCACCTGCTCCATCGCTTCGGGAATGCCGTGGCCGCGGATGGCCGCGGAGCCGTAGCGCGCCATGTACCCCACGATGATCCCGCCGATGGCGGGAATCACGATGATCCACAGCCCGATGTGCGTTCCCGACGGCGAGTGAAAGCCGGTGGTGAACTGCCCGAAGAACGAGACGTTGGTGATGAAATCGATCAGCAGGATCAGGAGCTTCGCGATGACGCCGGCAGCGAAGCCGACCAGGATCGCGATGGCGCTGATGAGAACGATGCGGCGGTTGCTTTGGACCGTCTGCCCCTGCTGTGGCAGATGAATGGCTTCGAGGGCGGGCTCCAGGGCAGGAGCAACAGGCAGGCCAGTGACCGTATTTTCGGGCTCTACCTCGGAATCATGTGCCGTAGGCGCTTCGCTGGATGACATGTAGATGGTGAACTGCCAAATATCGCTGCCGCCGCGGCGGGCGACATGGTGAAGGAATCAATCAGAAGAGATCACAAATGCCCAGAATACTACATAATAACGTTATTCGCTTCTGGATGCCGGTCACGACTCCTGCGTCAGGTGACTGGTGCGCCGACGAATCGCGTACCGTGGACGCCGCGCGCTCGCGCCTTCACAGGACGACCGCCGGGGAAGGCGAGATACCGGCCCATCGGTGTAGGCCGGCGCGAGCGTCCTTGGGGCAGCGGGCGGCACACGCGTGCGGGCCAGACAGCGCCGCCCGTGCGCGGCATGTGCCTTGCCCGATGAAGGGCGAGCATACCGGTGGTGCCGCGTACGCGCATCCCGCCCGACCGGTCGACGTACTGCCAGAGTGAGGGGGCGCAGCAGATGGCGCAGGCCAAAGGACATCAGAAGGGTCCGCAGGATCACGCCGAGGGAGAGCACGGGCCCAGAACCGAGCACCGCATTGCCGAGGAGTTGCAGTCGGGGCCGCACGAGGAACCGTGCCCGGACACGGGGCCGCGCGTTGGCGGCCACCACCTGTACGAGGGACGCCAGCAGCACGACGAGGCGGAAAAGAACAGCGAGAAGACGCGGCTCAGCAAGAGTCTGGAGGACCGGCATCGGAGCCGCGAGGACTATCAGGTGCGTGGCGGGGACGAGGGAGATGTGAATTCCCGCCCCAAGCCGCAGGACGACTGACAGGACGAAGGGAGTGAAGGCCGTGCCCGCGGTCTCCGCCGCCGAGTTGATTCCGCCGCACCCCACACTGGCGAGGGTCCGTGAGGCCGCGGCCGACTGTCACGCGTGCGACCTCTGGACCAGCGGCACGCAGACGGTGTTCGGCGAGGGGCCGCCGTTGGCTGCGCTCATGTTCGTGGGCGAACAGCCGGGCGACGTGGAAGACCGGGAAGGGCACCCTTTCGTCGGGCCATCGGGGCGGCTGCTGGATGCCGCGCTCCACCACGCGGGGATCGATCGCTCGACCGTCTACGTGACCAACGCGGTGAAGCACTTCAAGTGGGTACGCGGGGAGCGGGGAGCGCGGCGCATCCACAAGAAGCCGAACGACACGGAGATCCGGGCGTGCCGTCCCTGGCTCGAGGCGGAGATCGCACTGGTGAAGCCGCGCGTTATCGCCTGCCTGGGCGCAACGGCGGCGCAGTCGATCCTCGGCAAGGAGTTCCGCGTCACCAGGGATCGCGGCAAAGCCATCGAATCCGGGCTCGGCCCCGTGGTCATCGCCACCGTCCATCCCTCGTCCGTGCTCCGATCCCCCACGGCGGAAGCGCGTGAACGCGCGGAGGAGGCGTTCATGGCCGATGTGAAGGCAATGGCGGAGTATCTGGAGGCTGCCTCGCCTCCCCGACCTTCCGCGTGAAGTCCCGCAGCTGGATGGGGAAGGAGAAGGACGCCAGACCTCGCTCGGCCGCCATGGCTGCCACCTCGCGCTCCGAGCGCATGCCACTGAAGAGGATCACCGTACTCCCCGCCTGGGCCGCCCGCGCATAGGCTTCGTCTTCACAGGCGATGTCATGATCGCAGTCGAGCAGCACGAATGCGGGACGCAGCCGGGTGATGGCATCGAGCGGCGCCTCGGTGACTTTCGGGAATACGGGAGTATGACCCGCAAGCTCGGCCAACGACGCGAGGAGTGCACCGATAACGACATCATGCGCAATGACCAGGACTGCCGAAGTGGGCATCGTATCTCGTCGGGAGCAGCGTGGCGGCGTTTGTCATCCCTGTCCCGCGCGGCACCGGACGATGGGACGCCCGCCCAGACCATCGTCCGGTGCGCCGCGGGAGCCTACGTTTCGTAATACTCGGTGATGCACATCGCGATCACATGCTCGAGTGCACGGGCCTGTTCCGCGCGCGTGCGCGCCCGCTGCACGTCGGGGAGCGAGTGCCAGAGCTGCTTGAGCGTCACGAGCACCTGCTCCGCCTGGAGCGACTTGGCGTGGGCCTCGCGCGACAGATTGCGGAGCGCGCGGTGGAGGTAGCCGCTTGCGAGCAGTTCCAGTTCCAGGGCATCACGGAGTGCTTCGAGCGTTTCGTCCGCGAGCGCGCCGGAAAAATCCTTGGTGTCGATCGAGTCGGGCATTGTACGCTGTCTCAAACGGTGGGGCGTACCAGAAACGGAGCCAACCCGTGCGCGGCTCTACTGATGGACGCAACTGCCCGCGGAACAATTTTGCTCGCCATACGCGGCGAGCGGCGCGTGTATTGCGCCACCGTGGCGGTTGTCGCCGCCAGGTGGTCCGCGCACGCACGCCACTGCGACCTCGGACCCCTCATCCTACGGCACAGCCCCAGAGTTGGCAACATAGTGCTGGCACGCGCATGACGAACGGCTCGGTGCTCGTTCTCTCAAACGACACGCTCATCACGGCGCTGCTCCTCTCCCTGTTGGAGCTGGAGGGCTTCACGCTCCTGCATGGCGATGGGACCGAAGCGGCCGCGGTCGTCGTCGAGCGCCTCAAGCCACGATTGCTCCTCCTCGATTCTCATCTTCCGGAGGCTCGTATGGAGGCGCTCTACCATGCGGTCGCAACGGCTGGCACGGTGGCGGTGCTCTTCAGCCCGGGCCATGCTCGCGCGGATGTCGAGGCCATGGCCCGTGCGCGTGGCCTCCCCTGGTTCACCCTCCCGATCGGCCGGACCCGGCTGCGAGAACTGTTGCTGGACGCGCTGGGGTAGCGAGAGGCGGAACTGCGAGGGAGAAGGGAAGTAGGTTGTGAGTTCTGGGTTCTGGGTTGTGAGTGGAGCGGCTCTGGGTGGAGAGGACGCTGCTCGTGTGAGGCGTTCCTGACCCACTGACCCACTGATCTGCTCCCTCGCCTCCCGCCTCCTGCCTCGCGTCTCCCTGTTCCCTGCTCCCTCGGCGCTCGCGTTACATTCCCGGCATGCACCGCTCCGCCATCACCCATCTCAAGCGTTCGGACGCCACGCTCGCGCGTGTGATCGAGCGGGTGGGGCCCTGCCGATTCAGGCCGGAGGCCGCCGGCACGCACTTCGATGCCGTCGCGCGCGCCATCGTCTACCAACAGCTCTCGGGGAGCGCGGCGCACACCATCTATACGCGGCTGCTGGCCATCCACGGCACGCCACCCACGGCGGCGCAACTGTTGGCCGCGCCCGACGCCCAACTCCGCGCCGTGGGGCTGTCGCGGCAGAAGATCGGATACCTGCGCGACCTCGCGACCAGGGCATCCACGGGCGATGTGTCGTTCGATACGCTGCACGACCTGCCGGATGCGGGCATCGTGACCGCGCTCACGCGGGTGAAGGGGGTGGGGCTCTGGACCGCGCAGATGTTCCTCATCTTCCGTCTGGGCCGGCCCAACGTGCTTCCCGATCTCGACCTTGGCATCCGGAAAGCGATCCAGCGGGCGTACCGCATGCGGGCGCTGCCTTCGGCGGAGCGCATCCAGCGGCTGGGCAGGAAGTGGGAGCCGCACTGCACCATTGCCTCGTGGTACCTCTGGCAGTTGCTCGACGTGGACGGAGTGGCTGGCACACCGGCAGCCAAGCGGCAGGGCGCCGCCTCAGGGAAGAATGGTGGCGTGGCGGGGAAGAACGGCGGCATCGCGAGAAAGAACAGGGGCTCCGCAGGGACGAGAGGGGGCGCCACGCGGAGGAATGGCGCGTAGCGCCGGCTCCCGCGCGCTGGATCGCTCGTCGGAGCGTGGCAGCAGCGTCTTTGCCATCACGGCGCCGGGTATCGCGCCCATCACCGCCGATGAGCTTCGCGCACTGGGGCTCACGGTGGATGGCGTGGAGCACGGCGGGGTGACGTTTCATGGCGGGCTCGATGCCATCTACCGCGCGAACCTCTCGCTGCGCACGGCCAGCCGCGTGGTTGTGCGGCTGGGCGCATTTCACGCGCGGGCGTTCGGCGAGCTGGAGCGGCGCGCACGCCAGCTGCCGTGGGCGCGCTACGTGGGACGCGACCGCGCCGTGCGGCTGCGTGTCAGCTGCCGCAAGTCCCGCCTCTATCATTCCGGCGCGGTTGCCGAGCGGCTTGCGGGCGCCATCGAGGCATCCACGAGTGCGCGCGTGGCGGTCGACTCGGCACGCGGGGCGGGGGCGGCGGCCGAGGACGCTGACGACGGCGCTGGCGCGCAGCTCGTGATCGCTCGGCTCGCGCACGATGAGTGCACCGTGAGCATGGACAGCTCGGGCGAGCTGCTGCACATGCGCGGCTATCGGCTGGCATCGGCCAAAGCGCCGCTGCGCGAAACGCTCGCCGCCGCCATCCTCCTGCGGAGCGGCTGGGCGCCGAGCTCGCCACTGCTCGATCCGCTGTGCGGGGCCGGGACGATCCCCATTGAAGGCGCCATGATTGCGCGACGCATCCCGCCGGGCTTCACGCGCCGCTTTGCCTTCGTACACTGGCCGGACTTCGACGCTCCGCGCTGGGCCTCCCTGCTGGATGAGGCCGGCTCGGGCATCCGCGCCGCCCCCGCGCCGATCCACGGCTCCGACCGCGATGCCGGCGCCATCCAGGCCGCCGCGGCGAACGCCGAGCGCGCCGGCGTGGCGGGCGATATCACGTTCACCACCGTCGCCGTGTCCGGCATCGCGCCGCCCTCCCAGCCTGGATGGCTCGTGACCAATCCGCCGTATGGCGTGCGCGTTGGCGAACGCGACCGGCTGCGCAACCTCTACGCGCAGCTCGGGAACGTGGCGCGCCGGAAGTGCCCCGGATGGACCCTCGCGCTCCTGTCGGCGGACGCCCGTCTCGACGCGCAGCTCGCGATCCCGCTCGAGGAGGTGCTCCGCACGCGCAATGGGGGGATCCCGGTGCATCTGGCGCGCGGTGAAGTCGATGGGGACAAGGCGATGGGATCAGGTCGTGAAGGGTGATGTCTCACGCATCACGACCTGACTCCATCCCCGCCTCCTGATTCCCCACTCAGGCGCCGGCAGCGAGATGCTGGCTGGCGAGATGCTGGTTGAAGAAGGTGAGCGTGCGCGCCCACGCGTCGCGCGCCGCGTCCACGTGGTAGGACGGGCGCGTGTCGTTGAAGAACGCATGCGGTGCGCCCGGATAGATGTGTGCCTCGAACGTCTTTCCCGCGGAGCGCAGTGCCTGCTCGAGGGCCGGCACACCGCCGGTGATGCGCACGTCCTCGCCGCCATAGAATCCGGCGAGCGGGCAGCGGATCTGCGGAATGTCGCCGGCGCTTGGTGCGCTGCCGTAGTAGATGGCGGCCGCGTCGAGATCCGGATCGCGGGCCGCGAGCAGCGCGGACAGTCCGCCGCCCATACAGTAGCCAACGCTCCCCACGCGGCCCGTGCATCCCGGTTGTGCGCGCAGATACCCGGACAGTGCGCAGAGGTCGGCAGCGTATTGCGGCAGAGGGCGGTTGGGGGTGAGGAGCAGCGCCAGCGCGTCACGCGTGGTGGAGCGCTCCGACTCCGGCAGCGCGTTGATGGCGGCCTCGCGTGCGGACGGGTCGGACCAGACCGCGGGCGTGGCACCGTCGAGCGTGCGCTTGGCGGTTGCGATCCTGCTCGCCTCCAGCGCCTCCGGCCGCGTGCCGCCGTGCGCGTACAGATCCGGCGCGGCCACCAGGTAGCCCGCGGTCGCGAAGCGATGCGCCAGGTCCATGATGTGGTCATCCACGCCCCAGATCTCCTGAATCAGGATGATCGCCGGGAGCGGACCAGTCGCGGCGAGCGGCCGCGCCGTATAGGCCGGCACCACTGAGGTGCCGGATGAATAGCGGACCCATTCCGTCTGAAGTTGCATGTCGACCTCGGGCCGGCCGGCGAACGGCCGCCGGATGTGTGGTTCAGTCGCGCGGTGGGCGCGACGCCAATGGCATCTGCACGTCGCCTGGCCGGCGCACCGCCTCGCATGCGCCGACGTTGGATGCAGCGATTGTTCCGCACCTGGTGGAAACCGGCGGCTATGGCTGCCTCGTCGGCAGCAATGTGCCCGGTGACGATGGTCTCGACAAGACCACTCGTCGCGCCAGAGGGTGCGGCACGGAGAAGCGGCGCAAGAAGAACCGATAGGGCTCCGGCTACGCTACGCCCGCATTGGACGCCCTGCGCGGCGGACGGTACAATTCCCACGGAGACGCCGCCGCAGAATGCTCGCCGCGGCGCGTGGGTTCCCTCTTCCTCACTCACGTCACACACGACGCGGAGCCGCACATGACCGAGTCGCTCCACGATCGCATCGTCGGCGCCGTCGGCGACCACTACGCCCTGGAGCGCGAGATCGGGCGCGGCGGGATGTCGGTGGTGTACCGCGCGCGCGACGTGCGCCTCAACCGCCCCGTCGCGATCAAGGTGCTGCCTCCCGAGCTGGCCTACGACCCCGCGGTCCGTCTGCGCTTCACGCGCGAGGCGCAGACCTCGGCGCAGCTCGCGCATGCGCACATCGTCCCCATCTACGACGTGGGCGAACGCGAGGGGATCGCGTATCTCATCATGGCCTTCGTGACCGGAGGAAGCCTGGCCGCGCTGCTGGCGCACGAGCCGCGACAGTCCATCGACGAGGTGCGCCGCTTCGTCTGCGAGATCGCCGAGGGGCTGGACTACGCGCACACACGCGGCGTGATCCATCGCGACATCAAACCGGACAACATCCTGATCGACGGCGAGACCGGCCACGCGATGGTCACCGACTTCGGCATCGCGCGCGCCATCGAGGCGGGCACGCGGCTCACCGTCACGGGCATCGCCGTCGGCACGCCGGCCTACATGTCCCCCGAGCAGGCGGTGGGGGAGCGCGAGATCGATGGCCGCAGCGACATCTACTCGCTAGGTGTGCTGGCGTACCAGATGCTCACCGGGCGTCTGCCCTTCGCGGCGAGCAACTCGATGGCGATCCTGGTGAAGCACCTGACCGAGCGCCCGCGCCCCATCACCGAGCTACGGCCAGACGCGCCACGGGCGTTGTGCCAGGCGATCGAGCGTGCGCTGATGAAGACGCCGGAGGATCGCTGGCCGACGGCCGCCTCGCTGCGCGACGCGCTGCGCTCCGACCAGGCGGTGGTCGGCTCATGGCGTGCGGAGCGGCGTGAGGTGGTGCGGTATCAATCGCCGAACCCGGACACGCCGGGGCGTCAGCGTGCGCTGCGCGAGAGCGGGCGCGGCGACGCGCGTGCGGATGCGCGTCTGGTATCGCCGCGGCGTGGCATGCCGGTGGCCGCGGCGCGCCCGGCGCTCCCGGTGCCGCAGCCGCCACTGCCCGGAGTTTCGCTGTCGGCCCCGGATGCACCGAAGGAGATCGTGCTCGAGCCGGAGCACCTGGCGTCGCTCACGCCCGAGCAGCGCGCGGACCTTCGGCTCTGGCACGGCCGAGTGAATCTGCTCGACCGCATCACGGCGATGCGCGGATACACACTGCTCACCGTTGGCGCGATAGGGCTAGGGATCGCCGGCTTCGTGGGCGGCGTCAGTGACATTCCACCGCTCGTGCTCTCGCCGCTCGTGCCGCTCTACATGAGCGTGAAGCTGTGGCGGCGCGGCAAGTCGCTGCGCGCGAGCGGGCTCAGGCTACGGCGCGTCCTCTTCATGCCGAGGGCCAAGTGGGTGATTCCCAGGCCGCAGCCCAAGCCGGTGGAGGCGCAGCTCGAGAAGCTGGCGCCGCGCGAGATCCTTGACGGTCCGCTGGGCCCGCCCATCCGGCGCGCGGTGGTGGAGCGGGCGGCGATTCTGGAGATCGTAGCCACGCTCTCGAAGAACGAGCGCGCGCTACTCCCCGACGTGGAACCGGCGGTGAACGGGCTGGTGGAGCGCGTGGCGCATCTGGCGCAGATGGTCTCCCGACTGGAGCAGAGCATCGACCCGCGGGTCATCGACGAGCTGGATGCGCGGATCGCGGAGGTGGAGCGGGAGAGCGGGACCGTGGAGGGTGCGTCGCCGGAGAGCGAGCGACGGCTGGCGCTCTACCGGCGGCGTCGGGGAACGCTAGCGGAGCTCGTGGAGCGGCGCGCGGCGCTCGTGAGGCAGCTCGACAGTGCGGGGTTGGCGCTGGGGAACATTCGGCTGGATCTCATCAAGTTCCGGGCGTCGGGGGTGCAATCGGCGCTGTCGGATGTGACGACGGCCACGCAGGAGGCGCGGGCGTTGTCGGCGGAGATCGGGGCGGTGCTGGAGGTGGGGGAGGAGTTGAGGGGCGTGTAGGGGATCGCTGACCGGCGAGCGGTTGCCCTCACGACTTGCTGAAGCGGACGATCGTCGCTGATGCCGCGGAGTGAAAGCTCCAGATGAATTGCTCTGCCATGCCCATTGAATCGCGAGGCGCCGATGCGGTACCTTCCGAACCTTCGCGACCGGCGTACCGACTTGTAATCGGGCACACACACTACCGGTCACAGAGCGCGCTCCGCGCTGGACTGCTCGCCACTGGTCCGCTGTCGTATCACACTCGCTCTCTTCGCACATCCCGTTCGCAGCATGCCTTCCCCCCGCACCACCTTTGAGAAGATCTGGGCCGATCACATCGTCCGCCCCGCCACACCCGATACCCCGCCCGTCCTCTACATCGATCTCCACTTCATCCACGAAGTCACCTCGCCGCAGGCCTTCGCCGAGCTCCGCGCGCGCGGCCTCCGCGTCCGTCGTCCCGGTCGTACCATTGCGACCATGGACCACTCGACGCCCACCACTCCGCGCGATCGGCACGGCGTCATCCCCGTCCTCGACACCGAGGCCGCCGCCCAGCTCGCGCAGCTGGAGCGGAACGCGACGGACTTCGGCATCCCGCTCTTCGCGCTCGGTTCCGACCGGCAGGGGATCGTCCACGTCATCGGCCCGGAGCAGGGGCTCACGCAGCCCGGCATGACCATCGTCTGTGGCGACAGCCACACGAGCACACACGGGGCGTTCGGCGCGCTCGCCTTCGGCATCGGTACCTCCGAGGTGGGCCACGTGCTCGCCACGCAGTGCTTGTTGCAGCAGAAGCCGAAGACGATGGAGGTGCGCATCGATGGCCGCCTGCAGCCCGGTGTGACGGCCAAGGATGTGATTCTCGCGGTCATCGCGCAGATCGGGATCGGCGGCGGCACGGGACACGTGATCGAGTACACGGGCTCCGCCGTGCGCGCGCTCGGCATAGAGGAGCGGATGACCGTGTGCAACATGTCCATCGAAGGCGGCGCGCGCGCTGGGATGGTGGCGCCGGACGACACGACGTTCGAGTATGTGGCCAACCGCCCGTTCGCCCCCATGGGCGACGCGTGGGACGCGGCCCTCGCGCGCTGGCGTGCGCTGCGCACGGATGAGGGCGCCACGTACGACCGCACGGTCACGCTCGACGCCGGTCGCCTCGCGCCGATGATCACCTACGGCACCAACCCGGGCATGGGCATGCCGATCGATGGCCGTGTGCCGAGCCCCACCGAGCTCTCCGATGCCAGCCAACGCCAGGCGCTCGACAAGGCGCTCCGCTACATGGCGCTCGAGCCCGGCCAGCCGTTGCTCGGACGGCCGGTCGACGTGGTGTTCATCGGGAGCTGCACCAACTCGCGCATCACGGACCTGCGGCTCGCGGCCTCAGTTCTGCGCGGCCGCACGGTAGCGCCGGGCGTACGCGTGCTCGTCGTCCCCGGCTCACAGGAGGTCCGGCGCCAGGCGGCGGCCGAAGGGCTGGACGAGGTCTTCACGTCCGCGGGCGCCGAGTGGCGCGAGGCGGGGTGCTCGATGTGCATCGCGATGAACGGCGATCAGCTCTCGCCCGGCCAGTATGCGGTGAGCACCAGCAACCGGAACTTCGAGGGGCGTCAGGGGAAGGGGGGACGCACCTTCCTCGCGAGTCCGCTCACCGCCGCCGCGAGCGCGGTGCGCGGCGCGATCAGCGATGTGCGCGAGCTCCTCAACTGACGAACGCGACCCATACCGCCATGGACCCGATCACCACCTTCAGTGCGACCGCCGTCGTTCTCCCCAGCGAGAACGTCGACACCGACCAGATCATCCCCGCGCGCGTTCTCAAGACGACGGCGCGCGCCGGGCTCGGCGCACACCTATTCGCCGACTGGCGCTATGACGCCGACGGCTCACCACGCGCGGAGTTCATCCTCAACCGCCCCGAGTCGTGTGGCGCGCATATCCTCGTTGCCGGACACAACTTTGGATGCGGCTCCTCACGCGAGCACGCGCCGTGGGCCCTTCTGGATTACGGCTTCCGCGCCATCGTCAGCACGCGTTTCGCGGACATCTTCCGCAACAACGCGCTCGGCAACGGGCTCTTGCCCATCGCCGTGGACGCGGAGATCCACCGCACGCTCGTTCATGAGATCGAGCGTGCGCCATCGGCCAGGCTCACTGTGGATCTCGCGAGCCAGTCGCTCACACTTCCCGACGGTACGAACATCACGTTTCCCATCGACCCCTTTGCCAAGCACTGTCTGCTCCACGGGACGGACCCGCTCGGCTTCCTGCTCGGGCAGCAGGCAGCCATCTCCGCATACGAGGCGGATCATCCGGCGCGCATGAGCACCGTCTGACGATGCACGCCATCATCACGATTCTTCCCGGCGACGGCATCGGCCCCGAGGTAGCGGGCGAGGGTGCGCGTATGCTCCGCGCAGTCGCGAGCCACTGGGGGCATCGCTTCGAGCTGCGCGAATCGCTCATCGGCGGCGCGGCTATCGACGCGACCGGCAATCCGCTCCCCGATGAGACCATTGCCCTCTGCCGCAAATCCGACGCGGTGCTCCTCGGCGCCGTGGGCGGCCCCAAGTGGGACGACCCCAACGCGCGCGTGCGGCCCGAGCAGGGGCTCCTGGGTCTCCGCAAGGCGCTTGGCGTCTACGCCAACCTGCGACCCGTCACCGTGCATCCATCGATGGCGACCGCATCGCCTGTTCGCGCCGAGCGATTGCGGGGTGTGGACCTGCTGGTCGTGCGCGAGCTCACGGGCGGCATCTACTTCTGCGACAAGCGGCGCGAACAGATGGATGGCGGCGGCGAGCGCGCGGTGGACGTCTGTACCTACACCACGGACGAGATCGAGCGTGTGGTACGCGCGGCTGCACTGTTCGCGCGGAGCCGGCGCAAGCTCCTCACCCTGGTGGACAAGGCCAACGTCCTCGAGACGTCGCGGCTCTGGCGCAGCGTGACCACGCGCGTGATGCGCGATGAGTTCCCTGACGTCCAGCTCGAGCATCTGCTCGTGGACGCATGCGCCATGCATCTGCTCAGCCGGCCGGCGCACTTCGATGTGATCGTCACCGAGAACATGTTCGGCGACATCCTCACCGACGAAGCGTCGATGCTCGCCGGCTCGATGGGGCTCCTGCCATCGGCATCGCTCGGCGCGCCATGCGACGGCTCGGCAGCGCGTGGTGCGCACGATGGCACGACGCGCATGGGATTGTACGAGCCCATCCATGGCTCGGCGCCCGATATCGCCGGCAAAGGAATCGCGAACCCGCTCGGCGCCATCTCGAGCGTCGCGATGCTGCTGCGCTACTCGCTCGGCCTCCACGAGGAGGCGGACGCCGTGGAGGTGGCGGTCGCAGCGGTGCTCGATGATGGATGTGTGACAGCGGACATCGCTGCCGGTGCACGGAGCTACACCACGAGCGAGGTCGGGCGCGCTGTGGCCGAACGCATGGAGAACCGTGCAGAGGCACGACGTGTTCGCGCTTGACAGCACCGCGTGTCGTCCCCTATACTCTCGACCGATTCCGTACTCACACCCGCCGACAGATGCCGCACATCGCCGCGCAACTCCTCCTTAGTCTCCTTATTTGCGCCCTGCTTCTTAGCAAGGGCATTTCGGCGTTTGGGAGGCGCGCGGTGTAAGCATAGCAGCGGTTGAGCGCACGGCCCCTCCCGAACCCCCGGGAGGGGCCTTTGAGTTTTCAAGCCCTTCCTGAACCGGGGAGGGCTTTTGCTTACCGATTCACCACGGACCACGCATGGACAGCTCTTCCACGACAACCACCAGCAGCGACGAATCCGCCTCCCTGTCGGAAGGCGATGGCCTGAACGATCACGTTCGCATCTTCGACACCACGCTGCGCGATGGCGAGCAGGCGCCCGGCTGCACGATGACGCGCTCCGAGAAGCTCGAGATCGCGCACCAGCTCGCCCGACTCGGCGTCGACATCATCGAGGCCGGCTTCCCCGCCGCCTCGCCGGGCGACCGGGACGCGGTGCACGCGATCGCCGAGGCGGTGGGCACGCCGGACGGGCCGGTGATCTGTGGATTGGCCCGCACGAGCACCAGGGACATCGACATGTGCTGGGATGCCATCGAGCCGGCGGCGAAGAAACGCATTCATACCTTCCTGGCCACATCGGACATCCACCTCGAGCACAAGCTGCGCATGAGCCGCGCACGTGCGCTCGAGACGGTGGGCGCCATGGTCGCCTATGCGCGTGGACTGTGCACGGATGTCGAATTCTCCCCCGAAGATGCCGGCCGATCGGATCCGCACTTCCTCTATCAGGTGCTCGAGATCGCCGTCGACGCCGGGGCAACCACGCTCAACATCCCCGATACGGTGGGCTACACCACACCGGACGAGTATGGCGCGCTCATCGCCGGCATTCGCCGGCACGTGCGTGGCATCGAGCACGTCACGCTCTCCACACACTGCCACGATGACCTGGGGCTCGCGGTGGGGAACTCGCTCGCCGGTGTGCGTGCGGGCGCGCGGCAGATCGAATGCACCATCAACGGCATCGGCGAGCGCGCGGGGAACGCCTCGCTCGAGGAGTGCGTGATGGCGCTCCATACGCGGCGGCACTTCTTCGGGGTGGGCACCCGCATCAACACCCGGGAGCTGACGCGCGCCTCCCGCCTCGTCTCAGCGTGCATTGGCATCCACGTTCCGCCGAACAAGGCCATCGTCGGCGCCAATGCGTTCGCGCACGAGGCTGGCATCCACCAGGACGGGGTGCTCAAGTACCGGCTCACCTACGAGATCATGAGCGCCGATACGGTGGGACAGGACGGCAACGCGCTCGTGCTCGGCAAGCACTCGGGCCGCCACGCCTTCCGTACCCACCTCGAGGGGATGGGCTACCACGTGGCCGACGATGAGTTGAACCGCGTGTTCGCGCGCTTCAAGGAGATCGCCGACAAGAAGAAGATCGTCGATGACCGCGACATCGAGGCGCTGCTGGCCGGGGAGGTTCAGCGTCCAGTGGCGATCTACGAGCTCGATCAGGTGCAGGTGTCCTGCGGAACGCACGCGATCCCGACGGCGACGGTGCGGATGCGCGGGCCCGGCGGCGCGGTGCGCACCGAATCGGCCCAGGGCACAGGCCCCGTGGACGCCGTGTGTCAGGCGGTGAACCAGATCGTGGGTGAGCCGGGTGAGCTGATCGAGTTCGCCGTGAACGCGATCACCGAAGGGATCGACGCGGTGGGCGAGGTGACGATCCGGGTGCAGGAATACGTCGCGCGGAGCGGCGAGACGGACGGTGATGCGGTCGCCGGGAATGCGGGTCGCGCACATCGCGTGTTCAGTGGATACGGCGTCCATACCGACATCGTCGTGGCGGCCGCCGAGGCGTACGTCGCGGCGCTGAACAAGCTATTCCATGCGCGCGAGTCGCGGCAACGCGAGGAAGGGGCGGTGTATGCGGGGGAGTGAGGAAAGCGTGCACCGGTGAGCGGGAGCGCGATGACATCATCACTGAAGCGGGTGACAGCAGTTGCCGAGTCGCGGCCACGCGTCTGGAGGACTAAATTCTCACTGGTCCGGCGCCGTTTCCGCCCCACCCTAGCCACGCGTCCGTGAAAGGCTTCGTCCCCACGCCCGAGCCCGTCGTCGACCTCATGGTCGAGAAGCTCTTCCATGAGCGGCCGCCGAGCGCGCGCTCGAGAGTCCTCGATCCCGGCTGCGGGCGCGGCGCCTTTGTGGAGGGCATCATCCGCTGGTGCTCGAAGCATGAACTCCCCGTCCCGTCGATTCTCGGCATCGAGTCCAATCCGGCGCACGTCGCCTATCTCCGAGAGTACTTCGCCGACGTCCCGCGCGTCGCCATCCAGGAGGCGGACTTCCTCCTCTCGTCGCATGGCAGCGTCGACTATGTGATCGGCAACCCGCCCTACGTCGCGATCACCGCGCTATCGGATGTCGAGCGAGCGCAGTACCGGCGCACGTACCGGACGGCACGTGGGCGGTTCGATCTCTACCTGCTCTTCTTCGAGCAAGCGCTGCGGTTGTTGAAACCCCGCGGGCGCCTCGTCTTCATCACGCCGGAGAAGTATCTCTACGTCGAGACGGCTGCGCCGCTCCGTCGCCTGTTGTCCGAGCGCGGCGTGGACGAGTTGCACTTCCTCGATGAGGAGACGTTTGCCGGTCTCGTCACCTATCCGCTGGTGACTACCGTGGGTGGAGCCGCATCGCCCACCGCCACACGCGTAATCGACAGAACCGGCATCGCTCGACGTATCCGGCCGCTGGAGGGCCATACATCATGGATGCCGTCGGTGCGCGGAGCGAGCATACCCTCGGGTGCGGTCAGACTGGAAGACGTCGCCATCCGCATCAGCTGCGGGGTCGCGACCGGCGCTGACTCGGTGTTCGTCGTCCGCGATTCCGCGCTCGCTCCCCGCTTGCGCGCGTTCGCGCATCCGACGATTGCTGGACGAGACATCACCTGCACGAGCCTGCCGGTCCTTGATCGGTCGCTGTTGATTCCGTATGACAGAGATGGGCATCTCTTGCCCGAGACGAAGCTGGGAAAGTTCGGTGACTATCTGTCCGATGCGGAACGGAAGGCCAGGCTGCTCGGACGTACCTGCGTCGCATCGAAGCCCTGGTATGCGTTCCACGAGAACCCGCCGCTCAGGGACATTCTGCGCCCGAAGATTCTCTGCAAGGACATCGGCGCTACCCCGCTCTTTGTTGTCGACCACGAGGGCACGATCGTCCCACGCCACTCCGTGTACTACATCGTCCCGGCGAACCCCGAGCGCATCGACGAGCTGGCGGAGTATCTGAATTCGGAAGCGGCGGCGAGTTGGCTCCGCGATCATTGCCAGCGAGCGGCAAGTGGGTTTCTACGGCTACAGAGTCACGTGCTCAAGAAGTTGCCACTCCCCACATCGCTCGAATCCCTCGCCCCGCAGTTGGATCTCGTTCCAGCAGGACCGCATCGACGCTCGGCATGAACACGCCGTTCGACAAGGCTATCGCCGCGATCGCGGCAGCACGCTATCATAATCATCGCCTCGAAGCGCACTCCGACACCGTCAGCACGGCGCTCTTCGATGACCTGCTCGAGCTGTGCGGCCCGCTTCGAGCAGATGTCGACAACGGGATCGTGAAGGCGTGGAAGAATGTGTCCGCCCCGGGAGACCGGCTGCGGAAAGTCGATCTGTTCGTGGGCGAGCCGGACTCTCAAGGGTTGCCGGACATCCACAAGGTCCGCATCGCCGTCGAGAACAAGTCGGTGATCACGGCACATCGCAACGTCACGAGCCGGTTCGACGACCTTCGGAAAGTCCTCTCCGCCATTCACGCCGCCCGCCCCGAGGCGCTGCTCGTCGCGACGGTGCTCGTTGGTCTGAGCCCGCGAGTGCTCAACATCCCCGACCAGGTGCATAAGTTCTACCGGGATCGTGAGGACGAATTCGAGAACGACGTGCTTCCACGCCTGTCGAGCGGCGATGCGACGCTCTGGGAGGAGTTCAATTGGGCGGCAAGCCGGAACCGCCCGCCCGACGCCGCAAAGACCGTCGAACTCCTGCACACCTTGCCCACGCGTCCGCCCAGTCACACGCACGTAGAAGGCTACGACTACGTGCTGCTCGTGCCCGTGAAGATCGACAACGTCAATCCTCCGTCCCTGCCGCGCCCGAATGAGCTTGGCATCGATGTCGACAAGGAATACCGGCGCATGCTGGAGAAGCTCTGCTCCGGGTATACCGCCCGCTGGCATATGTAGGCGGCCACCGTCTTCCTCCCGCGCCCCCTTCCCCCCGCGCCGTCCCCGCTGCAACATCTCCCCCGAGCATCCGCTACCCGCTCCTCGCGACCGCTCCCCAAGTCTCCACTCGAGCCCGGACCCGTTGCGGCGCGCCGTTCATTGCTCGTCGCACTCCGTCGCTCTTTCCTCCCTCACGTCCCACCCGTGATGATGCGCTCATTCTCATCCGCCGCCTCGCTCACCGCACTCGGCGCCGCGCTCCTCTTCGCCGCGCCGCTCCTCGCACAGCAACCCGCCACCCAACTCCCCATCCGCGGCTTTCCCGCCGATGCGCTCGCGCAGGAGGCGCAGCTCGAAACTCGCTTCCGCGCCATCCCGAACGCCGACACGCTGCGCAATCAGTTGCGCATCCTGAGCGAGAACCCGCACGAGGCGGGCACCGAGCGCTCGCATCACGTGGCCGAGCTCATCCTCGCGCGCTTCAAGTCGTACGGACTCGACGCGCACATCGAGCAGTTCCAGGCGCTCATGCCGCGTCCCATCTCGCGCAGGCTCGAACTGGTGGGTCCCACGCACTACACCGCCAAGCTCAAGGAGACACCAGTCAAGGGGGACAAGGACTCGGGCGACGCGAACCAGCTCCCCACCTTCAACGCCTATTCGCCCGACGGTGATGTGACGGCGCCGCTGGTGTACGTGAACTACGGCATCCCCGCCGACTACACGGTGCTCGACTCGCTCGGCATCAGTGTGAAAGGCGCGATCGTGATCGCGCGCTACGGGCGCTCCTGGCGCGGCATCAAGTCCAAGCTCGCGGCGCAGCACGGCGCGGTGGGGTGCATCATCTACAGCGATCCGCGCGATGATGGCTACTGGGCGAATGACGTGTACCCGAAAGGGCCGATGCGGCCGCCGCAGGGGGTGCAGCGTGGCAGCGTGATGGACATGCCCACCTATCCGGGCGATCCGCTCTCGCCGGGGTGGGCGTCGGAGCCGGGCGCGCGCCAGCTCACCATCAAGGAAGCCAAGACCATCGCGCTCATCCCCACGCTCCCCATCGGCTACGGCGACGCGCTCCCCCTTCTCAAAGCGATCGGCGGCCCGGTCGCACCGACCGCGTGGCGCGGCGCGCTCCCCATCACGTATCACGTCGGCCCAGGGCCGGCGAAGGTTCATCTCGCGCTCAAGTTCGACTGGAAGTCGCGCCCGCTCTATGACGTCATCGCGCGCATTCCGGGCTCGGTATGGCCCGACCAATGGGCCATCTGGGGCAACCATCACGATGGCTGGGTGAATGGCGCCGACGATCCGCTCTCCGGGCAGGTGTCACTGGACGAGGCGGCGCGCGCCATGGGCACGCTGCTCAAGACGGGATGGCGGCCCAAGCGCACGATCATCTTCGCGGCCTGGGATGGCGAGGAGTGGGGATTGCTCGGCTCCACCGAGTGGGCGGAGAAGCATCGCGCGGAGCTGGCGCAGAAAACGGTGGCCTACATCAACAGCGACACGAACGCGAAGGGATGGCTCGGGGTGTCCGGCTCGCATTCGCTGCAGACCTTCATGGAGCAGGTGGCGCGAGACATCCGCGATCCGAAGACGGGGAAGAGCGTGCTGGATGCGGTGCTCGCGCGCCGTAATGCCCGGCGCTCACGCGCGCAGCGACCGGCAACCGGCGGGCGAACCGCGCGCAACGGGAGCGGCAGCGCTGCCGCGGATACGACGTACCGCATCGGAGCGCTCGGCTCCGGCTCCGACTATACGGCGTTCCTCGATTTCGTGGGCGTCCCTTCGCTCAGCGTCGCCTACGGTGGAGGCACGCAGGCCGGCGTCTATCACTCGATCTACGACTCGTACGACTTCTACACCCGCTTCTACGACTCGACGTTCGCCTACGAGGTGGCCGAGGCGCAGACGGTGGGGACGGCGCTGCTCCGTCTGGCCGATGCACCCGTGCTCCCCTTCGAGTTCACGAATGTCGCGAGCACCTATCGTGGGTACGCCGAGGAGATTCAGCGCGAAGCCAGGCGCAACCCGGCGACCAGGTCGTTGGATCTGAGCGCGGTTCTCGCCTCTATCGGCCGGCTGCAGCAGGCCGGCGAGCGCTACGAGGCCGCGTTGGCGCCGGTGACGCAGATGTCCAGCGCCCAGCTCAGCGCGCACGCTGCGCAGCTCGGGAGGGTGAACGCGATCCTCTTCCACACCGAGCACGCACTCACCGATTCCGCCGGTCTCGACAACCGCTCGTGGTTCAAGCACCTCATCTACGCGCCGGGCTTCTACACGGGCTACGGCGTGAAGACGATGCCCGGCATTCGCGAAGCGGTGGAGGATGTACCGAACGGCGCGGTCGCCCAGCGCGAAGCCGGCCGCGTGGCCGCCGCCATCGGCCGGATGGCCGCGCAGGTGGATTCGGCGGCGACGGCGCTCGTGTACGCGGTAGGAAGCGGGGTATGAGGGATGAGTTATGAGTTGCGGGTGATGAGAGTTGTGGGTGATGAGTAACGAGTACGAGTAGTGGGAGAACCGTTACTCAGAACTCATAACCCATAACTCATACCTGCCTCTTCCGTTTCCGGACCTTCGCGATCATCCAGATGATCACGAACAGCACGAGCGCGCCGAGGATCGCCCAGGTGGCGGGCTCCAGGTAGGTGCGGATCTTCGTGTAGTGCACGCCGAGCAAGCTGCCGGCGTAGGCGAGGGCGGTCACCCAGAGCAGGGTGCCGAGCGCCGAGTAGAGGAGAAAGGGCAGAAAGGGCATGCGGTCGAAGCCGGCTGGTAGCCCGATGAGCGGACGGATGCCCGGCGTGATCCGCGCAAGAAAGACGGCGAAGTGACCGTGCCGATCGAACCAGGCCGTGGCGCGATCGAGATCACGGCCCCGGAGCGGGAGCCAGCGACCGCGCGTGTCGGCCCAGTGTGTCAGCCGCTCCTCGCCAATGAAGCGCGCCGCGAAGTACCAGGGGATCGCGCCGGCCAGGGAGCCGATCCATCCCGAGAGCACCACGAGCCAGAGCGAGAGATCGCCCCGCCCGGCCACGAATCCGGCGAGTGGCATGATGAGCTCGGACGGGATGAACACCACGATGTTCTCGAGCAGCATGAGGAGTGCGATCCCCATGTAGCCGAGTGAGGTGACGATGCCGGCCATCCACTGGAACATGCCGGCATGGGGTGCAAGCGTGTGGCCAGCGCCTGAGCGTCGCGCTACGATAGCCACCCTTGCACGCTGTGAGAGAATTCCTTACTATCAGGTAAGGATTTTGCCGGAGAGTAGGAATGAGCGGCGCCAAACTGACGGCCAAGGGGCAGATCACCGTGCCGAAACGCGTGCGTGAGGTGCTCGCCGTGCACCCCGGCGACCGGCTCGCCTTCCGCATCCATGAGGATGGGACGGTGAGCGTCGAAGCGGAAACCGTCGAGCTCGGCTCGCTGCGTGGAGCTATTCGCTCACGGGTGCGGGGCGTCACGGTGGAGGCGATGAACGAGACGATCCGGCGCCGTGGCACGCGTCGCTGACGCCTCCACCGCGCTCGACACGAACGTCCTCGTGCGCTTTCTCGTCGAGGACGATGCCGCGCAGTCGGCCGCCGCGGCGGCTGTAGTCGAGCGCGCGGTCGCGGCGGACGAACCGCTCTTCGTCTCCGACGTCGTCCTCTGCGAGACGGTCTGGGTGCTGGCCGGCAGCTATCGGGTGCCGCGCGCGGACATCCTCGCCGTGTTGCGCGACCTCCTGCGAGCCAGGCATCTGGCATTCGCGTCGCCGGATCAGCTCACGCGCGCGCTGGATGCGTTCAGCAAGGGGCGGGGGGACTTCGCGGACTATCTCATCCGGGAGCACGCGCGCACCGCGGGGTGCGACACGGTCGTCACCTTCGAGCAGGCACTGCTACACGAGCGAGGATTCGTTCGCCCGTAACAGTCGGCCAGCTTCACCCCGTCGTCCGCGTCACGTGTCCTCGGGCGCCTCGGACTGCCACCGCCCGCTCCGGTCGATCGGCCAGCTCGTGGACGTGCGCTGGCCGGGCGGCAGGTCCGGGCGGTACAGGATGACCCGGGCGCGCTCGAGCGTGATGAGACCACCGCCGATCATCGCGTCCAGCTCGGGCAGGATCGCCTCGATCTTCTCCTCAGTGTCGATGCACTCGACGACAATCGGGAGGTCGGTCGAGAGGCGCAGCACCTTGTCGGTGTGCAGCCTGGCGTGTGCGCCGAACCCCATGATGCCGCGGAACACCGTGGCGCCCGCGAAGTGCTCCTTTCGCAGTAGCTCCACGATCGCCTCGTAGAGCAGCTTGCCGTGATACCTGTCCGACTCGCCGATGTGGATGCGCATGAGCACCCGCTCGCCCTTCAAGCCATGCATCGCGCCCTCTCCGATAGTCGGTGGTCCGGTCTTCGGCACTCCCACCCTCTCGTTGCTCTCACACCCCCTTCCGCAGTACCAGCACCTCGCGCGCCAGTGCGAAGCCGAGGAACATTCCTGCGAGCGACAGCACCAGACTGAGCCCCATGTACACCGCGGCGCGGCGGTAGTCCCCATCCTCCAGCATGCCGAGTGTCTCGTAGCTGAAGGTGGAGAAGGTTGTGTAGCCGCCACACAGCCCTGTGGTGAGCAGCACGCGGACTTCCGGACTGATGGCTGGCGACGCCAGGGCGTAGCGCATGAGGAAGCCCATCAGGAACGACCCGCTGATGTTCACGAACAGGGTGCCGAGAGGGAAGATGCCTTCCGTCAGGCGCTGCACGAGCCCGCCGAGCGCGAAGCGCAGCGCGCCGCCCACGGCGCTCCCGAGTGCCACGTAGAAGATCATGCGCCGGCCGCGGTGGAATGCGGGGCGGTGGCGTACACGGGGATGTCCGCACCGCGCGCGCGCACCGCGCGCGGCGTCGCCGGGACCGTTCGATCGGGGACTCGATCAGGAAAGGAAAGCTCGAGCGTCATCTGCACAAAAAAACCCCCACGCGATGCGAGCACGTAGGAGTCATCGGCTGCATGAGATGCAGCGGTTCGAGGTGAACTCCATCACCTGTGTAGACTGTGGTCGGGCAATCTAGTGCGCGCGCTGCGGGCCTGCCAGTGCGCGGACAGCGGGCGTCTGCACTGCGCTTCACCGCCCGCGACAACTCCTCGGCCGCTGCGCGCCGCCTTTCACGCCTGCGCCCGGCGGCTATACCTTACCCGCATGTCCGAGCTATCTCTCGACGGTCAACGTCACCAGAAGTGCGGCGGCACGTACGCGCGCGCCGTGGAATCGGCCACCATCCGTGTGAGCGGGATGGCCGCCACAGTGGAGCGTGAGCTCTACCGCTGCGGCAGCTGCGGGCACGAGCGCTGGACGCTGGAGCAGCGCGAGGCCGCGGAGCAGCGCGCCGTCGACGCCATTCGCAACGCGCATGGCCTGCTCGCCCCGCGAGAGATCCGGCAGCTCCGCACCGCGCTCGGTCTCACCCATGAGCAGCTGGGCGATCTGCTGTACGGCACGCCGCGCGGGATCGTGGAGGGGTGGGAACGCGGGCGCTACCTGCAGAACGCCGAGGCCGATGCGATGCTCCGCAGTCTGACCGATCGCGAGGTGCTCGAGCGCCGCGCCGCCAGGGCGGGAGTAGTGCTGCCGGACCCGGAGGCGGTGCATGGGGTAGAGGGCGAAGACGCACCGCGCTGACGTCGACACCTCACCCCGCGCACCACATGTCCGAACGCTTTCCGCAACTCTTCTGGGGGTTGGTCGCCGTTGGCGTCGCCCTGGTGGCCGCCGCCGTGATCGGCGGCAGCGCGCTGCGCGACGTCAAGCGCGCGAACGATGAGATTACCGTCACCGGCTCTGCGCGGCGCCCCATTCGCTCCGACTTCATCATCTGGCACGGCAGCGTGACCGTACAGCACGCGTCGCTCCAGCAGGCGTACGCCGATCTGGCTCGCGATGCGAAGCGGGTGCGCGGCTACCTGAGCGCGCACGGCGTGCCGGATTCCACGCTCATCGTCCACCCGGTGAACGTCAACACCATCCAGCGCGTGGTGAAGGACGTGGGCGAAACGGGGCAGATCGCCGGCTACCGGCTCACGCAGGCGTTCGAGATCCGCTCGTCCGACGTCGATGGCATCACGCGGCTCTCGCAGGAGATCAGCAGCCTGATTGCCGATGGAGTGCCGCTCACATCACCGCCGCCGGAGTATCACTTCACCAAGCTGAGCACGCTGCGCATCGAGATGCTCGGTGCGGCCACGAAGGACGCGGTCGCCCGCGCGCGCGTGCTTGCCGAGAGCGCGGGCGGCCATATCGGCCCCGTGCGGCGCGCCGACCAGGGGGTCTTCCAGATCACGCCCCGCTACTCCACCGAGGTGAGCGGCTACGGGATGAATGACATCACGTCGCGCGACAAGGACATCACGGCGGTGGTGCATGTGACGTTCGCGGTGGACTAGCGCGCTCGGCGAACATCCCGATGGTCGCGCGGACGGTGCG
>DASUKA010000081.1:0-47465 GCA_036278935.1 Gemmatimonadaceae bacterium
GCGGTGTGGGCGATGCATGCCGCGGGCGACGGAAGTCGTGCGCTCGTCGCTGCGTTCTGGACGGTGCTGGCGACCGGTGCCGCCTGGGATGCCGTGCCCGATGTACGGCCGTTGCACGTCATGGTCGCTGGCCTTGCGAGCGCGGCCGGGATTGTGCTCGCGCTCCACGGACGTCTCGTGGCAATGGTGCTTGCGCTGGCCGTGCACGTCGCGGTTTTCTCGGTGCTCCTGCGGCGCGCGCGCTCGCGCGCGCTGCTCGTGCCCCTTGCCGCGGCGCTCGCGCTCGCCGTTGCGATGAGCTTCATCCTCCTCGCGCGGCGTCCCGCATTCGCGTACGTCCCGTTTTTCACGCCCGCATCCGCGGCGGCGCTCGCCACGGCCGCAGCATGCTGGTGGCTCTGGCGGCAGAGCAGGGACATGCCTCGGAATGGAGCGGGCGGTCCCGGTGTCGACCTGCGCTGGCCCACCGGAGCGCTGGCCGCGCTCGTCACCTTTTTCTGGTGCCACGCCGAGCTCTCGCACGCCTTCACGCCGGACGTCGCGATCTTCCTGCTGGTCGTGTACTTCGCGCTTGCGGGCGTTGCCGCCATCTTCGTCGGGCGCCGCTACGCGCTCACCGCGGCGCGCGCGGCGGGTCTTGCGCTCGCACTGTACGCCGCGCTCAAGGCCATCCTCCGCGCCTGGAACTACGGCGCGGTGGGACTCAAAGTGGGAAGCTGCGTGCTGGCCGGTGCGTTTCTCTTTGCCGTGGCCTACTGGTATCGCGGGCGGAGTGATGTAGAACGGGCGTGATACCCCCGTTGGGAGTGGTGGTCACATCCGCGGCGCGGGAACGGCGCCACGGCTCCGCGGCGCCACGCCGCTGCTGGCACGCTCCCTGCCGCCTGCACCGTGGGAGGAATTATGGCGCAGGACAGGAATCGCAACCGAGCGCGCCCCGCGCGCGAGACGGAACAGAGTGCCGCATCATCGGATCCAGCAGCACGCGGCGGCGCGCCCGATCAGCCACGTCCCATTGCCGCGGTGCCGCACGCCGATGCACCGGAGCACTCCTCAACGCCGGGCCCGGCCTTCTACGCGCGGGCGCAACGCCGTCAGTCGTCACGCCGTGGTACGGGCGTGCAGGCTCGCCCGGAGGTCGGCCGCGCAGAGGGTGGGGGCACACCGTCCATGGAGGACATCGCGCGGGGCTACGGCGTGGAGCGCGGCGGTCTGTACGGTTCGCGCTCCGCATACACGCTGGGGCGCGAGACCGATACGGCGTTCCGGAATCGGGCGGAGTCCGTGTCCCCATACTTCGGCGACAACCTGGGCACAGGGTTGGGCTACGGCGCGTCTGAACGATCGGATCTGGGACCCGGCATCGGTGCCAATCGCGCGTACGGCTACGGCGCGGTGCCGAGCTACGCCGCACTCCCGCGCTACGGCGCAACTGGCCTGGCTCGCAACGCGGCGCGCCGCACGCCCTGGCGCCGCGAGCCGCTCACCGTGCGCGAGATGCTGGCCGCGAGCGGCAGCACGGTGCGTCCCGACACGCTGCTGCGCGAGGCCGCGCGTATCATGCGCGAGGAGCGCGTCTGGCTGGTGCCCGTCGTGGATGACGACGGGGTGCTGCACGGCGTGGTGACCGACCACGACATCGTCACACGTGCGGTGGCTGACGGTCAGGATCCGGCGCGGACACGTACGGCCGACATCATGACACGCGACGCCGATGCCGTGACCTCGGACGAATCGGTGATCGACGTGATCAGTCTCATGGGAGAGCGGCACCTCCGCCGCGTGCCCGTGGTGGACGCGCGCGACCGGCTTCTTGGTGTCGTCTCGATGGCGGACATCGCCGCCCGCGCCGACTTCGACACCGAACTCCAGTCCGCACTCGAAGACATCACGCTGCGCCGGTCGTTCTGGCGCGAGCTGGAGTAGCGCGAGCGCGGATCGGCGGGATCGCAGCGACATGGAGAGGCAGGGGATGCGCGAGGCGCGCGCGTCTCAGACTCTCGGCGGCTTCGGGAAATTCCTCGCCAGTGAATGGCCGAAAACATCACCCTTGTGTCCTGAAGTAGCCCTTTACATTCGCGTAAAACACGTATCCTTGGTCAGGTAGCGATGCCGCATCCGGGATCGCCAACTCCTCGCGAACCAGGAGGTGCTCCACCCAGCCAACCGCGTGAGGCCGGTCGTGCCGTCTGTTCTATTCATCTCCTTCCGAGGAGGGCCGATCGATGTCCAGTCGCCGATTCCGCACTTCACCCAGCGCTGCTGCTCCGGCGCAGGGGACTCCGCCGTTCGTGGAACATGCTCCTCTCTTCCGAGCGTACCGATGTTCATGGTCGGTAGTTCTGGTGTTGAGCTGCGTCATCGAGCTCACCGCGTGCACCGAGAGCAGCCAGCCCACCGCAGCGCCCGTGACGAGGGCCAACGCGGCAGCGTATGTGACGGGCGCCGCGGCTCGATCACTCAACGCAGAAGGGCAGTTCGTTCTTCCGTCGCCTAATCTCTCAGGCCCATACCCGCAACTGACCAAGGCGCAGGCTGTGGCGCTGGCGACCGGGATCCTGAGGGACTTCGCGCGGTTCATTTGGAAGGGGATCGAGGCCGAGCACGGCGCCTTCATAGACTCAGCCGATCTGCGGCCCTGTCCAGAAGTGTACTATGCCGAATCGCCCTACCAGCCGCCGGGAGCATCGGTCGACCGGATGCACCGTAATTTCGCAGGGCCTTACTGGCTTGTGTCATTCTGTTCCTCAGCGGGTGTCGCGCAGTTGAGCGTCCCGGTTGCCGCGTATGCGACTAATATGATCCTCCGCAATGGACACGTCGGATGGACCAAGGATACGCGGATTCGCGGCGCGGAGACCTTTCCCAAGGGTATCCCACTGGGAACTACCTACCCCGTAGCTCCAGAGAATGCCGTGGAATTGGTGGCGAGCGAGACAGGGAGGCGAGTGAAGAATGTTCCGGAATTGATCCAACGCACTATTGGGTATCCTCCTCAGTACGCGGTGTGGAAACTCGTCCTGGACGCGCCCGTGCCAGTGCGAGTACTTGCGACTGCGGCGGAGTCCGACGACTCCGTGCTGTATGTTGGTGCGGATGAGTTCTCGCCCAACAAACTCGCCGTTTTCCGGGGAAACACTGTACCCGGGAGGGAGCCTCCGGAGATCCTTCGATCCATTCCTGATCATGATGTGCATAAGCCACGCGTGAGGGTTCCCCTCGTTCGAAGCACTGGTGTGCCGCGAGACTTCGAACGTGTCGCCATTCTGCCCACGAGGAGGTGAGCCATGTACGCCCCTGTTTATGCTGCACTTGCCGTTCTGTGGGTTGGCATGAGCACAACGTGCTCGGACGGGCCACTCAACTGCTATGTGGACGGCGATCTTGCGTGGAGAAATGCGGGTCTCAACGTTGAGCGCGACGATCCACGGGATTGTCCGTACGGTGTGTCGTATCCAGGCGCGAACGTACTGTATTCGTTCAAAATCCTCGCGCCGGACACGATCTACGACGGAAGGGAGACAAGCATCTAGGTGTACAACAGCCTCGGCGTACTCGTCAGTAGTTCACTCGGGGCAGTCGAACCGTACATATTCGACTATCCCTATGCTGAAGCGATCCACATCGGTGGTTTCGCCGGGGCAAGCAATGACATTGGCCCCATCAGAGATAGTGCGGTCGCGACTTCGGAGGTATCCACAGGTGGTGTATTCGAGGGGGACGTGGCGCACGGCTGGGCTGTGATGAGCGGAGCCGTGGTGGCCTTCACTGACCTCGTCGGTCCCACGACTGTGACGGCCGGGGAGGGCAGCACGTGGCATGGCGGTGCATCGCCAAGCACGAGCCCCCCGATCTCCTTTGGATACCAGTGGCGCGTCAACGGCCAGAATCAGAGCGGTGCGACCCAATCGGCTTACTCCAATGGATTCGCCCTCCCGGGCGCGTACACGGTCGGGGCCATCATGACCTACGCCGATGGCGTCGCCGATACCAACACCGTTACAGTAACGAGCGTCTTCGGCGTGCACATCTCTGGCCCGAATCCGCTCGATCCCAACCAGGGTGAGGGGCATTATGAGGCCGTCGTGCCGGGCGGCGTGGCACCGTTCAGCTACCAGTGGTGGCTGGACGGGAATCCTACGAGCACGTCAAGCTCGTTCGACAGTTTCATCGGGATGCCGAGCTCAACGCATGAGCTGAAGCTCCGAGTCGCCGATGCGCAGAGCCACGTGGCCAACACCACGATGTCAGTGTTTGTGACCGCCGGCGGCACATGCCTGCAGCCGCCTTGTCCGTAGGCGATCCGTCGCGAATCGTGGTGTGGTCAGGAACGTGAGGGAGCAACGGGGAAGAAGGAGAAGGACGCTGCCACAGTGACATGGCGGGCCTTCCGGTGCTGACTGTTCGTGTCGGTGCCCGGGATGCCCGCCACTTCCGTGAGCAGCACTTGCTACTCCGGCATATCTCGCCGCCGCCGCTTGGTCTCGCTGCGCCGCCGCTTGTCCTCCAGCCGCGCCTCCCGGGATGCGCGCGATGGCCTGGTCGCGATCCGCCGTTTGGGAACGATCAGCGCACGGCGCACCAGCTCCGCCAGGCGCTCCTCGGCCGCCGCCCGGTTCTGCAGCTGACTCCGGCTCTCGCTTGCCACTACGCGCACGCTGCCGTTCGCGTCCATGCGCGTGGCAAGACGCCGGAGCACTCTCGCGCGCTCGGCATCCGACAACGCCTCGCTCGCGCGGACATTCCAGAGCAGCTCAATGCGCGTGGATGAGGTGTTCACATGCTGGCCGCCCGGTCCGCCGGAGCGTGTGGCGTGCACCACGAGCTCCGAGCGCGGGATGGTCACCGTGTCCGTGACCCGCAATCCGTCGCTCATGCGGTGACCTTCCCCTCGGTGCCGGCGCGGTGCACGCGCACGGCCGCCACGCGGCGGCCATCCATCGCGACCACTTCAAGCTCCCCGCCGGGAAAGGGGACGCGATCGCCCACCTTCGGCAGTCGTCCAAGCCGCGAGAACACGAAGCCACCGAGCGTGGACCAGCTCCCGCCCGGGATGGCGATGTGGTGGTCCGAGCGCACATCGATGAGCGAGAGGGAGCCCGCCAGCTCGAGCACGCCGTTCATCTCGACGGCTTCGCGCGCGGCCACGTCGTACTCGTCCGCGATGTCGCCGATGACCTCTTCCACCAGGTCTTCCAGCGTGATGATCCCCGCCGTTCCGCCGTACTCGTCCAGCACGACGGCCATGTGGGCGCGCGTGCGGCGCAGATCGTCCAGCACGCGCTCCGCGCCGCGCGTGTCGGGGACGTACAGCGCCTCACGCACGAAGTGCTGCAGCGAGAAGGGCGTCTCATCGGGGGCGATCCAGAGATCCTTCGCCACGAAAATCCCGACCACGTCGTCCAGTGATTCGCGATAGACGGGGTAGCGCGAGTAGCGCTCGCGTTGCAGCGTGGTGCGCACGTCGTCCTCCGTCGCGTCGAGCGGGAGCGCGGCGATCTCCGTGCGCGGCCGCATCACGTCGCGCACCTTCTTGTTGTGAAAGTCGAATACGCCGGCCAGCATCGCGCTGTCGGTCTCGTCGAGCAGACCGTGTGCGGTGGTCTGCATTACGAGCAGGCGCAGTTCCTCCGGTGAATGGACCCGCGCGGTCTCACTCACCGTCTGGAGGCCGACCAGACGCACCAGTGCCTGCGCGGAGGCGTTGAGCAGCCAGGTGAATGGCGCCGTCGCCGCCGCGAACCAGCGCAGCGGTCGCACCAGAATGCGGCTGATCCCTTCGGGATTCGTGAGGGCGATGGTACGGGGCGCCAGCTCGCCCAGCACAATCTGCAGGTACGTGATGACCAGGAACGCCGCGATGCTGGCCGCGACCGTGTGCGCGACGGCGGAGGGCACCGCGAACCCCGCCCACCGGAACAGCGCCTCGAACACGGCGCCCATCGTGTTCTCGCCGATGTAGCCCAGTCCCAACGAGGTGAGCGTGATGCCGAGCTGTGTGGCGGAGAGGTATCGGGTGATGCGGTCGAGCGTCTGTTGCACGGCGCGCGCGCTGCGATCCCCGCGGGCCGCCAGCGCGTCCACCCGACTGCGCCGCGAGCTCACCAGTGCGAATTCCGTCGCCACGAAGAACGCGTTCGCCAGCACCAGCAACAGGACGCCCAGCAGCCGGAGCGCGATGGCGCCGAGCGCGAGCTGCTCTATCGGACTTTCCACGTAACCCCTTTCACGCGTTGGTCGTCGAAGATATAGCGAAACACCACCGGCGGCGGAACGCCGACAGGCCCGTCAACGCGCGAGTCTGCAAGAGTCTATCCGCCCCGCTGCCATCTGTTCTACACCCCGGACGATTGAGCGTGCGCCCCATATCGATGTTCGAGCCGCGACGCGTGCTCCGATGGATATATGTTGGCCGGCTGTGCCTTGCGGCGGCAATCTATGTCGCCGCCGTCGTGGCGTGGCAGCAGACCGACGCGCGCCTGATTCTCGCGGCGTCGCTGGCGCTCGTCGTCGCGGTGGCCTTCACCGCCGCTTCCGGTTGGTACCAGTTTGCCCACCGCGGCACCCGGCTGGGTGCGGGCTTCCGCTACGTGCAGCCGGTGTTCGACCTGGTGCTCGTGACCGCCGCCGTTCACGTCACCGGCGGAGCATCGTCGCAATTCGCGGCGCTGTACATTCTGGTGATGGTGGCCGCGTCGCTCCTGCTGCCGGTCCGAGGGACGCTGCTCATCGCCATGCTGGGCATCCTACTATACGTGGCGGACGGCGTGCTCATCCGTTGGGCGCCCGTCAACATGACGCTCGCGCTGCAGCTCGCCGTATTTGCCGTCGTGGCGTTCGCCACCGCGTATCTGAGCGCGCGACTGCAGGAGGCCGGCATGACGCGCGAGGAGTTGGAGGCCGAGCTCGCGCGCACGCGACTGCAGGCGGACGACATCCTGCGCACCATCCGCAGCGGCATCATCACGGTGGATGCACGCGGCCGGCTGTTGTTCGCCAACCCGGCGGCCGGGATGCTGCTCGGCTTCGACGCCGATGCGATGCTGGGGCGCGAGCTCGCCGACGTGCTGGGTGCAACAGCGCCAGATCTTGCCAACGCGCTCGATCGCGCGGTGCGGTTCCGCGTGGGAGTGGCGCGTGACGAAGCGGTCATTACCGTGGGCGGCCGGACATTTCCGATCGGCCTGACGACCACCACCATTGGTGCGGACGGCGCGCCCGACGGCATGTCGGCCACCGCCATTTTTCAGGACATTTCGGGGAACAAGCACCTGGAGGAGCTCCGTCTGCGCGCGCAGCGGCTCGAGGCCGTGGCCGAGCTCAGCGCGGCGTTGGCCCATGAGATCAAGAACCCGCTCGCCTCCATCCGCAGTGCCGTGGAGCAGCTGGCACGCGCGCCGCGCGCCACAGCGGACGAACGGACGCTGGGAGCGCTCATCGTGCGCGAGTCCGATCGCCTGTCGCGGCTTCTCTCGGAGTTCCTCGATTTCGCGCGGGTGCGCGCCACGCGGGATCAACCGGTGGACGTGAGCGCCATCGCGCGCGCGGCCACCAGCCTGGCCGCCGCCCATCCGGATTGCAAGCGCGGCGTGCGCGTGCGCTGCATCGCGCCGCATACGCCACTGCTCGTGGAGGGCGACGAGGATCTGCTGCACCGCGCGGTATTCAACATCGCGCTCAACGCGGTGCAGGCGTCGCCGGAGATGGGCGAGGTGAGCGTGGAAGTCTCGGCCGTGCCCGTCGAGCAGATCCCGCAGGGCGTGCGCTTCACCGGCGGGGCAGTGGCGCTCCGGGTGTACGATCATGGTCCCGGCATCCCCGCCGAGATCCGCGACCGGGTGTTCGATCCCTTCTTCACGACCAAGGCGGGCGGCACCGGTCTGGGACTTCCGATCGTCCACCGCGCCATCGAGGCGCATCGAGGCTTCGTGTTCGTGGACAGTAGCGCGCATGGCACACGCTTCACCGTGCTGCTGCCCTGCTCGCGCGCCGCGCTGGCGGAGGCGGTATGAGTGCCACCCATACTCCCCCCAGCGTCCTCGTCATCGACGATGAGACCGGCATTGTGGAGACGCTCGGCATCCTGCTCCGGAACGAAGGCTTCACGGCGCACGTAGCGCTCGGCGGCCGCCAGGGGCTCGAGAAGATCGCCGCCCTCACTCCCGATGCCGTCCTGTGCGATGTGCGCATGCCGGGTGTGGGCGGCCTCGAGATCCTGGCTGCCGCACGCGACAAGGATCCTGATCTGCCGGTGATCCTCATGACCGCGCAGGCGGATCTCCGCTCGGCCATCGAGGCGGTGAACAAGGGGGCGTACTACTTCATCCAGAAGCCGTTTGTCAACGATGACATCATCGCCATTCTGCGCCGCGCGACCGAACACCGGCAGCTGAGCGCCGAGAACCGTTCCCTCAAGCAGGAGATCCGCCGCCGCGAGGCGGGCGTGGACGACGTGCCGGTCGGGGGCAGTCAGCTCTGGCGCGACGTGCTCGAGCTGGCGGAGACGGTAGCTCCCACCGATTCCACCGTGCTGATCCAGGGCGAGTCGGGAACGGGAAAGGAGGTGCTCGCGCGCTACATCCACCAGCGCTCCCAGCGCGCCGACGCCGACTTTCTGTCCATCAACTGCGGGGCGCTGCCGGAAAGCCTGCTGGAGAGCGAGCTGTTCGGCCACGTGAAGGGGTCGTTCACCGGCGCCGTGAAAGACAAGGCTGGTCTGTTTACCGCCGCTGCCCGCGGGACGTTCTTCCTCGACGAGATCGGGGAGACGATGGCCTCCACGCAGGTGAAGTTGCTGCGCGTCTTGCAGGAGCGGGAGATCATTCCGGTCGGAGCCACGGCGGCCATTCCCGTGGATACCCGGGTCATCGCCGCCACCAATCGCAACCTGGAGGAAGAGATCAACCGGGGGAGCTTCCGCAGCGATCTCTTCTACCGGCTCAATGTGTTCGCCATCCATCTGCCGCCGCTGCGCGATCGGCGCGATGACATTCCGATGTTGGCGGATGCCTTTCTGCGCCGGAGTGCGATCAAGCGCGGGAAGGACGCTCGCCGGCTGACTGAAGCGGCGCTGGATGCCATGCAGCGCTATCGCTGGCCAGGCAACGTGCGCGAGCTGGAGAACGCGCTGGAGCGCGCGATCATCGTGAGCGATGGCGACGTGATCGACGCGGACGATCTGCCCGAGCGCATCACGCAGCGCGAGCAGGAATTGCTCACGGGTGAGCGTGTGGCGGCCAACCCGACGCTGGATGCCATCGAGCGCGCGTACATCATGTGGGTGCTCCAATCCGAGGACGGCAACAAGAACCGCGCGGCCGATGTGCTGGGGATCAACCCCTCCACGCTGTATCGCAAGCTCTCACGGTACGGCGTCGATGTCTAATCGTACCCGATCCCCAGTCGAGCGTGGGAGGCACGTGGCATGACGACGCCCGCCATCTCCGCGCCCACGCCGGTAGTCACCGCGACAAGCCGCCTCAAGGTCTTCAACTCGATGCGGCTGGAGATCCTCATCAGTCTGGCCATGCTCGGCGCAACGGCGCTGGTGATCGCCGTGTTCACGGTCCTGCTCCTGGACCGTGTGGTAGCCAGCCGCTTCGGCGCCGTGGTACTCGCCCTCATGATCATCGCCGATGTGCTGATCTTCGTGGGGTTCGGCGCCTACAAGTTGCAAGGGCTCGTGCTGGACCCGCTCCAGGAGGTGGTCGATACCACGGAGGCCATCGCGGCGGGCGATCTCTCGCGCCGTGTGCCGTCGGGCACGAGCAGCGAATTCCGGCGGCTGGCCAGGAGCGTGAATCACATGACGGCGAGCTTGCTCGAGGAGCAGGCGCGCCGTGCGCACCTGGAGAAGATGGCGAGTGTCGGGACGCTCGCGGCGGGCGTCGCGCATGAGATCGGCAATCCGCTCGGCGCGATTACCGGCTATGCGCACCTCCTCCGCCACGGCCTCAACGGAGACGCCGAGGCGGCCGACGCGCTGAACGGTATCGAGCGCGAGAGCGCGCGTATTGACCGCATCGTGCGTGGTATGCTCGAGTACGCGCGTCCCCGGCGGCGGACAGCGGCGCTGGTGGATCTGAACGCGTCGGTGCGTCGCGCCATGGACACACTTACGGCTCAGCGCAAGCTGGATGGGCTGGAAGTGCACCTCGATTTGGCGAGCGGCCTGCCGCGGCTGGTGGGCGACGTCTACGAGATGGATCAGGTGATCGTCAATCTGCTGTTGAACGCTGCAGACGCCATGGGCCATGCAGGACAGATCGGCATCGTCACGGAGCGCATCCCGTTCCCGGCCATGCCGCGTGACCCGGCCCGCCGGTCCACCGATCCATTCGGCATGGCCGTGCCGCGTGCGCCGAGCGCGCGCGTGCGCGCCTGGCTCAACACGGTGGGCGAGCCCGCCGAGGTGATCAAGGTCATTGTCTCGGATTCGGGACCGGGAGTTCCGGCGAGCGAGACCGAGCGCATCTTCGACCCGTTCTTCACCACCAAGCCGCCGGGGCAGGGGACGGGCCTCGGCCTCTCCATCGTGGCCCGCGTGGTGGAAGGGTTGGGCGGTACGGTATGGGTGCGTCCGGCGCGTGAAGGGGGGGCCGCGTTCATGATGATGTTCCCGGTTCCCGATGGGCCTCCGGTCATCCCGACGGGCTCGCGCTGGGCGGCGCCGCCGCAGTGAGAATCCTCGTCGTCGACGACGAGCCCGCGCTCCGGCACACGCTCTCCCGCATCCTGGCTGAGGACGCGCACGAGACGCTGACGGCGAGCGATGGCGAGGATGCGCTCTCCAAGCTCGCGACCTGCGCCGTGGACCTGGTGCTGTGCGATCTTCGCATGCCCGGGGTTGGCGGACTCGAATTCATCGATCGCTACCATGCCGGGGGCGGAAGCGCGCTCATCATCGCGATGAGCGCGTATGGCGATTCGGACACGGCGATCGCCGCCATGCAGCGCGGCGCCTACGATTACATCCAGAAGCCCTTCCGCGCTGATGAAGTCGCGCTCGTGGTGCGCAAGGCGCAGGAGCGGGAGAAGCTGCGTGCGGCCGTGCGTGCACTGGAGGATGAGCTGAGCACCGTCCGGGGCGACGCCGAGGTTGTCGGCCGCAGCGCATCGTTCCAGACGGCGCTCGACGTCGCGCGCAAGGTGGCGCGCTATCCGTCGACGGTGCTGGTGACCGGCGAGAGCGGCACCGGCAAGGAGGTGGTGGCGCGGTTCATCCACCGCCAGAGCCCACGGGCCGATGCGCCGTTCGTGGCGATCAACTGTGGCGCGATACCTGAATCGCTGCTCGAGAGCGAGCTGTTCGGTCACGTCAAAGGGGCCTTCACCAGCGCGAATGCCGACAAGCGCGGACTGTTCGAGGAAGCGCAGGGCGGCACCCTCTTCCTCGATGAGATCGGCGAGCTGCCCGTGGCGGTGCAGGTCAAGCTGCTGCGCGCGCTGCAGGAAGGCGAAGTGCGGCGCGTAGGGGCCACCGATGCACGGCTGGTGGACGTACGCGTGATCGCGGCCACGAATCGCGATCTCGCAGCCGATGTCCACGCGGGCCGCTTCCGCGGCGATCTGTACTACCGGGTGAACGTGGTGAGCGTCCACCTTCCCGCACTGCGCGACCGGCCGGAAGACATTCCGGAGCTGGCCCTGCACTTCCTCGCCCGGTACAACGAGCGGTTGGGCCTTGCCGTGCACAACATCGCTCCGGCCGCTATGCGATTGCTCGTCGAGTACGCGTGGCCGGGCAACGTGCGAGAGCTGGAGAATGTGATCGAGCGCTCGCTCGTCCTCGCCGGCGACGCCACGATCGGCACGGAGGAGTTGCCTGAGCACGTGCGATCCGCGCGCAGCCCCATCCTCCAGGCCGCCGATGGCGACCTCTCCGTCAAGCGGAAGACGGCGGAGCTCGAGCAATCGCTCATCCGCCGCGCACTCGAGCGCACGCGCGGCAACCGCACCCGCGCCGCGCGCCTGCTCGACCTCTCACACCGCGCCCTGCTCTACAAGATCCGGGAGTACGGGCTAGGGTAGAGGGAAAGGAGAGAGGAAAGAGGCGGTGGTGAGTCTTGAGTTGTGAGCCAGGGGGCCGGGTGGAGGGAGTAGGGTGTGGGGTATAGGGAAACGGCCGCGGGAGAGGATCACTTCACCCGCCTACCCGACACCCGACTCCCTTACACCCTGCCGTTCCTCACCCACTGACCCACTGACTCTCGCCGTTCTCCTCTCGGCTTTCTTCTCTCTCGCCTCTCGCATTCCCTCGCAACAAGTATCGCCCTTGCAACTCTTTGCATAGCCGGCGCGGATGCCCGCCGAGCTAACGCCTTGCGGCGAGCGCAGTTGGGCGGCGGCACGGCTCCCGCAACAGGGCGGGCCACCGGAGGATATGCGAATGACCCGTCCAACGCGTGGATTCACTCTCATCGAGCTCCTGATCGTTATCGTGATCATGGGCATCGTGGGGACGATCGCGCTGCCAAAACTCTCGAGCAGTTCGACCAAACTGTCCGCTCGCGCGGCGCAGCATGAAATCGCCGCCTACCTGGCCCGTGCCCGAGCCGCCGCCATCGCCAGTGGCCGGAATGCCGCGTTCGTACGAAGCGGCGATCAGATCGCCGTACTGGTGGACGATGGCAGCGGAGGCACCACGTCGCTGGGCGTCCGTGAGCTTGGCTCCGAGCACGGTGTGACCCTCTCCGCCAGTCAGGACACGATTCGCTTCGATCCGCGTGGAATCGCTGCTGGCCTGAGCGGCTCCGTGCCTATCATCGTCGAGAAGGGCGACGTCCGCGATACCGTATGCGTCGTCGGGCTCGGCAAAGTCTCAGTTCAGGGGTGTACACTATGATCCCTCGATCGTCCGCGCGCCGTCACCGTGCTCCGCGCCAGCGGCGTGCCCGTGCGCGCACCGCGGGCTTCACGCTCGTGGAGCTCATGGTGGCGATCATGGTCATGACCGTCGGCATTCTCGGCCTCGCTAGCTCCGCCGCGCTCGTGACACGCATGATGAGCGGCGGCTCCAGACAGACGATCGCCGCCAGCGTCGTACAGCGCCGGTTCGAGCAGCTGCGCAATCTCCAATGCTCGCTCCTCGCCAGCGGCGATACCACTACGCGCGGCGTGCAGGAGACGTGGACCGTGACTCGCGAGGGAGCGAATCTCGCCCTCGTGGTCGACACGCTCCGCTTCCAGGGCATGACAGGGGAGCCCACCAGTGTGCAGGGCTATCAGAGCTACGTTCGATGCACCGCGTCATGACCACCTCATCTTCACGCCGCGGCTTCACGCTGGCAGAGCTCCTCGTCGTCATGGTGGTGCTCGGCATCGTGCTTGCCGCACTCATGGGCGTCATCGTTCGCCAGCAGCGCTTCTATCGCGGCGCCACGGCCATGATCGAGACCCAGAACAACGTCCGCGATGCGGTCGACGTGTTGCAGAGCGAGCTCCGGGGAATCTCCCCTTCGCTGAAAGACATCTACAGCATGACCGACACCTCGATCGAATTCCGCGAGCCCATCGCGTCGGCCGTGGTCTGCGACATTTCGCTGGATCGGAAGACGATCACCGTGCCGCCCGTCGATCTGGCCGCGAAGAACGGTCTTACGTCGTGGGCGAGCGCGCCGGAGAGTGGGGACTCGCTGTTCGTCTATGACCCAGGGTCCTCCACGGCCACCTCCGACGACAGCTGGTACCAGTATGCCCTCACCAGCGATCCGGTGACCGGTGGCACCTGCGCGGCCAGCACCAACTTCACCACGGTTGCAGAGGCGGGACAGGCGTGGACCGTGACACTCGACTCGGCCCTCACGACTACGATGATCCTGGGTTCCGCGATCCGCATCTTCCGCAAGGCGCATTACAGCTTGTACAAGGCCTCCGACGGCCAGTGGTATCTGGGCTACTTCGATTGCGGCGCGGGAAGCTCGGGGTGTGCGACGATACAGCCCATCAGCGGTCCATATCTGCCGCCCGCATCCGACGGGACGGGCGGCCTCACCTTCACGTACTACAACAGCGCCGGGAGCGTGACGACCGACCCGCTCAGCGTAGCGCGGATCGACATCGTCACGCGCTCGCAGAGCAGCTCGGACATCGGACATCTCAATGGCACGCCCACGTCCCATACCGATTCGCTGCGCACGAGCATCGCGCTCCGCAATTAGGCATCACGCACTCCAGCACAGGAGAAACCTCATGCCGCTCACGCGACATCGCCGGGAAGGATTTGCCCTGGCCATCGCCATAGCCGCCATTATTGTCATCGGCGCGTTGATCGCGGGGGTGTTTTTCGCGTCCACGCAGCAGTACCGCATCGGCCGCAACACGCTGCTGCAGACGCGCGCGCTCGACGCCGCCGAGTACGGCGTAAACACCCTGTTCGACACCTCGCGGACGATCGACGCGTGGGACGCCGGCTGGAATACCACGACCAGCCGCGGCCTGCTCGCGACGCTGGCATTCGCGCCGGGCTCGAACGTCGTGGATACCGTGCAGGTGACGAAGCTGGACGATCAGCAGTTCTTCATCACGTCCGAGGGACGCGTCAACCTCGGGGCCAACGCGCAGGCCCGACGGCGCGTCGGGATGCTGGTGGCGCTCATGGTCCCGAAAGTCGAGGTGCGGGGCGCGCTCACCTCGCGCGGCAGCGTAAAGCTCGGGGGAAGCTCGCAGACCATTGGCTTCGACCTGCCCGTTGACGCGGACTGCCCACCGCCAGATTCCTCGATGCCCGGCATCGCCGTCCCCGACACCACGCAGATCGACTACGCCGGTTGCCACGGGTGCGTCACGGGCGACCCGCCAGTGGCGGAGGATAGCGTGGCGGGCGACGATGACACGTACTTCCAGTTCGGCGATGTCGACTGGACGGAACTGGTGAGCATGGCGAATAAGCTGGCCAGCGGGAGCCTGGAACCCACGCCGAGCGCCAACGCGGATTCCACGTGCAAAACGAGAGACGTGAACAACTGGGGCGGCGATCCGGAAGACCCCACGTACCCGTCGTCGGCCTGCAATGACTACTACCCGATCATCTACGCGCCGGGAGACCTCCAGCTCCAGAATGGAGTCGGGCAGGGCATCCTCCTGGTCGAAGGCGATCTCAAAGTGACAGGGCAGTTTTCCTTCTACGGTCCCGTGATTGTCCGGGGCACGTTCAGTACCTCCGGGAACGGCAATCATTTCACCGGCGGACTCATGGCGGCCAACGTGGACCTTGAGGAAAGCTCGGACCTCGGAGACGCGGTCGTTCAGTACTCGAGCTGCGCCCTGGACCGTGCGGCAAACGGCGCGGCAACTGCATTCCCCGCGCGGCAACGCCCATGGGTCGCACTGTATTGACGACGCCGTTGAGACGGTTCGCGCAGTAATTGATGCACCACGCATTCGTGTGATGCTGCTCCAGCGCCGCAGCCCGTTATGGTGGCTGCGGCGCTGCGGCATCTGTCCCACGCGCACCACGGCCGCTGCAGGCGAAATGCTGTTACCTCGCCTGCGGCCAGTCGTATCTGGGGTAGCCTGGACCGTCGGTCACGCGTCGTTGGGACGCGCGATGTCGTGCGGTCGGACGCGCGCCTCACCCGTTGCATCCTTGCTGTCCTACCCTTCCCGTATTGGCCACACCATGATGCCCTTCGGTCGGAAAAAGACGACAGTCGGCCTCGATATCGGATCGGGGCTCATCAAGGTCGTGGTGATCGATCACGGCCGCGGCGAGCCGGAGCTCACCCGCGTCGCCGTCGCTCCCCTGCTCTCTGACGCGATTGTCGAGGGGGAGATCATGGACCCCGGCATCGTGACCGACGCCATCCGCAGCGCCTTCACCTCGGTAGGGATCACGTCGCGCTCGGTGATCGTGACGGCCGTCGGCGGCCGTGACGTGATCATCAAGAAGATCCAGATCGATCGCGTGAAGGAGCAGCAGGCGCGCGAGCTCATTCGCTGGGAGGCGGAGCAGCATGTGCCCTTCGACATGGAGTCAGTGGAGCTGGACTTCCAGATTCTCGATCCGGACGCCGACGGCGTCGAGATGAGCGTGCTGCTGGTCGCGGCCAAGCGCGACCTCATCGAGAGCAAGCTCCGACTGCTCACCGATGCCGACGCCACGCCAGCCATGGTGGATGTGGATGCCTTCGCCCTGCACAACGCGTTCGAGGTGAATTACCCCGACGCGATGACGGGCACCGTGTGCCTGGTGAACATCGGACACGAGGCCACCAACATCAACATTCTGGACGATGGCGTGCCCCTGCTCACGCGCGATATCGCCGTCGGCACGCGCCGCTTCCGCGAGGACCTGCAGCGGGAGCGCGGGCTGAGCGCGGAGGAGGCCGATGCACTGCTCTGCGGGTACGATCGGTCGCCGCACCTGGATGGCATCACGGAAACGCGCGGCGAAGAGATCGCCGTCGGCGTGGAACGGGCCGCGGCCTTTCTCGCATCGTCGTCGCGCTCCGGCAATAAGCTGCGTGCCGCGTACACGTGTGGCGGCGGCTCGCGCGTGCCGGGGCTCAACGAGGCGTTGGCGGCGCGGTTGCGGCTTCCCGTGGAGCATACGAACCCGTTGCAACGGCTGCGCGTACGTGACGGCGCCTTCAACTCGCTCGTCATCGACGAGATCGCACCGCTGCTCATGCTCCCCATCGGACTGGCGCTCCGCCAGGTCGCCTGACCCTTCCCCAAGGCCGCTCCATGATCGAAATCAATCTTCTGCCGGGTGCAGGGAAGAAGTCCCGGAGCCGAAGCGCGGGGATCGACCTCAAAGGCGCCATCGCGAGCGCGGTTGCACGCGTCAACGACCCCTACCTCATTGCCGCCGTCGCCTCCGCCGTCATCGCCGCCGCTGTCGTGGGCGGCATGTTCTGGGTGCAGCGCGGGAGCGCGGCGACGCTCGACACCCAGCTGCAACAGGCGACGCAGGATTCCATTCGCTTCTCCACCGTCATTGCGGCCAAGCATAAGGCCGAGGCAGAGCGCGATTCCGTGCTTCGCCAGGTGCAGCTGATCGAGTCGTTCGATGCCCGGCGCTTTGTCTGGCCGCACATCATGGAGGAAGTCAGCCAGGCACTGCCCGCATACACGTGGCTCACCTCCATCGAGCAGATCAATGCGCCGGCTCCGGCGGCGAGCAAACCGGCCACGAAAGGCAAGCAGGCTGCACCGGTGGATACGATCCCCGCCGTGCCGCCCGTGGAGTTCAGAATCGTCGGAAACACGGTAGACCTCCAGGCGCTCACGCGTTTCATGAGAGTGCTCGAGGCCTCCCCGTTCATTCAGAACGTCCAGCTGGCGGGAACGACGCTGGTTCTGCTCGACGGCAAGCAGGTGACCGAATTCCGCCTGACCGCGGCGTACCAGAAGCCTGATCCGGCGGTCATTCACACCGTGCCCATCTCCCTCGCGGTGAGGTAGTCATGCCACTCATGCCCAAGGGACAGCGCGAACAATCGCTCGTCCTGGTCTGCCTGCTCGCCGTGGCCGCGATCGGTGCCTACGGCTATCTGGTCTTCCGCCCCAAGGCCGCCACGTTGAGCGCGCAGCGGACACGGATCGCCACGCTCGACTCGCTGAACCGGCGGGCGAAGATCGAGATCGCTCACGGGAGCGTCGAGCAACTCCGGCAGCAGCTCGCGCAGTACCAGTCCAACCTGGAGCTCGTGCGGACCCTGGTTCCCACGGGCAACGAAGTGCCGGCGCTGCTGGAGCAGGTGTCGACCGCTGCGCGCCGAGCCGGGCTCGACCTCGCGAGCGTGCAGCCGCAACCGGTCCTGCAGAACGGCACCTACAGCACCTACAGCTATAACGTGGGCGTGCTCGGCGGCTACCACGCGCTGGGCACGCTACTGTCCAACGTCGGGTCCCTCACGCGTATCGTGCTGCCAACCCACGTGAAGCTGCAGCTGTCCACCACGGCGAATACCGGCAAATCACGCAAGACGGCGGATGCCGCGGCCATCGAAGCCCACTTCGACCTCGAGACGTTTGTCGTGCGCAAGGGAGCGGCCTCTGACGACGCCCCGCGCGCGGCTGGCGGGGAGTAATGATCATGCGTTCCTTCGGCATTACCGTATCCGTGGGATTCACGCTGGTGTGCGCTGCGGCGGCGCTCGATGCGCAAACCACGCCTCACATCAGCACCGGGCCCACGCGTGCCGCCGAGCGGGTGGTGGCGGCCACGAACGCGCGTACGGCGGAGATCACCGGGCAACCGATGCCGGGTACCGCCTCAGCTGCGACCAAGGGCAAGGCCGTTGCCGCGCCTCCCCATCACATGGCGGCGCATCCGGCAGTCACACATGCTGCACCGATGCACGCACGTGCCGCGGACACCCCGCTGCGCCCGCGTGCCGGCCGCGCCGGACACGGGCCCGATTCGCCGCGCGAGATCACGCTAACGCGCGAGACCTTCACCTACGACGCGGGTGGCAGGCGCGATCCGTTCGTCTCGCTGATGACGAGCGGCGAGCTGCGCCCCATGATCTCGGACCTCCGGCTGGTGGCGGTCATCTATGATCCCACCGGTCACTCGGTCGCGGTGCTACGCGACCTCTCGACCGGAGAGCAGTACAGGACGAGGGTGGGACGCGTGCTCGGACGGATGCGCGTTTCGGCGATTCACCCGAAGTCGGTCACATTCACGCTGGACGAGTTCGGCTACAGCCGGCAGGAAGTGCTGGCACTCAATGATTCCACAACCGTGAGGACGAAATGAGGCGAGTCTGGACGCTGGTGGGAGTGGCGGTCATCGCGCTGACTGCGCGCGCGGCCGTCGTCCGCGCCGCGACTACGGATGAGCCAGGGACCGCTCAGATTCAGTCGCTCCGGGTCATACGGGCCGCGGGGCATGCCGAGCTCGTGATCGCCGTAAGCGGTGCCGTCAACGTAGAGGACTTCACGCTGGGCCAGCCGCCGCGTCTCGTGCTCGACCTGGATGGCGCCCGCCTGGCAACACCCGCCCGCATGTACGACCGCGTTCCTCGCGGCGGCATCACGAACGTGCGCATCGCACAGTATCGACAGGACACGGTGCGTGTGGTGGTCGACCTCGACAGCACACGCGCGTACACGATCAACCGCGTCAACGGCGCCATCCACGTCTCCATCGCCGGGCCGGCGGGCCAGTTCGCCGCGTGGAACGCGGGCCCCGGCGTGGTGGAAGGGGTGTCCGACGGCGATGCGCCGTCACTCGTCGCGAAGGACGGCGCGCACCCGCATGTGTTCGCCCCTCGGGCACCGCTGCGCCGCATCACCGTCACCTATCAGGATGCGGACATCAATGACGTGATCGCGGGCTTCGCGGCCTTTTCGGGGCGCACCATCGTGGTCGGCTCGAGCGTGAAGGGCACCGTGTCCGCCGAGATCCACGACCAGCCATGGGACGTAGCGCTGCAGGCGATCCTCCAGTCGCAGGGACTCGCGGCCAAGGAAGACGCGCACGGCATCATCACCGTCGACAGCTACGCCAATATCTCGGCCCAGCAGGCGGCGGCGCCTCTGACCACGCAGATCATTCCGGTCAACTACGCGCGAGCGGCGTCCCTCATCCCCACCGTCACGAGCCTGCTGACCAAGCAGTGCGCCCCCGGCAAGAGCGGCGCCCAGGCCAACTGCCTTGTGCGCGGTTCGGTGAGCGCCGACACGGCCACCAATCGCCTGATCGTCACGGACGTGGCCGCGCGGCTCAAGGACATTTCCAACTACGTCCAGGACCTTGACGTCCGCACGCCGCAGGTGGCCATCAAGGCCAAGATCGTCCTGGTGAACCGCACCAATACGCAGAACCTTGGCCTGAGCTACGATCTCGGCCAGAGCAATCAGTTCTTCAACAAGCTGGTGCAGCGTCCCGATCCGGCCACCTTCAAACCGATCGACACCAACGGCGATGGGGTGAACGATGCCGTCTCCGGCACCCCGTACAACACCAACCAGAACATCATCGCGCTGGGCGGCGACGCGCTCTCCGCCATTGCCAACGCCAACCAGCGCGTGGTCGACCCCGCGCTCAGTCTCATCTTCTCCACTGTGCTCGGCAAGTTCGACCTGACCGCCTTCCTGGACGCGTTGCAGGAGGTGGATCTCGCCGATGTGCAGGCGGAACCGAGTGTCACCACGCTCGACAATCGCGAGGCCACGCTCGTCTCCGGTGAGGACACGCCAATCCGCGTGATCGACATCGGGTCGCTGAGCCAGGGCGGGAACGGGACCACGGCCCCTCGCGCCAACGTGACTTTCAAGCAGACGGGTATCATCCTCAAGGTCACGCCGCACGTGACGAACAACCGCCAGGTGCTCATGACGCTGCACGCCGAGCGCTCCAGCCTGCAGCCGGCGGCGTCGGATCTTGGCTACACCTTCCTGGAGCAGAAGGCCGACAACCAGATCCTGGTGGGCGATGGCGAAACGGCGGTCATCGGCGGGCTGACCGTCACGCAGGTGCAGACTACCAAGACCGGCATTCCGCTCCTTGTGGATCTGCCGCTCGTTGGCCGCCTGTTCGGTACCACCGTCACCAAGGAAGTGAAGGACGACCTGCTCATTCTCGTCACTCCCCACATCATCGATGGCGGCGAGGAGCTTGGCCCGCCAGGCGGCAGCCCGAGCGGTCGATGAGGCGACGCGAGCTTCCGACGCTCGCCCGCGCGTGAGGCAGCGCGGACCGGGCGCGCGTTCAAGAGTTCGAGCGGCCGGTTCCACCTGACCAGCGACGCCTCGGCCTGTGCCGGGGCGTCGCTGGCTTTTCCGTATATGCGGCCTGGTCTGGCGGCACACGACGCGCCGCCGCTATTCTTTCCCCATGCTTCGATTCACCACCGCCGGCGAGTCACACGGTTCCGCGCTCGTCGCCATTCTCGAAGGGATTCCCGCCGGGCTTCCATTGCTGGCCGAAGACGTCAACGTCGAGCTTGGACGGCGCCAGCAGGGGTATGGCCGCGGTCGGCGTATGCAGATCGAGAAGGATGCCGTGGAATTTCTGGCCGGTGTCCGAGCCGGCGAGACGCTTGGCTCCCCCGTCGCGATGCTCATCCGGAACCGCGACTGGAAGAACTGGCAGGACATCATGGATCCCGCTCCGCACGAGGGCGATCCGGGGCCCCGCCGGCGGCTCGTCACGCGGCCCAGACCCGGGCACGCGGACTTGGCGGGCATCCTCAAGTATGACCGGCGTGACGCGCGCGACATCCTCGAGCGCGCCTCCGCGCGCGAGACGACCGCACGGGTGGCGGCAGCCGCCATCTGCCGGCGGCTCCTCGCCGAGTTCGGCATCCGCGTCGGGAGCCACGTCGTGCATCTGGGCGGCATCGATGCCGTGCCGCCTGATCCGTTGCCCTTCGATCTGAACGCGGCGTCCGATGTCTCCCCGGTGCGCACGCTGGATGGCGATGCGGAGCGCGGCATGATCGAGCGCATCGACGCCGCCAAGCGCGCCGGCAACACGCTAGGGGGCATCTGCGAGGTGCGATGCGAAGGTATTCCTGCCGGGCTGGGGTCACACGTATCCTGGGATCGCAAGCTCGACGGCCGCCTGGCCGCGGCGCTCATGTCCATCCCGGCGGTGAAAGCTGTCGCATTCGGTCTGGGCTTCGAGGGCGCGCGGCTGCAGGGATCCGAGGTACACGACGAGATCGAGATGGCGCCGGGCCGGCCGAGCACGGGGAACGTGCGGCGCCGCACCAACCGCGCGGGCGGCCTGGAAGGCGGCATTACCACCGGGGAACCGCTCGTCGTCCATGTGGGGATGAAGCCGATCTCCACCCTCATGCGCCCGCTCGCCACCGTCGATGTCACCACGGGCGAAACCGCCGCCGCCGTTGCCGAGCGCAGCGATGTGACGGCGGTGCCCGCCATGGGGGTGATCGCCGAGGCGATGGTGGCCTTCGTGGTGGCGCAGGCTTTCCTGGAAAAGTTCGGCGGCGACGCCCTGCCCGAAACGAAACGGAACTATGCCGGCTACCTGGATCAGCTCGAGCGATGGATCCCTCGAGCGGCCGACTGAGCCGCACCTCATCCTGGTCGGCCTGCCCGGCTCCGGCAAGACGACACTCGGCAAGCGGATCGCGAAGCGTCTGAACCGCGCCTTCCTGGACTTCGACCAGGAGATCGAGCGGCGCCACGGGATGACAGTTCGGGAAATCTTCGCGCAACACGGCGAGGCGCATTTCCGGCGCTCGGAGCTGGAGCTGACCCGGGAGTTGTCGCACGGGGGGGGAATGGTGCTGGCGCCCGGCGGCGGATGGGCCGCAAACGAGGCGGCGGTGGCGCTGCTGCGCCCCCCTGGCCGAATGATGTATTTGCGCATTTCCCCCGCGGTGGCGCTGCGTCGCATGGGGCGCTCGCGAGGCGATCGGCCTCTGCTTGGCGTTGCCGATCCCATCGCGGAGCTGCGCCGGTTGCTCGCGATTCGCGAGCGGCACTACTCGGCGGCCGACGTGGTTGTGGATGTGGAAGTGATTACACGGCAACGTGTTATAGATGCGGCAGTACGGCTTGCCTCGGCTCCACTGGCGGACTAGCTTTGGACAGGCCGCCCGGCCGGCGACGTTGTTCGGTCGCCTCACCGCCTGGCCGGAGTGGCAGGAGATGGCTTGTAACGGCGGTGATTTGATGCCGGATCTCGTAGATGGCTGGACCATTTTCCGGCGCCCGGTGACGCCGTACTGAGCGGAGCCCGGGCGCGCTGGCGCTACCACAATGACCTTTCGCGTGTTGGGCCCCCATGAGCGGGGCCGATTCGCTCCCGAGGCGTGGGGGCATCTGATTTCGCTGAGTGGTTCCGGCATCCTCAATCCGGTCGAGCTCGAGCACCTCATCGAGCGCGCGCTGGCCCAGGTCGAGGGGCGGATTGTGCTTGAGGACCTGCGGACGGTCATGGAGGGCGTCGGCTTCATGGACGACGGGCTCACCGGCGATAACGTGACGGTGCACTGAAAGGATGCGTCTGAAGGGCAACCGCTGGTGCCCGCTGCGCGTTTGCATCTACGCGTGCGAGGGCTGAAGGGCGTGATGCGCAGCGGCGTGGCACGCATCTCACGGCTGCCTTCTCATGCTGCATCCAGGATGATTCTATGGCACGGAAGAAAACCACGACATCGAACGGCACGGCGCGCAGCCGCACCAGGAAGACGGTGCGCGCGAGTACCGTCGCGCCGGAGCCGAAGACGAAATCCACCCGAAAGTCGCCAGCCCGGCGAGGCACGGCGTCGCGCTCTGGCGCGCCTCGGCGCCGCTCAAGCGCGACAAACGGCGGCGAGCGCGGGGAGCAGGGGAGTGTAGCCGGAAAGTCGCTGGTCATTGTCGAGTCGCCCGCCAAGGCGCGGACAATCGGGAAGTACCTGGGCCCCGACTACCGCGTGCGGGCCACGATCGGGCATGTCCGCGATCTCCCGGCCAAGGGGCTGGGGATCGACATCGAGCGCGGCTTCCAACCCACCTACGTTCCAGTGCCCGGCAAGGAAAAAACACTGGCCGAGCTGAAGAGCGCGGCCAAGGTCGCCTCCCGCATCTACCTGGCCACGGACCCGGACCGGGAGGGCGAAGCCATTGCCTGGCACGTAGCGGAATCCATCAAGCGCCGAGGCGGGGCGCCTATGCAGCGCGTGCGCTTCCATGAGATCACGCGCGACGCCGTTCAGCGTGCCATCGGCAACGCCACCTCCATCGATGAGAAGAAGGTGGAGGCGCAGCAGGCGCGGCGCGTGCTCGACCGTTTGGTGGGATACAAGACCAGCCCATTGCTCTGGAAGACCATCAAGAAGGGGCTGTCGGCGGGCCGCGTGCAGACGGTGGCGCTGCGCCTCGTGGTGGAGCGCGAGCACGAGATCCGCGCGTTCAAGCCGGTCGAGTACTGGTCCATCGAGGCGCTGCTGGAGAAGGACAACCAGCGCTTCGTGGCCCGACTGCACCTGGTGGACGGCAAGAAGCCCGAGATCGGGAATGAGGAGGCGGCGTCGGCGATCGTCCGCGATGTGTCCGGGCGCGACCGCTTTCCGGTCACGCAGGTTCGCCGGCGCGAGCGGCGTAAGAATCCCGCGGCGCCCTTCACCACCAGCACCATGCAGCAGGAGGCGGCCAAGAAGCTGGGCTTCGGCTCCAAGCGCACCATGCGAGTGGCGCAGCAGCTCTACGAGGGGATCGAGCTCGGACCGGAGGGAGCGGTCGGCCTCATCACCTACATGCGTACCGATTCCACGCGCATTGCCGAGGTGGCCGCGCAGCAGGCGCGAGAATACCTCGCGGGATTGTTTGGCGCCGAGTGTCTGGCGAATGGCCCGCAGCTCTACGGCAAGGCGGGCGCCGGCGCGCGCAACGTGCAGCAGGCCAACACGCAGGATGCCCACGAGGCCATCCGTCCTACCGACCCCGCGCGCCGGCCGGAGCACGTTCGGAAGCACCTGAGCGCCGACCAGTTCAAGCTGTACGAGCTGGTATGGAAACGCTTCATGGCGTCGCAGATGGCCGCGGCGGTATTCGATACGACCACCGTGGATTTCGATCTCGGTCGCTACCTGTTCCGCTCCACCGGAAGTGTGATCAAGTTCGAGGGGTTCCTCGTTCTCTACCGCGAGGCGCACGAGGAAGGCGACGGGCGGGCGCTGGAGGACGAGCAGGCGCTGCCCACGCTCGAGGTGGGCGAGCAGGTTCCCGTAGTCGAGCTCATCCCCAAGCAGCACTTCACCGAGCCGCCGCCGCGCTTCAGCGAGGCCAGCTTGGTGAAGGAGCTGGAGCGACTGGGCATTGGCCGGCCGTCCACGTACGCGTCGATCATTTCGACGCTGGTGGATCGCCACTACGCGCTGCTCGAGCAGCGGCGGTTCACCCCCACAGAGCTGGGGGAGACGGTCGCGAAGATCATGGTGCGGCAGTTCCCGGACATCTTCAATGTGGCGTTCACATCGAGCATGGAAGGGGAGCTGGATCGCGTGGAGGAGGGTGAGGTCGGGTGGCAGCGCGTGCTGGAGGAGTTCTACGGCCCGTTCGCCACGTCGCTGCGGCAGGTGAAGGTTGAAGATCTCATCGCGCAGGCTCACGATCTCTCGATGCTCGAAACGGAGCGCTGCCCCAAGTGCGGCGGGCGGCTGCTGCCGAAGGGCGGCATCTTCGGCCCCTACATCGCCTGCGAGAACCGCCCGGAGTGCGATTTCACGCGGCGGCTCGGGCCCGCGCGCAAGCCGGCGATTCCGACGGACGAGATCTGCCATGAGTGCGGAGCGCCGATGGTGATTCGTCACGGGCGGGCCGGAGAATTCCTCGGCTGCAGCCGCTTCCCGAAGTGCCGTGGCACACGCCCACTTCCCACGGGCGTGAAGTGCCCGAAGGATGGCGGCGACCTCATCCAGCTGCGCTCCAAGAAGGGTGGGCGGGCATTCTATGGATGCGCCAACCATCCCGATTGCGATTTCGTGATCTGGAACAAGCCCGTGCTCGAATCGTGTCCCGAGTGCGGCTACGTGGGCGCGGAGGCCAAGTCCACCAAGGCGCGTGGTGCATTCCGCGTCTGCCTCAAATGTGGCAACGAATGGACACCGGAAGCCGTGGAAGCCGAGGTCGCGGCGGCGGGGTGATGGGGCAAGCGAGAAGAGAAAGGAGAGAGGAGAAAGGAGGAACGGCTCATGCGAATGAGGGCTTTCACTCCGGAGGCCGATTCCTTTCTCCTCTCTCCTTTCGCCTCTCTGTAGCGGACTGACTTACCGTGCTTCCCCATTCCCCGATCTCGATCATCGGCGGCGGCCTCGCCGGCTCCGAGGCGGCGTGGCAGCTCGCGGAGCGGGGCTACGACGTCGTCGTTCACGAGATGCGGCCGGTGGTCACCACGCCCGCACACACCACCGACCGCCTTGCCGAGCTGGTGTGCTCGAATACCTTCAAGAGCACCGAGCCGTCCAACGCGCACGGATTGCTCAAAGCGGAGATGCGGCAGCTTGGCTCGCTCATCATGTGGGCGGCGGATCAGGCGCGCATCCCCGGTGGCACCGCGCTGGCCGTGGATCGTGATGCGTTCTCGCGCGCGGTGCACGAACGCGTCACATCGCACCCACGCATCCGCGTCGAGCGCGGCGAGGTCACCACGCTCCCGTCCCCGGGAATCGTGGCGACGGGGCCGCTCACCTCGGATGGATTGGGCCGCGCGATTCGCGCCCGCCTGGGCGTGGAGTCGCTGGCGTTCTACGACGCCATCGCGCCGGTGGTCGCGCGCGACTCCCTGGACGAATCAATGCTCTTTCGCGCGTCGCGCTACGGCAAGGAGACGATGCCGGAGGCGGGCGACGGCGGTGCCTATCTCAACTGCCCGCTGACGCACGAACAGTATGACGCCTTTCTGGACGCGCTTGTGGCCGCGGACCAGCACGTGGGGCATGACTTCGATGAAGCGCCCTACTTCGAGGGATGCCTGCCGGTGGAGGTGATGGCACAGCGAGGACGGGATGTGCTGCGTTTCGGTCCGCTCAAGCCCGTCGGGCTGCGCGACCCGCGCACCGGCCGTATGGCGTACGCCGTCGTCCAGCTGCGCCAGGAGGACCGCGCCGGCCGGATGTGGAACCTGGTTGGCTTCCAGACTCGGCTGCGTCTGGGGGAGCAGCAGCGCGTCTTTCGCATGATTCCGGGACTGGAGCAGGCCGAGTTTCTGCGCTATGGCGCCATCCACTGCAACGCGTACGTGAATTCCCCCGCCGCGCTGAACGAGCACCTCGCGCTCCGCGATGATCCATGCACCCTCTTCGCCGGCCAGCTCACAGGCGTGGAAGGGTATACGGAGAGCAGCGCCACCGGGCTCCTGGCCGGTATCAATCTGGCCCGCCTGCTCGCGGGGGAGGGGGCCGTGATTCCGCCGCCGACGACGATGCTCGGGGCGCTGTATCGATACCTGCGTGAGGCGGATCCGCGGCATTTCCAGCCCATGAACGCCAATTTCGGGCTGGTTGATGAGCTGGAGGAGCGGGTGCGCGACAAGCGGCGGAAGCGGGAGCTGATGGCGGAGCGGGCGCTGGAAGCGCTGGCGCACTGGCGGGCGGAGGCGGGGGTAGAGGTGGTGGCGCGGTGAGCGGCTCCGCCAAGCGGGGGCCCCCCCCCAAAAGCAAAAATACTCCCGATCCGCCCGATCCCCACCATCCTTCCTCCGCGCCTGCCACCATTCCCGTGCCGGATGACGTCTCCGCCTTCCTCCTCTACCTGGGCACCGAGCGAAACGATTCTCCGCACACTCTTGAGGCCTATCGGCGCGATCTGACCGCCTTCTTCACCTTCCTCAGCGAGTACTACGGCGTCGGCGCCTGGACTTGGGGCGGCGTGGACCGTCTGGCGATCCGCGGCTTCATGGGCTATCTCGCTCGCCGCGGCGTCGGCAAACGCTCAGCCGCCAGAACCCTCTCCGCCATCCGCAGTTTCTACCGCTTTCTGCACTACGCCGAGTTGGTGGAAGCGAACCCCGCGCGCGGCGTGCAAGGCCCTCGGATCGAGAAACGCCTCCCCGGCTACCTCGATCAGGCCCAGATCGCCTTGCTCTTCCAGATGGCGGAATCGCGGGCATGGGAGGGCACCTTCGTCGCCGTGCGCAACCTCGCCATTCTCGAGCTCTTCTATTCTACGGGGATGCGCCTCTCCGAGCTCGTGGGGATCAGTCAGGGGGACCTGGACCTGATCACGCAGCAGGTGAAGGTCAGGGGGAAGGGGAAGAAAGAGCGCATCGTCCCCCTCGGAGACCCCGCGCAACTCGCGCTGCGGAACTACGAAGCGAAACGTGACGAGTTGCTCGGAGCGCTGGGGCGCCACGGCGACCGCACCGCGTTCTTCCTGGCTCGCACCGGCAGGCGCCTCAGCCGGCGCGCCGTACAGGCGATCGTGGCGCGCTTTCTCCATGCGATCGATGAGGAGGCTGGCCTCTCCGTGCATTCTCTTCGCCACAGCTTCGCCACGCACCTGCTGGATGCCGGCGCCGACCTGCGCGCTGTGCAGGAGCTCCTGGGCCACGTCTCCATCTCCACGACGCAGATCTACACGCACACCAGCACCGAGCGCCTCAAGCAAGTCTACCGGAAGGCCCACCCGAGGGCGTGACAACGAGGGGCGGGAGGGGAAGCAATGGATCAGTCGATCAGTAGGTCAGTGGATCGGTAGGTCAGTGGGTCAGAAACGGCCGGGTATTCGGAGTCATTACGGCCGGGTATTGGGAGTCGGGTGTCGGGTAGGTGGGGAGAGAACTCCTCTCGCTCATGCCGTTCCCCTTCCACCCCACACCCTACTCCCTCCACCCTGTCCTCATCCCCGTCCCGGCCTCTCGCTATCTTTCTCGGCATGAGCACTCCCTCCACACTTCCGCGCTTCCACGCCACCACCATCCTTGGCGTGCGGCGCGATGGGCAGATCGCGCTCGGCGGGGATGGGCAGGTCAGCGTCGGCGAGACCGTCATGAAATCCAATGCGCAGAAGGTGCGTGTGCTGCGCGGCGGCAAGGTGTTGGCCGGATTCGCCGGCGCCGTGGCCGATGCCTTCACGCTCTTCGAGCGGTTTGAGGAGAAGCTGGAGCGCTACCCGGAAAACCTCTCCCGCGCCGCTGTGGAACTGGCCAAGGACTGGCGCAGCGACAGGGTGCTCCGGCGGCTGGAGGCACTGCTGGCGGTGGTCGATCGCGAGCATGGCTTCGTGATTTCGGGGAACGGCGACATCATCGAGCCGGATGACGGCGTGCTGGCCATCGGCTCGGGCGGCTCGTATGCCCTGGCTGCCGCACGGGCCCTTCTCGAGCACTCGTCATTGACGGCTCCGCAGATCGTGCGAAAGGGGCTCGAGATCGCCGGGGAAATCTGCATCTACACGAACACCAACATCACGGTGCTCGAGCTGGACGGGGATGGGACAGCGGGGGCAGCGGCGAGAGGATGAGCGTGCCGGAGCCTCATTCCCGATATCGCCTCACCCAGGCCGCACCCTGATCCCTGGTCCCTGATCCCACGATACACACGTTTTCCATCATCATGCCATCCAAGCGAACACAACAGGCGGTGGCTCGACTCGCGGATCTCACCCCGCGTCAGATTGTTGCCGAGCTCGACCGTTACATCATCGGGCAGAGCGAGGCGAAGAAGGCTGTCGCCATCGCGCTCCGGAATCGCTGGCGCCGGCAGCAGGCGCCCGAATCGATCCGCGAAGAGATCTCCCCGAACAACATCATCCTCATTGGGCCCACGGGGGTCGGGAAGACGGAAATCGCGCGCCGGCTGGCCAAGCTGGCCGGGGCGCCATTCATCAAAGTCGAAGCGTCCAAGTTCACGGAAGTCGGCTATGTCGGGCGCGATGTCGAGTCGATGGTGCGGGATCTGGTGGAGAGCGCGATCGACATGGTGCGCACCGAGCGCGAGAACGAGGTGGAGGACCTGGCGCACGAGCGCGTGGACGAGCGTCTGCTCGATCTGCTGCTTCCGCCGCCCGCTGCTGACAACAAGCCGGGTGCCCCGGCCCCGGCCCCAGCCGGCGTGGCGGCGGGCGCATCAGCGGCGGGCACGGACCAGGGCGGGGGACCGGCGCTCTTCGTCGTCTCCGCCACGGGCGAGGTGTCGCGCGAGGAGGGAGACGATGCGGGTCGGGAGCGCTACCGGCGTACGCGCGAGAAGCTCAAGCAGCTCCTGGTGGATGGTCAGCTCGAGGAGCGCGAAGTGGAAGTGGAGGTGACGCAGCAGCGGGGCCCCGTGTTCGATATGCTCATCCCGCAGGGCGCACCCGAAGGGATGGAGAACTTCACGGAGATGCTGCAGGACATGATGCCGAAGCGCACCAAGCAACGCACGGTAAAGGTGTCGGAGGCGCGGCGGATTTTGCTGGAGCAGGAGCTCGAGAAGCTCATCGACACGGAGGATGTCACCACCGATGCGCTCGAGCGGGTGGAGAAGATGGGGATCATCTTCCTGGACGAGATCGACAAGATTGCCGGCGAGCGCTCGCAGACCGGAGGGCCCGATGTTTCGCGCGAGGGGGTGCAGCGCGACCTCCTGCCGATTGTCGAAGGCTCCAACGTGCAGACGAAATACGGACTGGTGAAGACGGACCACGTGCTCTTCGTCGCGGCCGGCGCCTTTCACGTCTCCAAGCCAAGTGACCTGATCCCGGAGCTGCAGGGCCGCTTCCCCATCCGGGTAGAGCTCAAGCCGCTCACGGAGGGCGACTTCGTCCGCATCATGACGGAGCCGGAGAACGCCCTCACCAAGCAGTACACGGCGCTGGTGGAATCCGAGCACGTGAAGCTGGACTTCGACGGCAACGCCATCACCGAGATCGCGCGGATCGCTGCCGCGGTGAACGACCGCATGGAAAACATCGGCGCCCGCCGCCTGCACACCGTCATGTCGACGCTTCTCGAGGATGTCCTCTACGAGCTTCCGGACCGTGGCACGCGCACCATCACGATCGACGCCGCCACGGTGCGCGACCGGCTCAAGGAGATCGCCGAAGACGAGGACCTCCGCAAATACATCCTGTAACCTCCCGCGACCGGTATGCCTCTCCCACCACACCGCGACTTCCTGGCCATCCCCGATTTCTCGAGCGATGAGCTGCGCGTGCTCTTCGACGTCGCGGAATCCATGCGCCGGGGCACCTATGGCAGAAAGCCCCTGGCCGGCAAGTCGCTGGCGATGATCTTCATGAAGTCCTCCACGCGCACGCGAGTCTCCTTCGAGGTGGGCGCGTGGCAGCTCGGCGGACACGCGCTCTTTCTCTCGCCGCGCGATATCCAGCTGGGCCGCGGCGAACCGATCGCCGACACGGCGCGCGTGCTCTCGCGCTACGTGGATGGCATCATGATCCGCACCTTCGCGCACGCGGAAATCGAGGAGCTGGCGTGCTACGCCACGGTGCCGGTCATCAACGGGCTCACCGACCTGTTGCACCCCTGCCAGGTTCTGGCCGATCTGCTCACCGTGCGCCAGCAGCTCGGCGGGTGGGAGGGAAAGCGAATCGCCTGGATCGGCGACGGCAACAACATGGCGAACTCGTGGATCAACGCGGCGGCCGTCCTGGGCTTCGAGCTGGTGCTCGCCTGCCCGGAAGGGTACGACCCTGATGCGGCCATCCTCGACCGCGCACGCCGCACCGCATCCGTGACCCTGGTGCGCGACCCGCGCGAGGCGGTGGCCGGCGCCGACGTGGTCAATACGGACGTCTGGGCATCCATGGGACAGGAGGAGGAACGCGCCGAGCGGGAGCGCGCGTTCACCGGCTACACGGTGACGAACGGCCTCATGTCGCTCGCCAACCCCGGGGCGATCTTCCTCCACTGCCTGCCCGCGCATCGCGGCGAGGAGGTGGCCGCCGAGGTGATCGACGGGCCGCGGAGCCGCGTGTTCGACGAGGCCGAGAACCGGCTGCACGTCCAGAAGGCCGTGATGGCCGTGCTCATGGGCGGCGAGTCACTGACGTAGCTCATTCCACTATTCTCACTCACGCACTCTCACTCACGAACTGCCATGATCGCACCTGGTGATGCCGCGCCCGATTTCACGCTCGAGACCGACGCCGGCACGGAGCTCTCCCTCGACCAGCTGCGCGGAACGCCGGTCGTCCTCTACTTCTACCCCAAGGACGACACGAGCGGATGCACCATCGAGGCGTGCGAGTTCCGCGACGCCTTCCCGCGCTTCGAGCAGTCATCGGCTGTCATCCTTGGCGTCTCGCCCGATTCGGTGGAGAGCCACAAGAAGTTCAAGGCCAAGTACGATCTCCCCTTCACGCTCCTCGCGGACACCGCGCATGACACCGCGGAGCGGTACGGCGTGTGGAAGGAGAAGTCGATGTACGGGCGCAGGTACATGGGCATCGAGCGCACGACCTTTCTGATCGACGGAGCCGGACGGGTGGCGCGCGTGTTCGAGAAGGTGAAGCCGCAGGGGCACGCGGCCGAAGTTCAGGCGGCGATCGCGGCGCTGTAGCGGCGCTGGGCGGAGGGTGGAGGGCGGCCCCTGGCCTCCCCTTCGCCAGATCCGCACATTTCCTGTCTCACATGAACCGGATCCCGAACCGAGACAGGGCACATGGCCTCCACTGAACGCACCGCCGCACTCAAGCTCACCCCGTTCCACGACATTCACGTCGCGCTCGGCGCCAGGATGGTGCCGTTCGCCGGGTACGACATGCCCGTGCAGTATCCCACCGGGATCACGGCGGAACACCGGGCGGTGCGCGCCGCGTGCGGGCTCTTCGACGTGAGCCACATGGGCGAGTTCGACGTGCGCGGCGCCGACGCGGTGGCGTTCGTGAACTACGTGACGTCCAACGATGTCGCCGCGCTGACCGTGGGGCAGGTGCAGTACTCCATGATTCTGAACGAGCGCGGCACGATCGAGGACGACTGTCTGGTGTATCGCTTTGCCGATCACCTCATGATGGTGGTCAACGCCTCCAATCGGGAGAAGGACCTCGCGCACATCCGGAGCTATGCTGCGCGCTTCGATGTCACGATCGAGGATGTGAGTGACCGCATCGCGCTCCTCGCGCTGCAGGGGCCCATCGCGGAGCGCGTGTTGCAGCCGCTGACCGACGCCTCGCTCGGCGCCATCGGCTACTATCACTTTACGCAGGGGCATGTTGCCGGCGTTCCATCGGTCATCTCGCGCACCGGATATACGGGCGAGGATGGATTCGAGCTCTACTTCGATGCGGCCGACGCGCGCACCGTGTGGGAGGCGCTCATGGCCACGGGAGAGGTGACGCCGGTGGGCCTCGGCTGCCGCGACACCCTGCGCCTCGAGATGGGAATGGCGCTCTATGGAAACGATATTGACGACACGGTCACGCCGCTCGAGGCCAACCTCGGCTGGACCGTCAAGCTGGCCAAGGGCGATTTCGTGGGACGGGATGCGCTCATTGCCCAGAAGGAGCAGGGCATTCCGCGCAAGCTCGTCGGCTTCACCACAAGCGACCGGTCGTTCCCGCGGCACGGCTACCACGTGTTCCACAACGACGAGCCGTCGGGGGAAGTGCGCAGCGGCACCCTGAGCCCGTCGCTCGCCATCCCGATCGGGACGTGCTATCTGCCCCGCGCCAGCGCAAAGGAAGGTGAGCCGCTGGAGATGGAGGTGCGGGGGAAGCGCGTGCCGGGGAGCGTGGTGAAGATGCCGTTCTACACGACAGGCTCGCACAAGTGAGCGAGAAAGGCGAAAGGAGAAAGGCGAAAGGTGGGGAGCGGAACACGCAAACGAACGTGCCTGTGCGAAGTCGTTCCGCCTCTCGCCGCTCTCCTGCCTCCTCTCATGCCGTTCGTCTCGCCATCCTCACGATCTCCGATGCCGGAGCGCGCGGAGAGCGCGCCGACACGTCCGGGGATGTCATTGCACAATGGGGCGAGGAGCGCGGGTATCAGCTCTCGCAGCGGGCGCTGGTGGGCGATGAGACGGTGGACATCACCGCTCGCTTGCTGGAGTGGTGTGACAGCGACGCGGCCGACGTGGTGCTCACGACCGGCGGGACGGGACTCGCTGTCCGTGATGTGACGCCGGAGGCCACACGCGCAGTGCTGGAGCGGGAGGCACCGGGCATCGCCGAGCGTCTGCGCATCAGTTGCATGACGTCATTCCCGCGCGCTGCCCTGTCGCGCGGTGTAGCGGGCGTGCGCTCACGCACGCTGGTGGTGAATCTTCCGGGCTCGCCGGGTGGCGTCCGCGATGGGCTCGCGGCGCTGGAGCCGATCATCGACCACGCCATCGAGATCCTCCGCGGGAGCGTGACCGACCATGCCCGCGCGGGAACGGGGTCCGGGCACGCGGGCGAGGCGGGTACGCCATGAAGGTGCTGCTCAGTCTCACGGACGTCGAGCCCGCCGTGCGCCTCAACGCGATGCTGGAACGCGCGGGCTTCGAGACGGCTGTCGTCTCCCCGATGGATGACATGCGCTCCGCTATCCAGCGGGAAAAGCCGGACGTGATCGTGCTCACCGGTGGGCTGGTCGACACGCACAACGTGCAGCTCGTGCGGCGGCAGTTGTGGGACGGTGCGGCGGTCGTGGGACTGGCGGATATCGCCGACCCGGCGCTGCTGGAGCGCCTGCGCGCCCTGGGCTTCGTGGAGATCTACGTGAAGCCGGTGGACCTGGACGACGTCTTTGCCGGCATCCGCCGCATTCTCGATCGGCGGCGCCTCGCGCAGGAGACCGGGCTTATTGGTGAGAGCCAGGGGATGCGCGAGGTGATGGTGAAGATCGAGCAGATGGCGCCGGTGTCGAGCACGGTGCTCATCGAGGGGGAGAGCGGGACGGGAAAGGAGCTGGTGGCGCGCGCGCTGCACCGGCTCAGTCCGCGGCGTGCCAGGCCGTTCATCGCGGTGAACATCGGCGCGTTGCCGGAGACACTGCTGGAGAGCGAGCTGTTCGGGCACGAGAAGGGCGCCTTCACCGGAGCGGCGGAGCGCCGGCTTGGCCGGTTCGAGCTGGCCAACAACGGCACGCTCTTCCTGGACGAGATCGGCGAGGCGCCGCCCTCCACGCAGGTGAAGCTCCTGCGCGTGCTCGAGCAGCGCGAAGTGACCCGCGTTGGCGGCACGCAGCCCTTCACGGTGAACGTGCGCGTGGTGGCGGCGACCAACCGGCCGCTGCGGGAGCAGGTGGAACGGGGTGAGTTCCGTGTGGACCTGTACTACCGTCTCAACGTCCTCACCATGTACCTGCCGCCGCTCCGCGAGCGACGCGAGGACATTCCGCTCTTGGTCCGCCGCTTCGTGCAGGAGTACACGGCACAGCACGACCGCCCGTTCCAGGGCATTTCCGCAGACGCCATGCAGCTGCTGGTGGAGTACAGCTGGCCGGGGAACGTGCGCGAGCTGCGCAACCTGGTGGAGAGCATGGTGGTGCTGGCGCCAGGCCACGAAATCACCGCGGACGATATTCCGCGAGAGATCCGGGAGGGCGGTCATGCGCGCCTGCTTCCCGTGCCGGTGGGGGCGATCATGCGGGCGCACGAGGGCACGAGCGGGCGGGAGATGGAGTTCATCGTCCGGAGCCTGGTGGAGCTCAAGCTTCAGGTGGAGGAACTGCGCCAGCGGGTGGACGAGGTGCGTGCGCCGCGCGAGGACTGGGTTGGTGAGGTGCAGCCGGTGGCGCGTCAGCCCATCGGAATTGCGGCAATCGAGCCACGGGAGGATGCCGAGGCATCGAATGCCGTTACGATCGCGCCGGGGATGACGATGGCCGAGATCGAGCGGGCGGCCATCGAATCGACGCTCAGGGAAACGCGGGGGAACCGGCGCAAGGCGGCGGCAATGCTGGGGTTAGGGGAACGCACCCTGTATCGCAAGTTAAAGGAGTATCATCTTGCTAGCACGGCGTAACTTGCGTTTGCACCACCCGCCACCAATATTGGCGGGAGAATTGCGGCCGTGATGGCCGCAGTCACCCTCCGGCGGTTCCCGCCGTCCTGTAGTCCCCGCCGTACGTAGGCTGCCGTTCCTGCCGTTGGACCCGTCTCAGCCCTTTCACGGACAGTGCTGCACGTCCTTGCACCATAAGCGGAGTCATCCTTGTCACTACCCCTGAACGCCCCGCCGCCGAGCTCGTCGCCCTTCACGTCACCCATTGCCGGGAGTGTGCTCCCGATCAAGCGTGGTGAGGAGCTGCTGCTCACGCTGCCGGGAGTGCTGGCGGCGCGCATCATTGCGAGCGACAGCGGCGCGGTCAGCGAGATTCACCTGCTCACGACCTCGGAGATCAACCCCAAGCAAACCGTGCGGAACGTCGAGAGCGCATTGATCGCGCACCTGGGCATGCGAGTGGATCATCGAAAGATTTCGGTTGCAACGACGGCGGACCCTCAGAAGACCATCGAGGCGCGGGCGCGGCAGGAGAGCGACGCCGCATTCACGGAGCACGCCGCGGCGGTACTGCAGCGGCGGGTGTACTTCGAGAACGTGGAGGTGCAGCGGTCGCGCTCCAAAGGGGTGACGTGCCGCGTGACGCTGCGCAAGGGTGACCAGTCCTATCTCGGGGAGGCAGAGGGGGTGGAATCCGAGCGCTCGCGCGCCGAATTGGCCGCGCGGGCGACGATCATGGCCCTCGCCCAAGTGGAGAGCACGGATACGCTCCTGGCGCTGGCCGGATGCACGTTGGTGGATGCGTTCGACCGCCGGTTCGTGTTCGTGGGGATCCGCGCACACTCGGGGCGGGAGATGGTGATGCTCACCGGGAGTTGCGAAGTGAAGGACAGTCCGGAGACCGCGAGCGTGCTTGCGGTGCTGGACGCGACGAATCGATGGATCGGGCGCGCGGCGGCCTGAAGCAGGAGCCGCCGGGTTGCCGAGCAACATAGCGTAGGGCACGCGCGCGAGTGGTCATGCGAGATGCGCATGGCGAGTGTGGTGGCGAGGCGGGTCGGCGCGTGCGACAATGTGACAATGACGAGTGCGGGTGTACGCAGGGCCTCTGCGCGATGGTTGCTGCGCGACGAGGATGTCCTGCGACGCCATGCCGACGCAGCCTCTTACCAGATGCAGGTTCTCACCAGAAGAACACGACAATAGATCCCCCGTCCCCGGTTTGAGCGAAGCCGAGCGGGCAAGGCCAACAGGGTAGTAAAGCAGGAGGAGCGGAGCCAACCTCAATGAGCGTGTACAACGGTGTACACGACTGACTGACGGGAGGTGACGCAAAGTGGAGTACATGGCCGGGCTCGTGAACAGCTTGATGTCGTTTGTGCTGGGAACTGGTTGGCAAGGCTGGGAGTAACCGGGGCGGGGATCACTTCTAATATGAGCAGACGCGTTACCCTTTACGTCGTCGCTGTATGTCTCTCGGCGATCGCAAGCGTGGCAGCACTGGCCTTGGCTTCCCCCGCGGCCGGCACTGCTGCTACGCGCTCTGTGCTGTTCCTGATTGGACTTGGTTTTGCGGCTGACCTACTGGTTTACCACCTCCCGCGTCGTGCTTACGGTTCGATCGCCTTCATTCCATTTCTGAGCGCTGTACTCATCGCGCCAACGTGGATTACCGTCGCCGCAGTTGGGCTAGCCAAACTCGTTGCGGAAGCCATCCACAAGCGGCGTCCTGTCAAGGCTGCGTTCAACGTCGCTCAGACATGTCTGGCCGCAGGAGTTGGGACGCTGAGCTTTTTAGCGCTCGGTGGTGTACCGCTGCGGAATTTTTCTGCAGACACGTTACTTCACAGCACGAGCGCAGATTTTCTAGCATACGCGGTTATGTTCGGCGCTTCGTTCCTAGTCAGCAGTCTGACGGTCAGCGGCGTGATTGGGATCAGCGAGGGACGGTCTCCCTTAGAAATCTGGCGCCAGAACACGATGAGTACTCTGGCGTACGACACATTCTCTGGTCCCATCATTTACCTGTTCGCGTGGGCGTTCGTTAAATGGGGCTCCTTGGGCGCTGCAGGTCTTGCCCTTCCGCTCTTGGGCCTACGGCAATTGCATCTCACGAACCTCCAGCTTGAGCAGGTTAACAAAGATCTCCTTGAGTTGATGGTGAGAGCCATAGAGGCGCGCGACCCTTATACGTCGGGTCATTCACGCCGCGTACAGCACTATGCAATGATCATTGCTCGTGCGATCGGGTTGACTGGCAAGCAGGTTGAACGCATAGGCTTCGCCGCGTTGCTGCACGACGTTGGAAAGATTCACGAAGTCTACGCGCCAATCCTGCGAAAGCCCGAAAAGCTCACGCCAGAAGAGCGCGCCGTGATGCGCACGCACTCGACGAAGAGCGCCGAGTTGGTAGCCACGGTCTCGACCCTGAAGGACTTGGTCCATCCGGTGCGACATCATCACGAAAACTGGGATGGTAGTGGCTATCCCGATGGGCTGGCCGGTACCGAGATTCCTCTTGCATCGCGCATTATCATGTTTGCGGATACGATCGATGCGATGACGAGTGATCGACCATATCGAAAGGCGCTCACCCAGACTCAGGTTCGCGATGAGTTGGCGAAGTTCCGGGGCAAGCAGTTCGACCCAGGAATCTGTGATCAACTTCTAGCAAGTCCCATGTTCAGCGCCCTCTTTCTGCCCGCCCAACGAGATCCAACTCCAGCCGCGAACCGGCGAGTAGTGTTGAGCCGTGCACTCCGATCAGGTTTGACTACCTGAGCGCCAAAGATCTTGTGACACCGCGCGCTTGGCGTTGAATGCTTTATCGCAATAGTTCGTCGTGGTTGCCATCAGAGCCTCTCGCAGCACTGGTCGCGTATTCATCTCGCCATATGCTGTCCAGCTGAGGGAGCAGGCCATGTCGGTCACGCCGATGTTTCAGGATATAGCTTCGAAGAATGGTACCCGCTTCCTGGGCCCTGTCCCTCGATTGCAGAGCGCGGCAGAGCACGAAGAGGGCCCAATCCTGGTCGCCCCGAGCGCGCATCTGGTAATGCAGCTCAATCAATTCTGACAAGATGTCGTCAGCGGGCGATGAGTTGTTCATAAAAAGCGCGAGTGCAGTGCGAAGCGTCAGTAGCGCTTGGCTACTCTTTGCTGATGCATTGCGGTGGTAGAGCTTCTCGGCAGATGCAAGCGCCGATGTCGCTGCGGCATAATCACCGCACCTTATAGCTATTTCGGCGCCGGTGGCCAAGAGGTTTGCCAATGCGGTCTGATCACTGCTGAACTCCTGCCGTGCCACTGCCTCACTCTGCCAACGGGAAGCGTTTTCCAAGTCATTAAGTTGTAGGTAAGTGGAAGTGAGGTGGTATGTGGCAGCAACTGCGTCATGGCTGAGGCCATAGCTGTTCGCGATGTCGAAGGCCTCTGTAGCTGCAGCGAGCGCGTCGTCGATCCGTCCTGCACTCAGAAGGACTTGTGACGAATGGCGGAGACAATGGGTTAGCGCGGCCACATTCCCGCTAGAGCGCGCCTGCTTGATCAATTTTAATGCTGCCTGCACAGCCAGGTCATGATCGCCGAAGGAGGAGTGATAGACCATTAAGAGATATTGGCGAGCATGATTGTCAACACCAGGTGCGTGGCAGCAGGCCTCGACGAACTCAAACATTTCCGTTGCCCGCTGAACGCAGCCGAGATTGGCTGCGAACATAAGAGCGAGCGTCGCCGCACGGACCTTGTGTAGCGCTGTAACGTCCGATGCGTGCACGCATTCGGAGAGCTGCTCAAACAAATCCGCCAGCCGAAACCCATTCCGCCACTTGGCGTCAATTAGCTCCAGCTCCCCGTCGGTATGACAAACGCCATCCTTGTCACCGCCCTGCAGTTCTACGATCCGCTCAAGCACCGGCAGAACCTCCTCCCACTGTCCGGCCAGCTGCAAGGCTGTCGCCTGCTCCCGTAGGAGCGGCAGCACCTGATCCTCGGGCAATGGCAGCCTCAGCGCACCATCCAGTGTGCGCGACGCGTCACGCGGCAGCCCCATCTCCAGCGCATGCTGCGCGCAGGAGCGTAGCAACTGGACCGCGCGATCCGTCTCGCCCGCAGCGCTCCAGTGCTCCGCGCACTGCCAGAGGATTGGCGATGCGTGCGACTGCTCTACCTCTCGTTGCAACATGGCCGCAGCGTGACGGTGCATGAGGCGGCGCGAGGAGCGTCCGAGTTGCTCCACCGCTGCATGGGCCAGCAGTTCATGCTTCGTCATGAGGCGGCTGCCGTCCGACTCGATGAGCGCGTGGCGCTCGAGGTCGTCCAGGCTGTCGAGCAGCGCCACGCGCGCGTGGCCCAGTACGGACTCCACGCGGTCGAGCGTGGCGCTCTTGCCGAGGATCGCGCAGGCCTGCAGGACCCGTCGCGACACCGGGCTGAGGCGGCTCAGACGCTCGTTGATCAGCGCCATCAATGACGGCGGCACGCGGTAGGTGCCGCCGTCTTCCACGGCGTGGATGGCCAGCTCGCTGACGTAGAACGGATTCCCGCCGCTGGTGTAGAGGCACCAATCGCGGAACTCCTGCGCAACCGCGCGATGGGCGAGTAGCGCGTCGAGCAGCACATGGCGCGCCGCGGTAGTGAGCGGTCCGACGTGTACGCGACGCAGCTGATGCACCGGGCGGCCGCGCTGCCGGTCGTCGGCATCCTGCTCCCGCGAGGTGAGCACCAGCAGCACGCGCCGACTGGCGAGCCACGGGATCAGGTCGCGCATGATTTCCCACGACATCGTGTCGAGCCAGTGTACGTCTTCCGTCACGATCACCAGCGTCGCCTCGGCCGCGATGGCGTCGATCAGATCGAACAGGGACCGGCGGATGTTGGAGAAGAGGAACTCGGACTCCCGCGCGTCGGGGGAGGGCGTGGTGATGGAGGTGTCGTGCTCAACCAACCGCTTGAGATATTTCATCGAATCGGGCGCGCAGCCGAGTGAGCCACGGAGCTCGAGCAGCTTCGGGACGAGGTCGACGAAGGCCGAGAGCGAGCGACGCTCGTCGTGCGGCTGACATCCCACGCGCGCGATCTGGATGTGCTGGAGCCGGGCGCCTTTCGCGAATTCGGTCACCAGGCGGCTCTTTCCGATCCCCGCTTCGCCCCAGAGCAGACAGGCACTGCCCTGGCTCGCAGCGGCCCGGGTGAGGGCGCCATTCAAGGCGGACATCTCGCTCGCCCGGCCCACAAAGGGGCCGTCGCGGAGCGGCATGGGCACGTGGTGGGCTCCATCGGCGATGCGACGGCGGAGCACCGTTGCGGGAAGCCGGATTTCGTGCGCTTCGGGGCCGATCTCCTTCAGGTAGCGGTCGAGCACCGTGAGGGCGTACTTCTTTCCGCCGTGCACCGCCGCTGCCTCCGCGATGGCCAGCGTCGCCTCTTCGTTGAGCGGATCCAGGCTCAGGCAGCGCTGCGCCAAGCGCTGCACGCCGATCCAGTCTGCGCGCGTGCGCTTCTCGGCGATCCCCGCCACCAGCACGCGGCGCAACGCGGCATGCACCAGGTCGCGATGCCGGTCCAACCACTCCGCGTACGACTGTGAGAAGCGTGGCGCGTAGCCCGGCAGGCACGTTCCCGTCACCCGCTCGCTGAGCTCCTCGGCGCGCGGCCCCCGGCATTCGACCAGAAAAGGCGCGTGATCCGCATCCACATCCTTTCGCGCCACCATCACCAGGGAGTGCTCGGTGACCAGGTGCACCCCCAGCGTCTTGAGCCTGTACAGCACCTGGCGAAGACTGTGCTGGCCCCGAGTCTCTTCGACGGCCGGCCAGAACAACTCGATGAGCTCCTTGCGGCCGACCGGGCGGCCACTCTCGACAGCCAGGTAGAGGGCGAAGGCGAACAACCGCTCCGCGTCAGGGCCGATGCGGGATTTCCCCACCTCGATCGCGCACTGCCCCACGCTTCGCAAGCGAATCATGCTCAGTCTCCCGGAGTGGAGGTATGAAATGCAGCGCTTCGAGGTCGATACGTCGACGTGTCACGCGGTACAAAAAGACGCGGTGGCGTCATCGCTACGTCATTTCTTTATTCATCAAGAAGTTACGGCTGGATGGGGCAGCAGAAACTTTCGTGGTGTAGCGACGCGGGCAGGGCGGAGCAGGGCAGTCCGGGCGCTGGGGGCCCCCCCAACAACATCATAATGCCAGGTACGTCGATCGCCACCACCAATCCCCCGCCTCTCGCATCCATTCCACGCGCGATGCGTGGCTCCCATGGGCTCTGCGCCGTCCTTCCGCAGCGTGATTGGCACCCGCCCAACCCCGTGGTACCTTTCCCGCCCGGATCAACCGCTGCCCCATCCGCCCCTTCATGACCCAGCCCGACACCAGCACGCTGAATCGCGCGATGCACGCGCCGCTCCCCCCGCATCTCACGGGCTGGCAGCTGCCGCCCGACTGGCGCTGGGGAGTGGAGAGTGTCTGGGGCGAGCATCGGCATTACCAGGAAGTGATAGACGGACTGGATCGCTCACTTTCCCTGGTCACCGCACCCGATCCGGCGCATGCGGCCTGGCTGGCCGCCGAGGCTCGCCATCTGGGGCATCGTATTCATCCGTCCATTCCCACCACGTATCACTACTGGGCGCGATATCCCGGTGCGGAGCGCGGTCCCGGTTATCTGCGCCGCTGGATTTCCGGCGAGACCATCCGCGCGCGCTTCGACCGGACCGGCACGGATGACTTTGCCTACGTGCTGCAGCTCCTGCGCTCCGTCGGTTCCGCGCTCGCGTATCTGCACAGTGCGGGCACGGTGCATGGGGCGATCTCCAGCAGCACGATCTGGGCGACACCCACCGGCCAGTTCTGGCTGCTGGGCTGGGAGTGGGCGATGCCAAAAGGGGAGATTCCACCGGGCCTTGCGCCAGACCTGGCGCTCACTCCAGCCGCTCCGGAGATGCGCGGGCGTGAATGGGCGCCAACGCAGGCGAGCGACCAGTGGCAGGTGGCCGCGACGTGCTTTGCCACGCTTGCTGGCGAGTACCCGCCGCCTGCGGCGCCGCCGCTCGCGCTGTTGAGTCCGGAGTGTCCGCAGTCCGTGGCCGCCGTGCTCGATCGTGCGCTGCTGCCGGATCCTGACGCGCGCTTCAACTCCATGGCCGCGCTGCTACGCGCATTGGACCATGCCGTGGGCAGCCGGACGTCCATCTTCGTGAGTGGCAGCACGCCGGGCGCGCGGGCGATCGACGAGAGCGAGGAGGCCCGATTGCGCTGGGCAACGGGCGAGGACTACGAGGTGCTCGCGCGCCTGGGCGCGGGAACCTTCGGCTCGGTATGGCGTGTGCGAGATCTCACGCTCGAGCGGGAGGTGGCGCTCAAGATGCTGCACCCGCACATCTCGCGCGACGACGAAGCCGTGCGTCGATTCCGCCGCGAGGCGCAACTCGCCGCGCAGCTCGCGCATCCGGCCATCGTGCCGATCTTCGACTGGGACAGCAACGGCGGCGTCACCTGGTACACCATGGAGCTGGCCGAGGGCGGCTCGCTGGCGGATCTGGTCGCGCGCTCGGGGCGCCGCTCACTCGCCGAGGTAGCGCCGCAGATCGAGCACGTGCTGGACGGGTTGGCGGCGGCGCACTCCAGCGGAATCATCCATCGCGATCTCAAACCGGAGAACATCCTGATCGACCGCTATCGCCGGTGGCGGATCGCGGACTTTGGCGTGGCGCGCATCCCCGGCGAGGAGCTGTTCGGCGGCACCACGGGCACGCCGGAATTCTCGGCGCCCGAGCAGCTGCTTGACGAAGCGCAAGGGCCCGCAGCCGATCTTTTCGGAGTGGCGGGGATCGTGGTGTTCCTGCTCTCCGGGCGGCCGCCCTTCGGCTCTGGAGACGGTCGGACCATTCTTGCGCGGCAGCTCTCCGGCGATATGGACCTCAGCCTCTACCCGCCTGCGATCGCCGAATGGCTGCGACGTGGGCTTATGCCGCAGCCGGAGCGCCGGTTCGCCGATGCCACCGCGATGCGACATGCGTGGCGGCGCGCGGTAGAGAGCACACTGGAGCACGAGTCAAGGGCGTCGTGGTGGCGACGCTGGTTCTCGGGGGAGGAGATGGATACGGCGGTGTGAGGGATAGGTGCGGAGGAAGGTGAATGATGCCACGACCGCGCGGCGCGCATGGGGAGAAACGCGCAGTGTTCCATGGCAGCGTGCCCATCGGCCTCGTGGCCGCGGAACGCGGGCAATGTATCCATGGGCACGGCGCGACCATCAAACCAGTCAGGGCGGACTCCGAAATCCACCCTTCCAACACTGCGCGGCCCTTCGCACGGGCCAGGGTGCCGCCGACGAGGCGGCGAGGGACGTGAGCGTCTGCTCGATCCGCGCGACGTAATTTGCCGGGAGCGGTGTGCCAAAGGTGCCGGCCCCTTCCGAGCCCCCTCCGCCCTCGCACGCGAAGAAGACGGTCATCTTCGTGCTATCCGGCCCCGAAGGGTAGATGCTATCGGAGGGCGTCAACCTCGAAGCGCTGTCCAACACGTAGAGCGTGCTATCGTTATGTGGCAGAGGGGGGATAGTATCAGGTACCCAGTAGGAGCTATCGGGGCGGATCAACCGCGCGTAGGAATACAGCGCATGCGGATGGAGCAGCGTGAGAAGATGCCGCACCGCAAACACCCGGGCCTGGGACGACGCGCTGGGGTCGCTGGCCAGCTGAAGAGCCGCCGCCATGATGGTTGCATCGCGCCATTGATCGGCCTCCCGCCAGAACGCCTTGAGGGTGGCCAGATCAGTGTCGTGCGCGTGGGCCTGCATGTCCACGACCAATGCCGCAGCCTCCTGTAGGCATGTTTGATGGTTGCGGGCGACGCGAGCGCCCGTGGGGTCTGGATTGAGATGCACGACGATGGCGGCACCGCTCTCACAGCGGTGCCGATAGGTCTCCTGCTGCACCTGCGCGGCGGCGGGCCGCGCGAGGGCTAGCACGATTCCACCGCAGAATGCCGGGATGAAGAATGCTCGCATCTCATGGCCTCATGTTGCAAACGGGAGCGTTCTGTTGAAGCGGATCGAGAACGTCTTCGACAAAATCATTCGCGATCGAAACGGCGGCCCTGAACGTCGAGTCCAAGAGAAAAACCTGGCGAACCAGCGTTGGGTCTTGTGTCCCAGGAAATTGGACCACCTTTTCCGCCTTCGTTTCGGTCTGTAAGGGCGTAGTCATCGTGTATGCCTGGATCCAGTGATCGATTTCGTGCTTCTCGACGAGAGAATCCAGCTTCGCCATGTCCTTCTGCGTGCAGAAGGGTTCTGGCCCAATCTGGCGCTTGTAGAATGGATCATTCTCGCGCAGTGACCGCTCGACATAGATCCCTTGGGGATGCCCGTGCGAGGCGGAGTCGACCACCCAGACGAGTTCCGCGACATACTGCATATTCAGGTTCGGACCAGCCCTGGCCACACCGCGCCGGATTTCGTCGGGATAGCTAAAAAAGTTGTGGCCCACAGTCCCGGTATCAATACTGTACCCCGTATCGCTAGGCACGATTCCGGGATACGGCGCTCTAAGTGGATCGCCTCCAACGTATTTAATCGCTGGCACGGTGGCCGTCATGGTCGGCGAGGCTGGATCCTGCCAGTTCGGCTCACCCTGTTGGCGGATCCGTGACGCGACGCCGAACGAGCCATGTCCCGTAACGTGCTCCCCACTTGCCGTCACCGTGAACTCAACGTCGGTAGGAACCACTGCAGGTCCGGTCAAGGGAACGCAGTTGCGATGTTCCCGTTTACGACATCGATTCCAACGATGCGCTTTCCATCTGACGATGCCTCGAAATGGGTGGGCACAAACGCGCTGCTGTCGCTCATCATGGCAGTGCAAGTAACGGGTTTACCACGCAGTGGTGACGTTGGCGTGCACGTCACCACCAACGTCGGGCCTGTCCGAACTCCGAGCGTGATTGCGTACGTCGCGCTCGCATGTCCGGTGAGATCGAACACCGGAAATTCAAGCGGACTCATGGGCGTGATGTCGAAGTGCGCGATGATCCCATTCGTCACGGCAAGCGTGGCGGTCGCTCCGAACGTGACGTTGTCCGGGCTCTCGGGTGGCGAGCAATCCGCTGGGTCAATGAGCTGGAGTGGTGTCTGACCGAGGATAGCGCCCGCCGAGTCGTAGCCGACCAACGTGCCACAGTGGCCACTGCACTGGATGGCGCCACTGCCGCGTACGGTCACGGTATCCACCAGGCCGGAAACCACCACCGAAATCGTGAGCGGCTGCGCGAAGCCCTGGGACAGGGAGGGCGTCACGCTGACGATCGCCGCGGTTCCGTCGCTCACGGCATCCGCGCGCGGCTTGATGGTCAGGCGCGGTGACCGGTCGAGGAAATAGCCGCTGTTCACCGAGTCATCATGCGTGAAGCCGCCACGCGGCGACCCCGATGCGCTCGCGCCGGTGGGGTTGTGTTCCGTGCACGCTGCAGCTCCGAAGAGGATGAGGAGCGCAAGGACCGGGAGACACGCGCTTGCCCGGATGCTCGTACTGCCGGCTCGCGAATGCGTGGTGTTCAAGGGAGCTGAGGTGAAGGGTGGGACGGCAGAGTACCTTCACGGAGGGCGTTCTGCTGATTGCCGTTGCTCGTGCCATCATGGGCAGCGAGGTCCATCCAGACAACATTCCACATGCGACTATATGTGTTCAGACGCGAACATGTGTGCTCATCCGCGACTCTCGAGCGATCTGGATTTCGGCTGATCTTGGTCCGTGCCCGCTGGAAGTTGCTTCGTGCTCAGTATTCTCTCGAACCGCCCCAACAACGCGTCGAAGCCGCCTCGCTGTCTCGCCTCCTTGGGCATGATCGCCATGTATCGCCGAAATCGAGCGCTGACGGCGGACGGATCGGCAAATGGCAGGAGCACCACCACTCGCTTGCGCGTGCCCAGCGGATCGCGCAGCAGGTAGGCGGCCCTGAGCAGTAGCATCCACTCCAGAATGACATGCGCTGCCGGTAGCTGTTCCCTCCGCAGGTGCTTTTGAATCGCTCTCACGGAGAGCCCCAGCGACGCCGCGATCTGCGCCACGCTGGAGTTGTCACGCTCGGTGGAGGCGGCGAACGCGATGAACGCGTCTATCATGGGATCCAAGCGGGGCCTTGCGCGCTCCACGGTCGCGAGCAATCGCCCCGCTGCGCTCTGAGCCTCCGCGCGCTCGATCATGGCATCCGCCGCCTGCGGCAGCTCCGCGCTCGCCAGGAACTCCACGCGGTCCGCATGGATGGTCGCCCCAAGCTCCAACGCCGATCCGCGCTCGGCGTCGCTGGATGACGCAACCAGCAGCACCGGGAAGTCCGGAAACCTCCATCGAAGCGCCCCGAGCGCGGCCTGGAGGTCCTGACGGTCGCGCGCGGTCGCGTGGCAGATCACCACCGCTCCCTCACCGCTCCGCGTCGAGATCCAGCCGTGCCGCGCGATGCGCCAGCTGCACAATGGCTCGGCCCATCAACAACACGTCGAGCCGCGTACGGACCGCTGGATCCCGGGCGAACATCAGCGCCCGAACCACACCCCGAAGCCCGCTCCGAGTCCATTCGCTCATCATCGCTCGGCATGCCGCAACACGGAGGGATAGCACCGCCCGAATGCCACATTCGCCACCGCACGCAAGGCAGCTCCGGCCGATTTCCGGCCGGAGCGGGCTCGTGCGCGACAGCCGGAATTCGCTAGCTACCGGCCACGCGATATCACGGTAGCACCGAGCGTCAGCGACGCGTCATCGCCGACGCGCCCGACGCGCCCGACGCGCCCGCCACGGTCGACCGCGGCCCCCACACCGGGTATGGCACGCCCGCCAGCCGGTTGATCGCTATCGCCTGCAGGGTGAGCAGCACGACCGCCGCCATGAGCACCGCCATCTGCTCGGGCGTGCGCAGCAGGCCGAGTGCGATAATGAGCGTGGTGGCGCCGGCGGGAGGGTGCGGCGCGCGCAGCAGTACCATGAGTCCGCTGGTGAGGCCGAGCGAGAGCGCGGCGGCGCCAATGTGCGCGGCGGTGACGCCCGTCATCATGGCGGGTGGCGCGTGTAGCAGGTGGAAGGCGGCGAGGCTCGCCCAGCCGGCGGCCACGCCGATGAGATGTCCGACGACCGCGTTCCGCGGACTGGCCGACGGCGCGAGCGGCGTGTAGAAGAAGAGAAAGGCCGTCGG
>DASUKA010000082.1:0-11148 GCA_036278935.1 Gemmatimonadaceae bacterium
GCTCCGCACCGCGATCTCACGCTCTCGCCCACTCGTGCGGGCAAGGAGCAGGTTGGCCACGTTCGCGCAGACGATGAGCAGCACGAACAGCGCGGCGGCCATGAGGGGCGCGAAGAACTCCCGCGCCTGATGCAGCATGTAGTCGCTGAGCGGCTGGGCAACGAGCCGCCACCCTTTCGCCTGGTCAGGATATGTCGCCTCAAGCGCCGTCGAGATCGCGTCGAGCTCGCGCTGCACCTGTACGTCGGTGACGCCTCGCGTGAACCTGCCGAACACGTCCTGTACGTCGGCGACGCTCGGCGCGAGCCGGCCGAACACGTAGAGCCAACGCGTGCTCAGATCGTTCGTGCTGGCAGCGGTGAAGCAAAGTGGGAGCCACAGATCGGCCTCGCGTGGGAACGCGAACCCGGTTGGCATGACGCCCACCACCGTGTACGGCTCACCGCTCAGCGAGATGGTCGATCCGACCACGTGTGGATCCGCGCCCAGGCGCGTGCGCCACAACGCATGGCTGATCACCACCTCGTGCGCGAACGCCGGTGAGGCGCTGTCCGCCTCGAACGTACGTCCGAGGGCGGGCACGACGCCGAGCGTGGAGAAGAAGTTCGGGCTTACCGCGAAGCCGTGCACGCGCTCCGCCTGCTCGCGCCCCTGCAGCGCGCCGCTCCAGGTGCCGTAGGCCGCGAGGGACCCGAAGGCACGAGTGCGATCGCGGAGCGCGAGGTACTGACCGGGTGCGGTGTTGTCGCAGTCGGGGCAGCGTTCCGAAACGGCGCTGATCGCCATCAGGCGATCCAGATCGTGGAAGGGGAGCGAGTGGAGCAGCACGGCGTCGACCGCGCCGAAGATCGTGGTGCACGCGCCGATCCCCAACGCAAGCGTCAGGACAGCCGCGAGCGTGAAGCCCGGGCTCCTGCACAGGGAGCGCACGGCATGGCGAAAGTCCTGGATCGTCGTCTCGAGGAGCCGAGTGCCGCGCACGTCGCGGCTGGCGTCCTTGATGCGCTCCACGCCCCCGAACGCCAGGCGCGCGCGGCGGAGCGCCTCGTCAGGGGGCAGCCCCGCGGCGATGTTTTTCTCCGTCTCGTGCTCGAGGTGGAAACGGAGCTCGGCTTCCAGCTCGCGCTCGAGGGCGCCGCGCCGGAACACGGCACGCAATCGGTAGCGCAGATCGCTCCACAGCTCAGTCAGCATTCGATGCTCCTCTCTCGGTGCGGCATACTTCCGCACCACCGCGGCCCGATCTCAGCCCATGTCGAGCACGAGCCCGACCGCTGCCGTCAGCCGCGCCCAGGCATCGGCTTCCTCCTCGAGCTGCTTCTGCCCGGCACGCGTGAGCTGGTAGTACTTCGCCTTGCGATTGTTGTCCGACACACCCCACTCGGCCCTGATCCACCCCCGCCGCTCGAGGCGGTGCAACGCGGGGTAGAGCGAGCCCTGCGGGATGGTGAGCGTGGCACGCGATACCTGGTGAATGCGCTCGGAGATCGCCCAGCCGTGCATTGGCTGGAGCGAGAGCGCCTTCAGAATCAGAAGATCGAGTGTGCCCTGCGGCAGGTCGAGATGCGGATCAATCACCATGTCCCCTTGTGCTTCTACAAGGGAGATGATACGACGCGTCGTGTAGAAGCGCAAGGGGTCAGAGGCGATGTCGATTGCCGCGCGTCCGTCGTACCGGCGCGGCTGGCACCGGCATGGGGCAGGCGGGCGCGAAGTCAGCAGGGAGCGGCATGGGACGCGTCGCGACGCCGGACGCAAGCGCTATGGGGACGGGCCGCCGCGACGCCGGACGCAAGCGACATGGGACGGCCCCGCGCCGGGCCGGCTCCGCAACGTCCGAACCCATCGCGGTGCCTGCCGCTCGCTTGACGCCGCTGCCCGTTCCTTGAAACTTTACCCTGAAACTTTCGGTAGAGAGACCATGCCAGCCAATCTCCCGCTCGTAAAGGGCACGCTCGACATCCTCATCCTCAAGAGCCTGTCGTGGGGCTCGCTGCACGGCGTCGAGATCACGACCTGGTTGGAGGACCGCACCGGCGGCTCTCTCGCCGTGGAGGACAGCGCGCTCTACCACGCGCTCCATCGGATGGAAGAGCGCGGCCTCGTCGCCGCGGAGTGGGGACTCACCGAGAACAATCGCCGCGCCAGGTATTACTCCGTCACCGCCGCTGGCCGCCGGTTCCTCACCGCGGAGTCCGCGCAGTTCCTCAAGTACGCCGCCACGGTGTCGTCCGTCCTGCAAGCACGCACCCGGTTCGCCTGAGCGCGATTCGGAGCGTCGCATGAGCCCACGCAGCTTTCGCCCCGTCTTCCATCTCCCCGCCTTCACCAGTCGGCGTGCGCGCGACGAGATGGATGAGGAGCTCCGCTTCCATCTCGAGACGCGCGCCGAGCTGTTCCGGCAGCGCGGCTACTCCGCGGAGGAAGCGATGCGCGAGGCGCTCCGCCGCTTCGGCGCGGTCGACCCCGCCACCCGCCGCCTCGAACACTCCGCCGCCCACAAGGAGAAGCGTATGCGCATCCGCCACCACCTTCGCGTGCTCCGTCAGGACGTCCACTACGCATTGCGTGGGATCCGCCGCGCTCCCGGCTTCGCCGCCGCCGTACTCGTGACGCTCGCCCTGGGGCTCGGCGCGAACACCGCAATCTTCAGTGTCGTCCGCGGCGTGCTGCTTCGGCCCCTCCCCTACGCGGATCCCGCGCACCTCGTGGTCGTGTGGAACCACTGGACAGGATGGCCTCGCACCTGGCTCTCCCAACCCGAGGTGTACGACTACGCCCGGGACACGCACACCTTCGCCGGGTTTGCGGCCTTCACCACCGGTGCGCTCAACGTGACAGGAGACGGCGGGAATGCCGAGCGCGTGAACGTCGGCTATATGCAGGCATCGTTGCTCGACGTCACCGGCGTGCACCCGATCATGGGGCGAGGCTTCACGGCCTCCGAGGACCAGCCGAACGGCCCGAGGGCCGTGCTGCTGCTCCAGGATTTCTGGAAGCGTCGCTACGGTGGCGACCGCTCCATCATCGGGCGCACGATCCGACTCGATGACCAGCCGTACACCGTGGTGGGTATCCTGCCGAGCGACTTCCGCCTGCCGCTCGAGTTCGCCGGCGCACATGCACAGCTGTTCGTGCCGCTGCAGCTCGGGCCACCCAACGAGAGCCAGCGCGGGAGCCATGGCTACAACGCCGTGGCGCGCCTCGCGCCCGGCATGACACTGAGCGGCGCGCAGCGGCGACTCGACGCGCTGGTCACCCGGATCAAGGCGCAACACGAGAACCAGTATGGTCCGGAGTTCGGTGCCACGCTGGTCTCGATGGCCGAGCAGGTTCGGGGCGATGTGCGGCCGGTGCTGTACGTCCTGCTCGGCGCGGTGAGCTTCGTGCTCCTCATTGCGTGCGCGAATGTGGCCAGTCTGTTCCTGGCGCGCACCGAGTCACGCGCCCGCGAGCTCGCCGTACGGGCGGCACTCGGCGCGGGTCGCGGCCGACTCGCGACGCAATTGCTCACGGAGAGCATCCTCCTCGCACTCTGCGGCGGTGTGCTCGGCGTACTGCTCGCCATCTGGGCCGTCCACGGATTGGCGGCGATGGATCTGGCCAACCTTCCGCGACTCGACGCGATCAGCATCGATGGCGGCGTGCTCGCGTACACGGCGGGCGTCGCGCTCATCACGGGCGTGGTGTTCGGTCTGGGACCGATCATGCAGCTCTCCGATCAGGCCGCGAACGAGATGCTCAAGCAGGGACGCGGCAACACCGGTGCGCGCTCGCGCATGCGGCTGCGGCACGTGCTCGTCGCTCTGGAGCTGACGCTGGCGATGGTGGCGCTCACGGGCGCGGCGTTGATGACGCGCAGCTTCGCGCGCCTCGTGTCGGTTCCCCCGGGCTTCGCCTCCGACCACGTCCTGACCATGCGCCTCTCCCCGCCGGCGGCGAAATACGCCACCAGCTCCAGCGTGCGCGCCTTCTACGCGCAGCTGCTGGCGCAGGTCCGCGCACTCCCGGGCGTCGAGCGCGCGGGCGCGATCAGCGCCATTCCGCTCACGACGACCATCGGCGACTGGTCGTTCACCATCGATGGTGCACCGAAGCAAGGCTCCGACGCGCGGACGCCCGCCGCCGACTGGCTCGTGGTGACGGGCGGCTACTTCGACGCCTTGCATCTGCCGATCCTCCGCGGCCGCGGCATCACCGCGGCCGACCGCCTGGGGAGCGAGCCGGTGGTCGTTATCAGCGAAGCCACGGCGCAGCGCTACTTCAAGCACACCAATCCGGTGGGGCAACGGATCAAGCTGGGCGGATCGGCGGACTCGGTGTTCCGCACGATCGTGGGTGTGGCCGGCGACGTCCGCTTCGACGGGCTCGATAAGGCGCCGCGCCCCACGATGTACCTCCCGCTCGGCCAGTTCCCCGCGACGGTGCCCGATTCCGCGGGTGCGGCAGCGCGATCCCTCGGTCTCGTCATCCGCACGCAGCGCGATCCCGCGGCGATGACCGCCTCCGTGCGCACGCTCGTGCGGCGGTTCGACGCCGACGTGCCCGTGGCGCAAGTGCGCACGCTCGATGACATCGTCGGCCGCTCGGTATCCACGCCGAGACTCGCGATGTATGTGCTCGTGGCCTTCGGCGTGCTCGCGCTGACACTCGCGGCCGTCGGTGTGTACGCGGTGATGTCCTACGTCGTGGCACAGCGCACCGGGGAGATCGGCGTGCGCGTGGCGTTGGGCGCGCGCGCGGAGGACGTGATGCGCCTCGTGATCTGGCAGAGCATGCGTCCCGTGCTCCTCGGACTCGCGGTAGGCACGCTGATCGCCGTCGCCGGCACGCGCGCCATGACGAGCCTGCTCTATTCAGTGAAGGCGACCGATCCGGTGTCGTTCATCGTGGCCATCGCCGCACTGGTCGCGGTCGCACTCGCGGCGACCTGGCGGCCGGCGCGTCGAGCCGCCAGGGTGGATCCGATCGAAGCGCTGCGCGTGGAGTAATCGAGTTACGCGATCCCGGCCCGCGCCTTCGCCTTCTGGATGATCGCCGCCATCACGTCGCGATGCTGCGTGAAGGTGTCGTCCACCACCTGCAGCGTCGGGATGGCGCCCTCGTAGAGCCCGAGCGTTTCGGTATTGAAGCGGCTGAACCCGGACTCGTGTACGCCGCTGCTGCCCCGACCCGGCGCGGGGCTGCTCAGGTGCGAATAGTTGTGGCTGTACTTCGACCAGATGGGACCCAGCCCCACCTGGAACATCGGGATGAAGCCGTGCAGCGCGTCGTACGGCATCTCGCCCACGCAGGCCACGTTCGGATACTTCTTCCGCAGGTCGAGCACGAGCCGGCGCGTCCCCTCGTGCATGTCGCCGGTGGTGCTGTTCACATGGCCGCCCACGATGTCGAGGAAGTAGGCATCGACGCCGTAGTGCTCGATCATGTCGGCGATGCGCCCCGCCAGATGCTCGCGCCACACGTCGGCGCCGAGGTTCATGTAGCGGAGCCAGCCGTCCTGGTGTCGGTCGTTGTTCCAGTCGACCCAGTCCAGCGCGTAGACATTCCCATCGATCTTCTTAGTCACACCGCTCGCGAGCGAAGGCCAGCTCGGCAGCTTCGTGTTCGCCGCGTTCGTGCCGTACATCGGCATGATCTTGAAGCCCATCTTGTGCGCTTCATCCACGAGCTTGCGGAATGCCGCGTCGCCCCCCATGCGCTCGGACACCGTGTACGTCGGATAATCCCAGTAGTACCGCCCGTCCCACGCCGAAATGAACGCCATCACTCGCTCGGCCGGAATCTGTGTCGCCATCCAGCGCAGGATCTCGAGCATCTTCGGGTAGTCGTTGAACATGTACCCGGTGTAGTGCATGCCGTGCAGCGTGGTCACCATGGCGAGGTTGCGCATCCAGGTAGGCACATCGGTGCGCGCGTCCCAGGGCTTCAGGCCGAACGCCTGCTCGATGTGCTGCATGTGCAGCGCGGTGGCCTCATCACCTGATGCCGCACGACCGAGCCGCCAGGTGGGCACTTCCACGCGTTTGTCGTCTCTCCACGCGTCGTGCTCGTACACGGCCTCAACGCGGTAGCTCGACTCGCCTGGTGCGAGATAGTACCGCTTCGGACGCACACGCGTGTCGAGCGTCGTGACGTAGAAGACATCGCTCGGCGTCTGAATCATGAGGAGCGGCGTGTTCATGCTCCCGCCCGGTCCGTTCAGATCGCCAGCGCCGAAGGTGTAGCCCGCCTGCAGCTCGTTGTCCCGCGGGTCGCGGAACCTGCCCGCCCCGAAGGAGACCTGCCCGCGCGGCACGAGCCGGATGATCGAGGTCACCGTCTTGACCGGATGCTCACGCATCTCCGCCACGACATCCCAGTCGATCGCCGTGCCGCGTCGCTTGAATGACGCGGTGAGTCGGCCGGGAGCGGTCATCTGTCCGCCCGCCCATACGAAACCGTCGCACGTGAGCGTCAGCGCGTCGCCGTTTCCCTGGACCTTTATCTTCGTGCGGTCCAGCCCGTACGTGTTCTCATCGCTGAAGACGAGAAAGCCGAAGGTGTAATCGCCGAACGCCACCGACGGCTCCGGAAAGTCGTAGCTGAACTTCTGAAAGCTGCGGCCGCGCGGCGGAATGAAGATCTCACTCGTGGAGCTGAGCGGGACAATGTCCCCCGGGGCGTGGCTGACGGATGGTGGCACGGGAGCGGGATCGCCCGTGAGCGCTGGGATGATGGGCGCCGCGGCGGCCTCCTGGCTCAGCAAGGTGCTCGCGCCAGCGAGGCCGAGGAGCTTCAGCCAGTCTCGCCGGGAAATGAAGTCGCTCATGGCCGTGCGGGTGAAGGTGGGGTATGGACGCTGCCCGCGGCGCTCCGATCCGCAATGAGCCGCGCCTCGAGCCAGTCGGCTGGAACGGCGTCGTCGCGATCGGTGTTGGGCTGCACGAGCGGAACGACGTCGAGCGAGAGCGTATGCACGCCACTCACGTCGACATCCACCGGCACGGCTTCGCCGCCGCGAGACACGGTGTCGCTGCGCCAGAGCACGCGTCCGTCGCCCCGAACCTCGAACACGGCACGCGCCGGTGCGCCGCGCCGGCGGCGTCCGTCATCAAGGCCGGCGCTCGCGCGGAAGCGGGCGAAGCGGCCGAAGAGCTGGTAGCGGAGCTCCGAGTCGGAGAGGGTGCCGACGCCCTTCGCGTGCACCGTGCCCGCCACCGTGAGCGGCCCGCCCCTCACCGACCGGTCGGTACCAAGCTGCTCCCAATCCTGCCGCACGGAGAGCGGCCGCAAGGCAGAGACGAACACGCTGTCGGGAACCGCGGGCGTGTAGTGCAGCTCGGCCGGCTTGCGCGCCGAGGATCCGTCGGCCCACATCGATCGGACGGTGATGTCATACGTGCGCCCCGGCACGAGGCTGTCGAGGTTCGCGCGCGCCGTGAATGCTTCACCCACCGGACGGCCGTCCACCGCGACCTGGTACGCCGAGCGCCCGTAGTACTCCACCGGCCAGCTCACGAGCGCGCTGGAGAGGCTCGTAGCGCTGGCTTCGACGCGGGTAGGCGATGTGACCGGATACACGTACGGCGTGGCGGGAGCGAAGTGCAGGTCCCACGAGACCACCTGCGTGGAATCCGTGGTGATGGTGGCCGTCGCGTACCCCTGATGGCTCGCCCAGCTCACGCGCACCGGCGCGCCGTGCATGGATCCCCGCGCGCGTGCAGACGCGAGCCGGAAGGTGTGAGCACCGCGCGGCAGCCCCACCGTGAGCGTGTAGGCATCGCCGCCGATCACGCGGCTCCGCCCCGAGAGCGTAGGATTCGTGACCGTCCCGCCGCTCTGCCGCGCCAGCACGTCCACCCACCCCTGCGTGATGTGCCGGCTGGTGGAGATGAGGACGGGACGATCCGTGGCACGCACGAGCGTGATGACCCGGACGTCGGCGGGCGGCACGTCGATGAAGACGCCGTGACGCCACGCACCGTAGTATGTGCCGTTCCAGAAATCGTACACGTGGTACAGCGCCGTGGAATCGAGCCCCAGCGCGCTCCACGAGAGCAGCCGGTTGCTGGCGCTGTCCGCGCTGTAGTTGAAGACGCCCACCACGTCGTACGCGCGCCCCAGATGATTGACCTTGAGGTCGACGATCGGCTTCCGCGTGTTGGCCGGACGGAAGAGATCGAGCGGGCGAATGTCCGTTGCGGGATAGACGCGCTTGAGAAGCTCCACGCGCGAGGGCGGCAGATCTGTCAGCCGGTCGCTGCTCATGAGCGACTGCCCGGTGAGCCCGATCATGGTGGCCCATGCGCGCGCCGTCCCCTCGCTCATCGGCGGGCGAACGAGCAGCACATCGGGGTCCGAGTACCAGACGACGTTGTGCAGGAAGTTCCACCGTTGCGCCGTGGACGCGGCGCCGAGAAAGCCATCCCACCCCTGCACGATGTCGCCGCCCGTGCGCGAGCCGTTGTACAGGCCGGCCCCGGCGAGCGGCGTGCCCCACGAGGCCAGCAGATACGACGTCGGCCCTATGGCGTGGCGGATCATGCGCAGCGTGTTGCGGTAGAGATCGGCGCCTACCTGCGCGGAATCTCCGGGCGGTACGGGCCCCGCCATGTACCGCGACTTGGTGGCGTACTCGTGAACGACGATCGTCTGTCCGTCGATCTTGAAGTAGCTGAAGCCCATCTTCCGCAGTCGCGAGAACAGATTCTCCAGATAGCGCGGCGTGGCGGGCGCGGTGGGGTCCACCAGATACCGCCCCTCCCACGTGGTGGAGGCGGTGGAGTCGGCGCTCGCCCAGAGGAACGCTCCGGAGCGGTGCGCGACCTGCGCGTTGCTCTGTCCATGCGGCGCGATCCAGATGCCCGCCTGGAGCCCCAATGCGCGGATGGAATCGGCGATCCCCCGTAAGCCGATGGCGCGGAAGCGCGGATCGATCGTGGTCCAGTCGCGGTACGCACCGGGGCCGCGCTGGCCCATCCCTTCCCACCCGTCATCGAGCTGCACGTAGCGCGCGCCGAACGGTGCCAGGTTCTTCGCGATCCAGTGCGCGTTCGCGATCACCTCGCCCGGGTTGATGTCGCGATAGTAGTAGTACCAGGTGCACCACCCCGAAGGCGGCACCGCGAACACTGACTTGTCGATGGGCGCGTAATAGCGAATGCCGAGCGAAGCCCGGTAGTAGTGCTCGATCACGCGCCCATCGGCCGTCGTCACGCGATCCGCCACAGGATCGAACGTGCCATCGGCCAGCGGCGTGGACACCTCGCCCAGCGTGGTGATCATCAGGTCATCGCGCCCGTGTGGCTTGAGCCGGATGGGCACGGGGCGCGGCCACGGCGTGACAGGGCCGGCGTCCACCGTGCGCTTCATCGCGCCGCGCGCCTGGGCGAGTGCCGTGCCGCCCGACAGCACCACACTCCCCACGATCAGCACCGCCGCCACCAGACAGCACCTCACCGCGCGCACACGTCTCATGTCACCTTCCAGTAGATGGCGTACCGCTCGTCCATGATCCGGCTGAACGGCACGAGTGTGATATCCTGCCGTTGCCCGGTCGTGCGGAATTCCAGCGGCGAACCCGGCACCGCGTGAATCCATGCGGACGGATCGGCGGACGACGACACCAGCGCGGGCGCCGCCACCGGCTTGGTCAGATACTGTGGCACAGTGCGCGGCTTGGTGGGCGCCGCGCGCAGCGTGGCCGGCGTCAGCCCCTCGGTGCCCAGGCGGCCCGCCAGCACCACCGGCCCGTACATGATCGCCTGGATGGACGGATCGTCCGGCATGGGCCAGACGTGCAGGCGCATGGGCATGGTGACCTGCACGCGATCACCATCATGCCACGTGCGGTCGAGCACGAAGTAGCTGCCCGCCACCGCCCGCCGCGCGAGCGCCCGCCCGTTCAGCGACACTCTGCCGCCCTGCGCCACCCAGTACGGCACGCGGATGCGGAGCGGCATGCGCACCGGCTTCGCGCAGTGGACGGTAAGCGTCGTACTGTCCTCTTCGGGGAAGCGGGTCTCCTGCGCGAGGCGGATGCCGCGCTCCGCCCACGTGACCTCGGAGGGGATGAACAGGTTCACGAACACGCCGCGATCATCGTGGAAGTAGATGCTGTCGCCGAACTTGGAGAACGACTCGGCGCCCGTCCCGGTGCAGCACCAGAAGGCATGCAGCGGTGTGCCGAACAGCTTCCAGAATCCCGACTCCATGGACACGTAGTAGAGCTTCTGCCCGTCCGAGGGATGCTCCGTGCCCAGAATGCCGTTGAACAGCGCGCGCTCGTAGTAGTCGGCGCAGGCGGGATCCGCCGTCCATTCGAACACATGGCGGGTGAGCTTCAGCATGTTGTAGGTGCAACAGCATTCGTGCGTGTACCCGCTCAACTGTTTGGAGAGGGTACCGAGCGTGTGCCAGCCCTCGTCATTGCTGGTGCCGCCGGTGCAGAAGTCGCGCTTGCTCGTGACCTCGCGCCAGAAGTAGTGCGCGATGTCGCGATAGCGCGTCTCCCCGGTGAGCTCGTAGCGCCACGCGGCGCCGATGACCTGCGGGATGTGCGTGTTCGCGTGCAGCCCCGCGAGCTCGTCGCGCCCCCGGGCGAGCGGATCGAAGAAGCTGCGATGATCGAAGCGGTGGCCCAGCGCGCGGTACGAGTCGCCTCCACTCTTGGCGACGGCCGAGAGATTGTAGAGCACCTCATTCATTCCCCCGTACTCCACCTCGAGCACGTGCTGCATCTGCTCCTCGCTCAAGGGCGCCGTCCAGCGGCCGACCCAGCCGGCCATCCCCTCCAGGACATCCAGCGCCTGCGTGCTCCCGCTGTAGGTGTAGGTGTCGAGCAAGCCGGCCATGATCTTGTGCAGCGTGTAGAAGGGCGCCCATACGCGCTGGCCCTCGCGCAACCGATCGAAGAATTCTTCCGGGAAGGCACTCAGATATCCGTCGCCGTGTGCGCGCTGGCACTTGGCCAGCTCCGCCACCATGTGCTTGCCTCTGTCCGTGACCGCGGCATCACCCAGGCTCGCACCCAGCAGCGCGCAGGCGGATAGATAGTGGCCGCCGGCAAAGTGCCCGCGCAGCTCGTTGTCGGGCGCCTCCCACCCACCGAGCGGCTCGGCGGACGAGGGAAGCCCCGCCGTCACGCGGAACATGTGCAGCAGCCGG
>DASUKA010000083.1:0-28065 GCA_036278935.1 Gemmatimonadaceae bacterium
GTTCTGCGTCAGGTCCTTCGTCGGCGTCAGCTGGAAGACGTCCAGCCCCCGGGCGATCTCCGAGCCGTAGATGTAGCCGTTGTAGTAGTAACCCGCCCAGTAGCCGCCGAGCACAAGCGAGTCCGCGCTGATCGGCCCGCGGTCGAAATAGGCGATCTCCTTCGGGTGCGCGGGGTCCGTCCAGTCAAACACCGAGATGCCACCCTGGTACCAGCCCTGCACCATGATCGTGCGGCCCGGCACCGGGATCAGGCCCCCGTTGTGCGCCACGCAGTTCTCCTGCGGGGTCTGCGCGGCCGGCACCTTGTAGTAGCCCACCTGGGTGAGCGAATCATGCTGGAGCGTGAAGATCGCATCGGCGCCCCAGTCCTTGGGGTCCGAGGCGCGGCACTTGGGCTGCGTGCCGCCGCCCCACTCATCGGTATAGAGGAGTGCGGAGGCATCGTTGCTGAAGGTGGCCGAGTGCCAGAAGGAGAAGTTGGAGTCCGAGACGGCCTGGAGGCGCACGGGGTGCGTGGGGTCCTGAATATTGAGCAGGAGCCCGTAGCCCGAGCAGGCCCCGGCGGCCAGGTGGGCCCACGGATAAACCGTGATGTCATGGCACTGCGACGGGCCCATCCGCGGCCGCGCGGGACGCCTGCGAACGGTGAGTCCCATCTGCTGCAGCGAGTCCGCGAACGCCTGCGCGCGTGCGCTATCGTCGCGTGAGGACTGCATTGCGGCGTACAGGCGGGCGGCGCGGTCCGAATCGGCGGCCGTTGCACTGGCGGGGAGCCCGAGCCGGCCCAGTCTCCGGCGCGCCGCTTTCACCGCAGCCCCATTCGCCGTATCGGCATAGGCGACGCCGTGCGTGGGCGGGGCCATCAGGTCGCTGAAGATGCGCGGGTGGCTGACGATCTTCGCCTGCTCGGGGTGCGCCAGTGGAACCTTGATCACCTCGATGCGGAAGAGCGCGTTGTTCGGGTCAGTCGTGAGGTTGCTGCTCTCGCACCCCGGCATCTCCTGGCCTGAGCGCACCCGCGCGAGCCCCGACACGTACACGTAGACCACGCCCTTGTCTTCGGGGTCGGGCACGAGCGTGTGCGTGTGCGAGCCGCGACAGGTCTGCACATCGGCCACCTGCTTGGGGTGCGCCGGGTCGGAGACATCGAAGATCCGGATCCCGAGCATGCGCGCCTTGCTCACCCGCGCGGTGTCCCCCTGCATCCCGCAATCCAGCCGGCTCCCGGTGTTCTCCGCGGAGACGAAGAGCAGGTGGCCGTCGACCGAGACATCCCCCTGCTCGGTGAAGCAGGGATAGGCGGCCGCGAGCGTGGGTGAGGCGGGGTTGCTGATGTTCCAGATCTGCAGTCCACTGAAGTTGCCCTGATACGCGTAGTGACCGCCAAACGCGAGGTCGGAGTTCGCGAAGTCGAGCCCGCCTACCGCCTTGAAGGCGTCGGGCTTGTTCTGGTGCGCGACCAGCTTCAGCCCCTCCGCGGCCGTGCCCGCGTCGTGAAGGCCGGCCTTGAGCCCGACGCGCGGGTCGCTGCCCGATGCCGAGGAGGACGAGCCGGAGGAGGGGGAGGAGGTGCACGCCGGCAGAGCGAGGGCCAGCGCGGCGAGTGTCAGCAGCCGGGCCCACCGCCCGGCTGAGGGATGCGGAGTAACAGGGTGAAGAGATGTCATTGGGCGTGAGTTCCGGAGGTGAACGTTCTCAACAGCACCTGCATGCGGGCCATCTGGGCCCGCTGGACGGCATCGATGTCGGTGGCGAACGTGAAGATCTCTGGCTGCTGCCCTCCACCCGGTGTGGCGAACAGGTTGGCGACCATGTCGAGCGCGCCCTGGTGGTGCCGGGTCATCCCGGTCAGGTAGAGCGTGTCGAACGTGACGCCGTGGGAGGCATCGAGCTGCCGCATCTGCGCTGGCGTGAGCATGCCTTTCATCAACATGGGGTGATTGCCCATATCCATGCCAGGCATGTGCATCGGACTCGAGTCGTGCACCGGACCCTGCTGATGGCCCAGCATGTGGAGAGGATCCGGTGCCGACAGGCCGCGGGAGTGCAGCCAGTTCTGCATGAGCGTGATCTCGTCATGTTGCGAGAGCGCGATGCGCTTGCACAGGGTCAGCACGTCGGCGCGGGCGCCGTGGCTGGCGGCCCAGTCGGACATCACCACCGCCTGGGCATGATGGATGATCATCCCCTGCATGAAGGTGACATCGGCCTTGGTATAGTCATGGGGAGACGCGGGCGATGCACTTTGTGCGCCCAGCCGCACGCCCGCGACGCCGAGCGCCACGAGCGTGGTGACGAGCACAGGCGCACTCGCGCGCTTGAGCAGTGATGATGTAGTCATGGAGTACCCCGAACGGATGTAGGCGAACCATGCGATGCGGTGCAGCCACCGTCAAGTACGCCGTGCGGGAATGTCACATGCGTGCACTCCTCCACAGTGGTGCGGCTGGAATGCGGCATCCCCATCTGCACCATCACCCGCCGCATGTCGGGGCCTGCACGTCCGCCGGAGCTCCTTTGCGCGAAAGGCACTCGGCTTCCGGGATGACGAGATCGTCGTAGAGCATCTGGCTCGCCGGGACGTCCACCGGCAGGGTATTCAGCATCCCGAAGCGCCGCACGTCCACCCAACGCCGCCCCTCGATGAGCAGCGAGTACCGGCGCTCGTACAGCAACGCCGTGAGATAGTCATCGTTCGTGCTGGAAGCGGTGAGCGTCGACGGCGGGAGCTTGCCCGACACGGTGCGCACGGCGTTGAGATCGGCAATGGCCCCCACCTTGTCCCCCGTGAACCACTTCGCCTCCGAGCGGAGCAGCACGAGCTCCTCGCTGCGAATGACCGGAATGGGATCGGTGGGATTCTCGAAGCGAATGAAGTCCTGATCCGTGAAGATCCCCGGCACGGCACCACCGGGACCAAGCGGGGCATCCATGGTATACACCTTGTCCGTGTACCGCTGGTCGGGCGAGCCATTCGCCTGCTGCTCCGCATCCGCCTGGATGGATGGGTGCGCCACGAAGACGTTGTTGCTCGCGTTGCTCAATGGATTCTGATTGTCGCCCGGCGCCGTGGAGAACACGAATGCCGGCCCCAGAGCCAGGTTGGCCGGATCGATGAACGACTCGCTCAGATCCTTGAGTGCCGCTTGATAACAGGTCGGCGACAGCGCGGCGCCGCACCCCGAAACGCCGAGCGAGGCGCGCTCCGCATCGATGCGGGCGGCCAGCGCACGGTTGAATCGCAGGAAGGTGGCTGGCGTATCGAAGCCATCGAAGCCGGATGTCACAGTGAAGGGGAAGCTCGCGCCCCCGGCCTGGAGATCGACCTTCGCCTGGTTCAGCGTGCCGATGATGTAGCTGTACACCGAGTCGCGCGAGACGAACGGCGCGAGCTGCGCCGGATCCTCCATCACCTGCACGGGCGCCCCGTAGTGACCGCGCCCCTCGATGACGAACTCGAGCGCGTAGGCTTCGAACGTCTCCGCGAAGCCCAGCGCGGCCTTCTTCTGCGCGTCGCTCAACACCGTGCTCGCCTGGACGGTGTTCTTGAAGTTGAAGATGTCGCGCAGCGCATCGTAGTAGCCGCCCCAGAGCGACGAGCCCGCCCCGCACGCCGGATCCTGCGCCGGCTTGCTCAGCCAGCACGTCGTACTGCGTCCCTCCGTCTGCATGTAATCGTAGCTTTCGCGGCCGAGCCGGCCGACGCCCGAGATCCACCCGCCGATGTTGCCGCGGGCATCGATGAGAATCCCGTTCGCCGCGAACTGCAGCGCGCCCGGGTCGGCGCTCACCGCCCCCGGCGTCGGACTGTTGTAGTCGGGCACCATCAATCGGTCGGAATTACATCCGGCCAGCAGGACCCACACGGCGGCACACCCGACCACGGTGACATAGGAGAGATGGCGTGCCCCGCAGCGGGCGTTCCAGGTGTATCGTGATGGCATGGCTCAGAACCTCACGTTCAGGGACAGGAAGTAGCTGCGGTTCACGGGATACGGCGCCAGGTCCACGATGTGCGACACGGTCTGGTTCCCGAAGTTGCTCACCTCCGGATCGATCCCCCAGTAGCTGGTCCAGGTATGCAGGTTGCGCCCGGTGAGACTCACCTGCAGCGCCTGGATGTTCCCGGGCAGACGGTCCACGATCGATTGCGGCACCGCGTAGCTCAGCGTGAGTTCGCGCAGCTTCACGAACGAGCCGTCCTGCACGTACACGAGCGCGTTGTGGCCGCCATCCCAGGTCTCATACCGGTACTCGCCCAGCGGACGCGGATCGCCGTTCGGCGCCTTGTGATCGTAGTCCCAGGAGTTCTTGCCCTCATCCCACAGGTTGTTGTCCAGGTCCGAGACGACGCCGCCGTGGCGCCAGTCGAACAGCGTTTCCAGCGACAGCGCCTTCCACGTGAAGATGTTCGAGAACTGCATCGTGAACTTGGGCGTGGCATCGCCGATCACGGTGTCCGCGAAGGTGCCGTCGGGGTGCGTGATGTTCCCCCAGATGGCCGTGGTCGAATAGCCTGGCGCGATGCGCGAGCGCCCGTACGCCGCCCCGAAGCCGCTGCTCGGAACGGTGAACGCTGGCACCGGCAGCGACACCACCTCCCCCTGGACGTGATAGAAGCTGGTGTGCGAGCCCCAGGAGAAGTTGCCGCGGAAGGGCGAGAGGGTGAGCGCCAGCTCCCACCCTTTGCTCGTGATCTCCCCGCCGTTGATCACCTCCTGTCCCAGCCCGGAACTTGGCGCGAGCGGCGCCGTGAGCAGCAGATCGGTGATCGTGCGGTCGAAGCGCGTTCCCTCGAACGCCACCCGCTGATCGAGGAAGGAAGCGTCCATGCCGAATTCCTTCTCCGTCATCTTCTCCGGCTTGATGTGCGGATTGCCGAGCGTGCTCGAGGCGGTGAGCGCGTTCTCGCCGTCGATCTGTCCGGCCAGCGCCAGCGTCTGATCCCGATCGCCGTAGCGCGGCTGATTGCCGGAGGTGCCGATTCCGGCGCGAAGCTTCACTTCATCGACACCCGGAAAGGGATTCACGAAGCGGTAGGAGCCCGATGCCTTCGGAAAGATGTAGAACTTCTTCCGGTCGCCGTTCACGCTGCTCCGCTCCGCGCGGAAGCCGCCCGTGAGGAAGAGCCGACTGTTGAAGGCGAGCAGCTCCTCCTGACCGTAGTACGCCTGATCGCGCACCGCCTCCCTGGTCTGGCTCTGGTCGCGGGTGCCCTGATCGATGTTTCCGACACCCGGCACCAGCCCCCGCGCCCGCAGGTTGTATCGGTTCACCCCCGTCTCCTCATACTGCAGACCGGTGGATGTCGTGGCCGTGTTCAGGAAGCCCAGGATACCGCTCTGGCTGGGGCTGTACTTCCACACCGCGTTCAGCGAGGCATTGAGCTGCCGGTTGTCGGCGTTCCCCTGCACCGCCGTGCCCAGATAGCCGTCGGCGGGCTCGAACTGCAGGAAGCTCGGCGAGTACAGCTCGTCGTCCTGATTGAACCAGTCGACGCCGCCGATGGCGCTCAGGGTGAGCGAATTGTGATCGCTCGTGATGGCCTGCACATCGAGCCGGCCGCCCCCGATCCAGCGGTAGACGTCCGAGTTGTTCTTGATGTAGGCCAGCGTCTGGAAGGGATTGGAGGAGTTGGAGCCGCCGCCGGCGAAGGGGTTCTCCGGGTAGCTGCCGCTCGAGTCGCGCGCGGCCAGGTTGATCACGGCCGGCGTGTACGCCAGCACGTAGAGCGGGCTCGCGTTGTTGTTGTTGTTGTTCGAGATGCCGCGGTCGGTCACGTCGCGGATGAACGCGGTGCTCACGTGCGCTGTCACCCGGTCGCCGAAACTCTGGTCGAGGTTGACGCGCAGGTTCTGCCGCGTGGCGCCCGTGCCGAGCTCGGTGCCGGCGTCGCGCTTGATCGTGCCCGAGACGAAGTACTTCGTGTTGTCCGTGCCGCCCGACACCGAGACGTCGGTCTCATACGAGAGGTCGCGCTGCCCGTAGAGCGCCTTCTGATAGTCGAAGTACGGCGCCTGGTACGCATTCGTGTACATCGCGACCGCCGCGTTGTACTTGGCCGAGTCGCTCGCCGTGGCCCCCGGGTCGAGCGGCGGCACGTAGGTGTCGACGAGCTCCTGCGTCGAGGAGAAGTGCCGGCTGCCCAGCAGATGCTCCGGCGTGTTCACGCCGAGTCGCTGGGTGATGTTGAAGCGTGGCCTGCCGGACACGCCGCGTTTGGTCGTGATGAGGATGACGCCGTTCGTCGCCTTCTCGCCGTAGATGGCCGACGCGGCCGCACCCTTGAGCACCTCTACGCTCGCGATGTCGTTGGGATTCAGATCGGCCAGCCGGTTGGCCGCGTTGTCCTCGCTGCTCGAAATCCCGCCGCCGGAGGCCGCCGTCAGCGAGTTCATCCCGCCCTCGATGGTGGCGTTGCTGATGATCACGCCATCGAGCACGAACAGGGGCTCGCCACTCCCGAGAATCGAGGTGACGCCGCGGATCTGGATCTGCCCACCGCCTCCGGGCGCGCCGCTGTTCATGGTGATGTGGGCGCCCGGCACCTTGCCCTGCAGCGCGTTGGTGAGCGACTGCGCCGGCACACGCGTGAGATCGGCGCTCTGCACCACCGAGACCGCCGTGGCGATGTTCTGGCGCGCCACCGAGGTCGCCTGCCCGGTCACGATCATCCCCTGGAGCTTCAGGACGTCGCGCGCGAGACGGACCTGCACGCTGGATTGGCTGGCCGGGACCGCGATCTCCTGTCGTTTGTACCCGATGGTCCGCACAACCAGTGTGATCGCGCCGGCGGGAAGGCTCACCCGGAATTTTCCCTGCTCGTCCGTCTGGCTGACGATTCCGGGGTGCCCCACCGCCGTAATGATGGCGCCCGTCACCGGCTGTCCGCCCTCGGCGGCGGTCACCTGTCCGGTGACGGTACGGCCTTGTGCCTGTGCCCTGGGTGCCACGGCGAGCACCGCGAGCAGTACGGTCAGGGATGAAAGCAGCGTACGCACGAAGCCTCCGGCGATCCTGCTGGTACGGATCGCGTATGAAGTGAGGAGGACACGGCGAGCGGTCGCCTATCTAGCGACCGCCGGCCGTGGACTTCACCACCGAGATGGTGATGCTGGAGGGATACTGCCGATCGTGATGCACGACGTTGTGTGCCACCACGCCCTTCGTCTCGTCGTAGTTGCGGCCTCCAGTGTTGAGGTTGCGATCGAAACGCGGGAAGTTGCTGCTCGAGATCTCCAGGCGCAGCCGGTGCCCGGGCTTGAAGTAGTTGCTGAAGTCCATGGGCTGGAACGTCACCTTGTACACGTGGCCCGGCTGCATCCAGACCTCCGGCTTGTCGTAGCCGTTGCGGTAACGCATCCGCTGGATGTTCTCGATGAGATTGAAGGCGCGGCCGTCCGGGTACACGTCATCGATGCGCCAGGTGAAGTCGGTGTCCTTCACGTTGGAGGAGACGTAGAGGGTGACGGTGATCGGGCCGCTCATCTCGAACCCCTGGGCGAACGGGGGCGTGGTGTAGACGAGCACATCGTTCCGCGCCTCGATCTTCCGCTGATCGAAGGAGCCGAAGTGCACCGCGTTCCCCTCGCAGCATCCGCCGCCCCCGTACGTCGGCACCGGGTTCATGGGATCGTAGACGTAGTGGTCGGGATGGTCGGCTGACGGCGCAGCGGCGGCGAGCGCGCCGTCGCCGTAGAGCGTGTTCGCCTCCCCCGCGCTCCGGAGATAGAACGTCTGCGGCTGGGCGCCCGGCGGCGGCCACGTGGGTGAGGACTTCCACTGGTTCAGACCGATCACGTAATAGCGCACCTTCGGCTGCGTCGTGAGCACGTCGTTGGGCTCGCCCTTCAGGAAGTGATCGAACCAACTGTACATGACCGAGTCGTAGGGGAAGCGCGCATCGCCCACGCTCAGGTCGCCGATCATCGTGTTCTTCGTGGCACGGGTGTAGGCGCAGTGCAGCACGGGCGCGATGATCGCGTACTGCTCGTTCGCGATGGAATCGGGCGCGGTGCGGCGCACGAAGTTGTAAGCGGCCAGGTTGGGGGAGACCGAGACATCGTACCAGCTCATGAACCAGAGCCCCGGCTTGACGATCGGCATGCTGTCGTTCCACAGCCCGCCCTTGTACCAGGCCGGATCGTTGGGGGTGCGCGCGATCATGTCGCCGCCGGTCGCGACGGGCATGTGTGTGGCGAAGATCCCGGGCGGCCCCCCGATGTCGCGGATGATGTCCTCTTCGGGCAGGTGCCAGAGCTGCGCGGACCAGTCCACCGGCGGCATATGCGGCGCCAGATCGAACATGCGGCGTACGCGGGTGAGTGCGGCCTGCGAGGTACCGGGCGATACCATCGGCCGCACCTGGTTCTGCTCGCCATACAGCCAGTCGATGAAGAGCATCTGCACCGCGCCGCCGCGGAACCAGTTGCCCTGCTCGTAGTACGGCCCCACCCGTCCCACGCCCGCCCCGAACCCCTGCACGTTGAACGTCGCGAGCCCGGGATCGTTCTCGGTCACCACACCCAGCTGCCACTCCGCCGTCGAGGAGCAGCCGGTCAGCCCCACCTTGCCGTTGGACCACGGCTGGGAGGTCATCCACCGGATGGCGTCCGAGCCATCGGTGCGCGGTGGTCCGAGGATGTCGTAGTTGCCCTCGGAGTAGTAATGGCCACGCTCGTTCATCTCGACATAGGCATAGCCGCGCGTGACCGCGTCCAGCTGCCTGGTCATGTCGCGCGGTGCGCCCAGCGCCACGTCCCAGTAATTGAAGTTGTAGGGGGTGCGGACGAAGACGATCGGGTATTTCTTCGACGTGTCCTTCGGGCGGTAGACGTCGGCCATCATGCGCTTGCCATCGCGCATGGGCACCATCACGCTGCGATCGATGATGGCCGCGGCCTCGAGCCGTTGCTCGGTCGCGTTGCGCTGGGCGATGAGGGCGGCTTGCGGGTTGCCGCGCTGGGCATGGAGGGTGGCCGGCCCCAACAGGAGGGCGGCGAGTGCGAGCCGGCCCACGCGCGGGGAGGCGGGGGAGTGTCGGCGGGGGCGGGCGAGGCGGATCGCTCGGTCATGCCACATAGAGACCTCCGTGTGCGCACTGGCCCATGGCGCGCGAGCCGATTGGTGCCGGCTCGTGTTGGCGCGGGGCCGTTATTGTCCTCACGGATCGAGGCGGCGATAACTCTGTATACCAGCGGATATACTACCTCCGCGATGCGGATATAGTATACATGTTTGCGCCCGTGTCAAGGACAGGGGCGCAGCCTCCCCGTGCGTATGCACCACACACATCACCGCGCCCACGCGCTAGCACAGCGCGCGTCCGGCATGCATTGTGGTCCAGCCGGCGGCGGCCACCGACTGGTCGCGCTGCCCTCGGATGTCCACGACAGAGGAGAAACAGGATGCGCCGGAACATCACTCGCGCCACGAGCTACCGCCGCGTGGCCCTGCACGCCGCGGCCGCGGTCGCTACGCTTGCCATCGCGGTCTGCATCAGCCTCGCCGTCCGCCGCCAGGGAACGATGGCCACCGCCATGGCCGCCACACGCGCTCCCACCCCCGCTCGCACCGCGCCCCGCGTGGCCGCCGGGCTGCGCTTCGTCATCTCCTTCCCCGCGGCGCTCTCCGCGCAGGCGCAGACCGGCCACATCATCCTCATCGTCTCGCGGGACACGAGCGCCGAGCCACGCTTTCAGTACCACGTCTATTCGCCCGACGTGCAGCCCGCATTCGGACTGGATGTGCAGCATCTCGCGCCGGGACAGACGGCGGTGATCGACAGCACGGTGTTCGGATGGCCGCTCCAGAGCGTGAACGACCTTCCGGCAGGGGACTACCGGGTGCAGGCAGTGCTCAACCGCTACGAGACGTTTCATCGCGCGGACGGACACACCGTGGAGCTCCCGCCGGACAAGGGCGAAGGACAGCACTGGTACTCCAAGCCGGGGAACTTCTACAACGCGCCGCTCGCGGTGCACCTCGATCCATCCACCGGCCAGACCGTGCGCCTCCGCCTGGACAGGGTGATCCCTCCCATCCCCGCACCCAAGGACACGAAGTGGGTGAAGTACGTGCGCATCAAGAGCGCACTCCTCTCGAAGTTCTGGGGGCGCCCCATGTACCTCGGCGCAATCGTGCTGCTCCCCGCGGGATTCGACGATCACCCGCACGCACGCTATCCGCTGGCGGTGGACCAGGGCCACTTCCCACGCGGCTTCGGGGAATTCAGCCCGCACCCGCCGCATCCGGGGCAGAGCGCGCGAGACAGCACGCGCACCGCCTACGCGTACGATCTCTTCAAACGATGGACGGGACCGAACTTCCCGCGCATGCTCGTGATGAAGATCCAGCACGCCAATCCGTACTACGATGATTCCTACGCGGTGAACTCGGCGAATCTGGGCCCGTACGGCGATGCGATCGTGCACGAGCTCATCCCGTACGTCGAGCACCGATTCCGCGGGATCGGACAGGGCTGGGCCCGGACACAGTTCGGCGGCTCAACCGGCGGGTGGGAGTCGCTCGCCGAGCAGATCTTCTACCCGGATGACTTCAACGGCACCTGGTCGTTCTGCCCGGATCCGGTGGACTTCCGGCAGTATGAGACCATCGACATCTACCACGACACGAGTGCGTTCGTCTTCAACGCGCAGTGGAAGAAGACGCCGCAGCCCTCAGGACGCGACTACCTGGGCCACCTGCTCACCACCGTGGAGAACGACAACCACTGGGAGTACGTGCAGGGCCGCAAGGATCGCTCGAGCGAGCAGTGGGACATCTGGGAAACGGTGTTCGGCCCCATGGGCAAGGATGGCTATCCACAACGGCTCTACGACAAGCTCACCGGTCACATCGATCCCACGGTGGCGCAGTACTGGAAGGAGCACTACGATCTCCGCTCCATCCTGCAGCGCGACTGGCACAGCGTGGGCCCCAAGCTGGTGGGGAAGATCCACATCTACAGCGGCACCATGGACAGCTGGCACCTGAACAACGCCGTCTACCTGATGCAGGATTTCCTCGACCAGACCACCGACCCGTACTACGCCGGCTCCATCGAGTACGGCGACCGCTACCAGCACTGCTGGACCGGCGACTCGCAGCACTCGCTGGCGGTGGGGAGCATGACGGTCTTTCGCCGCTTTCTGCCGGTGATGGCCCGGCACATCATCGACACGGCGCCCGCGGGCGCGGACACGGTGAGCTGGCGCTACTGAGCCCCGACAGCGCGCGGTCCGAACCCGCGCGCGCGCTCAGGACGACGCCGTGTCGTCCGAAGAACGCGCGTAGCCGGCAGCCCGTGCAATCAACAGCTCGCGCTCGCGCGCGTTGCGGGTGAGTGATGCCGCGCGCTCGAGCTCCGAGCGCGCCTCATCCGTGCGATCGAGCTTGGCCAGGAAATCGGCGCGCACGGCGGGGAGGAGATGGTAGCGCTCCAGTGAACCCTCCGCGGCGAGCGCATCCACAATCTCGAGTCCCGCGGCGGGGCCGAACGCCATCCCGACGGCGACCGCGCGATTCAGCTCAACGATGGGCGACGGCGTGAGTTGAGCGAGCGCACCGTAGAGCGCCACGATGCGCGCCCAGTCCGTTTCCGCCGCCGTGCGGGCGCGTGCATGACAGGCGGCAATGGCCGCCTGGAGCGCGTATGACCCCAGCGCACCGCCCTCACGCTCCGCGCGCTCAAGCGCGGCGAGCCCACGGCGAATGAGCAGGTGGTCCCACCGCGCACGGTCCTGATCGAGCAGCAGGATGGGTTCGCCCGAGGGGCCGAGTCGCGCGCGCAACCGTGACGCCTGAATCTCCATGAGCGCCACCAGGCCGTGCACCTCCGGCTCCCGCGGCGCGAGCTCGGCCAGGATGCGGCCGAGCCGCAGCGCATCCTCGCAGAGCGCCGGGCGCACCCAGTCGTCGCCGGCGGTGGCGGAATAGCCTTCGTTGAAGATGAGATAGATCACTTCGAGCACCGACGCCAGCCGCTGCTCGAGCTCGTCGCCGCGCGGCACCTCGAACGGAACGTGCGCATCGCGCAGCGTCCGCTTGGCCCGCACGATGCGCTGGGCCACGGTGGCTTCGGACACGAGGAAGGCCCGCGCGATCTCGTCTGTGGTGAGCCCGCCGAGCAGCCGCAGCGTGAGCGCCACGCGCGCCTCGGTGGAGAGCACGGGGTGACAAGCGGTGAAGATGAGGCGCAGCAGATCATCGCCAATGTCGTCGTCGAGCGCGGCATGGAGATCCGATTCGGGGCTCTCCTGCCCGGCCTCGAGCTCGTGGCCCAGCTCCTCGTGCTTGCGATCCACCAGCGTGTTCCGGCGCAACGCGTCGATGGCCCGGTGCTTGGCGGTGGCCATCAGCCAGGCGCCCGGGTTGTCCGGGACGCCTGACTGCGGCCACTTCTCCAGCGCGACCAGCAGCGCGTCCTGCGCCAGGTCCTCGGCGGTGCCCACATCGCCCACGATCCGCGCGAGCGCGGCAATGAGCTTCGCGGACTCGATGCGCCATACGGCGTCGATCGCGCGCTGGGTTTCGGTAGCCATCATGGCTACCAAATCAGATCATCTGCCTCGGCCAGTGCAAGGCCGGCCCATGGGATTCACCACAGAGACACGGAGAGCACAGAGAGAGGCGGTTGGCTTTTCTCCATGTTCTCTGTGTCTCTGTGGTGCACCACCACCGATGAGGCTCTTAACCTCTCGCGCGCGCGCTCTCTGCCTGCTCCTTGCCCACAGGCGTGGACGCATCGCCGAAGTCCTCCGCCTGGTAGAGCTGGCGAAGCTCGCACTCGCCATTGCCCGCCACTGCCAGAAACCGCCTGCACAGCTCGACCGCCTCCTCCTTCGACTTCGCTTCCATGAGCGCGAAGCCGCCCACCTGCTCCTTCGCTTCGGTGAAGGGACCGTCCGTGACGGTCACCTTCTCGCCGGAGCGGCGAACGCGCGCCCCCTTGGCGGTTGGGAGACACCCCTCCGTAGAGAGCAGCCAGCCCTCGCGCATCGCCTCTTCAATGAGTGCGCCCATCGTGCGCATCTCCTCGGCCGACGGTGGGGTGCCCGTTTCCGGTGTCCTGTAGATCGACAGGAATCGCATGGTGATGCCTCCTTCCTTTGGGTTGAGAGCCGGGCGTCCGGCTGAATCCGGTTCGGGGCGAGCACCGGCTCTACTCATACGTCGAACGAGCAGATGGGAAATCGACATCGCGATCGCCGACGCTGCAGGGGAGGCACACCGCGTCGTCTGCATGTCGTGATACCGCGCGATAGACAGATGGGGATGTTCGACCTTCGCCGCGCCTACCGCTTCGTGTTGGCCACCGCCTCCGCGCGCATCCGCTCGTCCCGCTCCCGAAGCTCGGGCGTGAGCTCGGCGCCAAAGTCCTCCACCTCGAAAATCTGGCGAATCTCGAGCTCGAGGTTGCCGTGCGCGTCGGATGCCGGCCACCGCTTCGCCCACTCGATCGCTTCCCCCTTCGACTTCACCTGAATGATCGCGAAGCCGGCGATCAGCTCCTTTGTCTCGGCGAACGGCCCGTCGGTCACGTTTGGCTTGCCGCCCGAGAACTTGACACGCGTGCCTTTGGAGCTCGGTTGCAAGCCATCACCCTGGAGCATCACGCCGGCCTTCACCATCTCCTCGGTGTACTTCATCATGTCGGTAAGGAGCTGCTCGCTCGGCATCACGCCGGCCTCGGTCTCCTTGTCGGCCTTGCGAATGATCATGAATCGCATCGTGCTGTCTCCTGAATGGGTTGTGGCTCGATGTCGGGCCTCGGTGATCTCGGACGGCGCCGCTCGCTGGACGTGATGTCGAGTGTCGGGCCCGTGTACATCGTATGCTCGGGGTCTCCTCAGCGCGCCCCGTCATCCCCGCTGGAGAGGGTATGGGGATGATGGGGCGTACCGTGTGATTGATGGAGGGTCGGGGGTTCGAAGGTCAGCGATTGGCGCCTTTCGCCAGTTGCTCGGACTGTGCCCGCAGTCGCTCCTCCTGCTCCCGCAGCTCCGGCGTGAGCTGGGCCCCGAAGTCGTCCGCCTCGAAAACCGGGCGAATCTCGACCTCCGTGCCACCGTCGAACGGCGCGCGCTTGAGCCAGGCGATCGCCTCGTCCATCGACTTCACCTGCCAGAGCCAGAAGCCTGCGATCAGCTCCTTCGTCTCGGCGAACGGCCCGTCGACCACGGTGCGCTTACTGCCCTCGAAGCGCATCCGCGCGCCCTTCGAGCTCGGCTGGAGTCCCTCAGCGGCGAGCATCACGCCGGCCTTCACCAACTCCTCATTGAACTTTCCCATGGCGGCCAGCAGCTCCGTGCTGGGCAGCACGCCCGCCTCGCTGTTCCTGTCCGCCTTCACAATCACCATCGCTCGCATTGTGACCACTCCTTGTCGATTCGGGTTGAGAGTCCCTCATGCGGGCGGCGTCCTCCCGCCGCCTCGGCTCCATTGATGCATCGAACGAGCGCGTCGGAAATCGACATGTTCGAAGGAACGCGGCTGCCGGGACGGCGGGCTATTACCCTAGACTACGCGCTTTCCATCTCGGACAGGTAGACGCCGAGACGGGCCAGCGTCTGCTCGGAGCCCTGGTCGGCGTGGAAGACCGTGATCGCACGCTCGTAGTCGGCGGCCGTCATGAAGACCATCCGCATGGTGAGCCGCGTCTTCCCGCTGTCGTCGCTGAAGGTGACGGTGGTGCGGAACTTCGGCGTGGGGCCGTGGTCGTAGACCAGACGCTCCGGCGGTGCGACTTCCACGAAGACGATCTCATTCCGGTAGTCCACACCGTCCGGGCCGTGCATGATGAATCGCCACTCGCCGCCAGGCCGCACGTCCATCTGGTGAATGGTGGTCGTGAAGCCGTCCGGTCCCCACCAGCGCACCACGTGCTCCGGCTCCGTCCACGCCCGGAACACCAGGTCGCGCCGTGCATCGAACACACGGGTGGTGACGATCTCGGGATCAGCCGCCGCGGACGTGGAGTCGGTGGCGACGTTCCCGGCCCGCACGCCTGATGCGAAGGGCGAGTGCTCGGCGCGTGAAGGCGTGATCGTGGATGCGACGCTCGCCACCCGCTCGGCGAGCCGGTCGAGCGATTCGTCCCACCCCAGCTGATAGTTCGTCTGATTGTCGGTGGAGGCCTGCTCGACTCCGGCGTGCACGATGGTGAGTGTCGTGCCGCCATCGTGCTCGGTGAAGCTCACGGTGATTCGCTGTTCCCCCGGCATACCGGTGGGCGGCTCGATCACGTGGCCGCTTTCGTCGGTGATCGCCATGTCGAAGACGAGCCGCTCCGGCTCGGCGATCTCGCGATAGATGCCCCTGCCCCATAGGGTGCCGCCGTCAGCCGTCTTCACGCAAAAACGAAAGAGGCCGCCGGAGCGCAGGTCGACCGTGCAGAAGGGCATGGTGGCGCCCCGAGGCTGCCCCCACCAGTGCACGAGATGCTCGGGCTCCGTCCACGCCTTGAACATGAGCGCTCGCGGTACCTCGAAGGTGCGAGTGATCACGAGCCCGTGATCGGGCGACAGGACCATGTACGGCGGTGTGATGGCGCCCGTCATGCTACCGCCTCCGCGGCGTGTGACGCCGCCGAGCTGATTGCTTCTTTCGTGTGCTGCTGGCATGGCTCTGCTCCCTGTCCTGAAGTTCGTGGAGGTAGTCGTCGAGGCGGTCGAGACTCCGCTCCCAGAAGCGCCGATAGTGCTCCACCCAATCCGCCACTTCCCTGAGGCGCGCGGCCTTGAGCCGGGCCGGTCGCCATTGCGCCTCGCGGCTGCGCGTGATGAGGCCGGCGTGCTCGAGCACCCGGAGATGCTTGGACACGGCCGGCAGGCTCATGGCGAAGGGCTGCGCCAGTTCGGTAACGGTCGCCTCCCCGGCCGCGAGGCGGGCGAGGATGGCGCGGCGCGTCGGGTCGGCGAGAGCGGCGAAAGTGGAGCTGAGGTGGTCTGTGGGCATGTGTCTCAAACCGTTTGGTTAAATAACGTATCGGTTAAATACAAGACACGGAGCGGCGTGTCAAGTGGGCATCGCATCAGTGACGCCCACCGGCGGGGCCGTCAGGTCACTGCACTGCGCCGGCGCTGCGCTTCTTCTGCACGTACCGCCGCACGAACGCCGCCGGCGGATTGTGCGCGGTCGCCATGGCGTAGGCCTTCTGATACATCGCCTTCGCCTCGTCCTGTTTGCCCATCCGATCGTACGTCATCGCCAACAGACAGTGCATGAACGGATCGCGCTGGTTGCCCCGCAGGGCGATCGCCTTCGTGAACTGCGCTTCGGCGGTGGACAGATCGTTGGTGTAGAGCGCGACGTAGCCCACGAGATACGGGAGGAAGCGCCGCTGCTGCGCGGCCATCGCGGAATCGCTGCCCAGAATGCGGCGCGCGTTCGCGATCTGCCGGTGCGCTTCGGTGGTGTCGCCGCGGCGCGCGGCCAGGCGGCCCAGTGCGTGCGCCAGGCGAAAGTCCCAGAGGCTCTTCGGATGCGTGCGGAGCGCGGGCTCCTTCATCCCCAGCTCGTATCCCACGCGATACCAGTGCTCGGCCGTGTCCAGGTCACCGGTGTCGATGCACACGCGGGCTGCCTCGTCCGCCATCTCCCCTTCCTGATAGAAGGCGTTCTGCGGCTCGGCCTGCTCGCGCGTCTTCCAGTAGTCGATCACCTGCGACTCGTACTTCACTGTGTTCGCGCAGTCGCCATCGAAGGCATACGACATGGCCATGGCGCGCTGCGCCGCGGCCTTTGCGGCCGGGTCGCTGACCGTGTCGATCACGCTCTGGTAGATGGCCCGCGCCTGCGTGGTCTTGCCCTGAACGTCCAGCCGAGCGGCCTGCCGCATGGGGCCGGATGGCCCGCGAGCACCGCCGCGGCCGCCCTGCGCCGGGAGTGCGCTGGCGATGACTGAGAGGGCCGCGATTACCAGTGCGGCAGGCACGATGCCACGAATGCGACGCGATCCGGTCATGGCGGAGTCCTCCGGGTGGATGCGTTACGCGGTGCCGGGGAGCGTGTACTCGAAGTCGTATGAGTGCTGCCCGTCCGCGACATTGATGGTGAGCGTGCCGTTCAACCCAGCCAGTGCATCGGTGCCCGAGTCCGGCACGACGATCACCGTCAATTGCGGCGTGCCGCGCGTCATGATGCCCGAATGCTGCAGGACGAAAGTGCCTCTGCGCCCGTTCAGCGTTCCGCTCACCCGCTCCACGGCCACGTAGGCCCCCGAGCCGGGTACAGCGGTGGCCGCGCTGAGCATCTCACCGGCGCTGGTCGCCTCGATGTCGCCATGAAACCGTTTGTCGATGGACAGGCGGGCAAGTGTCGCGTCTTCGGCACCGTCATGCATCGACAGTGGTGCCAGCGCGACATCGAACGTTCCCCGCGCATGAGTCGTCACGTCATCTCCCTGCTGTGCGTTTGCCCTGCATAGTCGCGGCCGCGATGCGCGCCGGCTGCCGGTCGCCAGATGTCTTCACCACCGCTCGTCGGCCGTGGGACCGTAAATCGATGGAAGCGGCACATTCAGCAACCGCAGATAGACGGTGAGCTGTCCGCGATGATGCACGAGATGGCGCAGATGCTGGCGCGCCACCTCGCCGCGCGGCGCCGTGAACAGCACCTGCTCGCCGTGCCGGAGCGACCATGGGGCATCCAGCGCCGCGCCCGTCACGCTACCGAGCGCATCGTGTGCTTCGCTGACGTTGATGTCGAAGTCGCGGAGCAACGTCTCCGTCGGCTCGAGGCTGTAGCCGGCGCCTTTCGCCAGGTCGATATAGGGCTCGCGCAGCGAGGTCGCGATCCACCCCGGCATCCACGACACGAGCTGCGCGAGAGCCCCAAGCGCGAACGACTTCTCGTGCGGCTTCCAGGCGCCTTGCGTGCTGGGGACGCGTTCCAGGAGCCTGCGGGTGGAGGCCATCTCCTGGTCGAACTCGGAGAGCGGGATCGCGGGGGCGGTCATGGAATCCTCCGGGTACGTGCTGCAAGGGGTCTGCCGGCGCCGTCCACATTCTAAGAATCCGGCATGTCAAGCGCCAGCCGGCCGAGCGCCGCGCCGGCTACCCCCGCCGGGCACGACGGCAAGGTGCTCCACGAACGACTCGCCGCGTGGAGAGAGGATGACCGCGCGGCTCCCCGCCTCACGGCGCGCGCAGCGGAGGGCGAAGAGGCGATCGAGCAGCGCCGCGCCGAGTGCGCCGGCCAGGTGCGTGCGCCGCTCGCTCCAGTCGAGACAGGAGCGGCAGAGCCGCCGCCGTGTTGCGTGCAGCGTCGTGAGATCGATGCCCACCTCTTCGCACCATGCCTCGCCGCGTGCGGTAAGCGCGGGCGTGTCGTCGGAGCCGCTGATGAATTCCGCGTCCTGAAGGCGCTCGAAGAGACGCACGCCCGCTTCCCCCGCCAGGTGGTCGTAGCATACGCGCGCGTGCCGGAGCCCCGCATCGCGCGGACCCGTCCGGACAGTCGCCGCGCCATGGCGCGCGGCGAGCCCCATGAGTCCTTCGAGCACCGACGCCACGTCCGGGCTTCCGATGCGGACATAGCGATGGCGCCCATGCTGAGTGATGACCACCAGACCGGCAGCGGCGAGACGCGCGAGGTGGGTACTCGCGGTGGATGCGGTGACGCCCCCTTCGAGCGCGAGCTCGCTGGGGGTGAGCGAGCGCCCATCCATCAGGGCGGCGAGCATGCGGGCGCGGGTCGCGTCGCCGATGAGCGCGGCGACGGAGGCGAGGTCGGGAACGCTTGGCATACTTCGATGCTAACCGAAGCGTGACGACGCCGCAAGCGGTATCTTCTCCTTCCGCCGGGCCGGCGCTGCACTGCCCCATCCGGCGGGAAGAGCGCGGGGACCGCACCGGCACACGGCCCGCGCACCGCACAGATCACAGGAGCCCTTTGCCATGACGCACGCCGCACAGACGCACACCCCACGGATGCACGGTGCACATGAGTACGCCGCCCGACTCGTCTGGGATGGCAATACCGGGAACGGGACGAGCAGCTACACCGGCTACAGTCGCCGCTATCACGTCCGGATCAGCGGCAAGCCCGACCTCGCCGGCACGGCCGACCCCGCATTCCGTGGCGAAGCGGACATGCATAACCCCGAGGATCTCTTCCTCGCGTCGCTCTCCGCGTGTCACATGCTTTCCTACCTGGCACTCTGCGCGCGGCATGGCGTGCGCGTGCTGGCCTACGAGGACGATGCCACTGGCGTCCTGAACGTTCGCGCGGACGGTGGTGGCCGGTTCGAGTCGGTGATGCTGCGCCCGCGGGTCATCATCCAGAGTGAGGAACACATCGCGCTGGCCATGCAGCTGCATGACGCGGCCCACGACCTCTGCTTCATCGCCAGCTCATGCAGCATTCCCGTACGGCACGAGCCAACGGTACAGACCGGCTCATCCGACACACGCGTGCACGACATTCTTCCCTCAGGAGCAGACGACGATGACCATGCAGGATCTCGCGATCGCGCTGGATGACCGTCCCGGCGCACTGGCGGCCATGGGCGATGTCCTCGGGCGGGCGGGGGTGAGCATCGAGGGCGGGGGCGCGTGGGTCGTGAACGGCAGCGGCATCGCGCACTTTCTCTTCGCCGATGGAGTCGCGGCGCGCGCCGCGCTGAAGGCCGCGAATATGCGTGTCCTCGACGCGCGCGATGTGCTCGTGCAGCGATTGCACCAGGCGGAGCCGGGGCAGCTCGGTGCGCTCTGCCACCGCATGGGCGAGGCGGGCGTGAACATCGAAGTGCTCTACAGCGACCACGACCACCAGTTGATTCTCGTGGTGAATGATCCGGCGCGCGGGCGCGCGGTGTCCGACGCATGGATGCGGGAGCGCCTCCGGTAGAGGTCGTGCGCCTTTGACAGCGCGCCATACCAGCACTACCGTACGATTGTAGCGGCATGGATGAGGAGGTTCTCCGTCATGATCTCTGGCCGTGAAGTGCACACTCGTGGTCGCGCCTGCTCGCTTGGCGCGCTCTCCCTCCTGATGGTCCTCGCGCTTGCGTGTTCGTCGAGTCTCGAGCCCCGCTCGGGCGTCACGCTGCACGTTATCAACGGGAGCTGTCAGTCGGGGCAATGCGACTCCCTCCGGATCCTCGGCTTTCCCGGGAATCAGCCGAACACGCCAGGCGGCTTCTGGTCAGTCGACCTCGGGGTGATCACCGGCGCCCAAGCCTGCTTCACCCTGCCACCCACCGCGACGTTCCGAGTGATCGGTGAGCACAGCGATGGCACGCGGGATACTGTCACCACCACCTGGACGAACGCCATGCCGTTGGCACTGGGCGCGCTTCCACCCACATGGTCCAGCCTGCAGGCAAGTCCCAGCACCAAGGCATTCGTGCCCGCGGACGAGGCCGGTTGGCAAGTCACCCTCCCGGCGGGGACGCAGGCGACTCCCAGCGCACGCTGCAGCTCCTGAGTCCGACCAGCCGGTCCGTGCAGCTCGATTGACGATCCGTCGTACACGCAGCGTCGGCCCGCGTGGCGGCGCCAGCTTTGCGGGCGCCCGGATGCACGTGGCTACGAGCGCGCCCTGATGCCCGCCCGCGCCCTGATGATCCTCGGTACCGCCTCGCATGTCGGCAAGTCGCTGCTCACCGCGGCGCTGGGACGCATCCTCTCCGACCGCGGCTTCGATGTCGCCCCGTTCAAGGCGCAGAACATGGCGCTCAACTCCGCCGCCACCCCTGACGGCCTGGAGATCGGGCGCGCGCAGGCGTTACAGGCCGAAGCGTGCCGAGTCGCGCCGTCGGTGCACATGAACCCCGTGCTGCTCAAGCCCTCCAGCGACATCGGCTCGCAGGTGGTCGTGCGGGGAGAGGTGTGGGGGCAGCTCACCGCGGCGGACTATCACGCGCACCGTGTGGAGGAGCTCTTTCCGATCGTGGTCGAGAGCTATCGCACACTCGCGCGGGAGCATGACATCATCCTGCTCGAGGGCGCGGGCTCACCCGCCGAGATCAATCTCAAGGCGCACGACATCGTGAACCTGCGCATGGCCACAGCGGCCCGCGCCCGCTGTCTGCTGGTGGGCGACATCGATCGGGGCGGGGTGTTCGCGTCGCTCTTCGGCACTATGCAGTTGCTCGAGCGGCGGGAGCGCGCGCGAATCGCCGGCTTCGCCATCAACAAGTTTCGTGGCGACCGCGGTCTGCTGGAGCCCGGCATCGCGATGATGGAGCAGCGGCTCCGCCGCCCCTGCGTGGGTGTCGTCCCCTACATTCCGGCGCTCGGCCTCGACGAAGAAGATGGCGTGGCGCTGGACGATCGCCAGACACCGGCGCGCGCGTGGCGCAGCCTGCGCGATTGCACGGCGCAGGATCGCGGTCGCGCGCTCCGCATCGGCGTCGTGGCGCTGCCGCACATGGCGAACTTCACCGACTTTCAGGCGCTCGCGGCCGAGCCGTCTGTTGAAGTGGCGTTTCTCGATACGGTGAAGGACGTGCGCGATGCGGACGTCGTGGTGTTACCCGGTACCAAGCAGACGCTCGCGGACCTGCGGTGGCTCGAAGCGATGGGAATCGGGGCAGTCATTCACGATGCCGCGCGAGAGTCGCGGCCGGTGGTCGGCGTCTGCGGCGGCATGCAGATGCTGGGCGTGGAGATTGCCGACCCGCTTGGCGTGGAGGGCGGCGGCACAGCGCCCGGGCTGGGGCTGCTCCCCATCGTGACCACACTCCGCGCGAAGAAAGTGACAGTCCCGGCAACGGCGCATTGGTCGAACCTGCGATTGTTCGGACAGGACTGTGGCGCGATCGAGGCGCCGGGGTACGAGATCCACATGGGCGATACGACATACCGCGATCAGGCGACACCCTTTGCGCAGCTGCGCCGCGCGGGCAGTCCCTCCGACATTCCCGATGGTGCAGTCGCGGCGAATGCGCCGGTGATCGGGAGCTATCTGCACGGGTTGTTCGACGGCGACGCATTCCGGCACGCGTTCATCACCGCCGCGCGCCACGCCCGCGGCCTCGCGCCGCCGCGCGCGCTCACCGCTTACGCCCTTGAACGGGAGCAGCGGCTGAATCGACTGGCCGCGTGCGTGGCCGAGTCGATGGACGTGGATCAGCTGCTCGGCTGGATCGGGCTTGGCGGGACGTGATGGGGTGCGTATGTGTACGCGACAGGCGGCGAGGCGCGGGCCGTACCACCCGGCGTCGCCGGGATGGAACCTGATCGCCCATGCGCTGTCCGTTCACCAGTCAGCCAACCGATAGCTCAGCTTCACGAGCAGCGTGTTCGTGGCCGGCACGCGGAATACGCGCCCGGTATCGCGCGCGAGCGCGAACGAGCCATCGCTCGTGCGCGCCGAACGCTGCTGACTCCATACCACGAAGAGCGTGGAGCCGGGCCGGAACTGCCACCGAAGAACGGCGTTCGCGTTCAATTCCTTCGCGTTGAATGAGGGATCGGCGAACACCGCGTCGCTCGTGCCATCCCCGTCCAGGTCGATGGCGTAGCGGTGCGCAATGGCATCGCGCCCCACCTGCCCAGGTGCGAACGCGGTCACGCGCTGCTCCGCGCGCGCGGCGCGAGGGGCGACCACCTGCTTGAACGCATCGTACCGCCCCGCGCTCACGAAGGGCTGGGCGTAGAGCTCCACGGTAAGTGTGGGGGAGAACGCATAGATCGCACGTGCGGTGAGCGAGACTGTCTCCTGCCGCAGCCGGGCGAGTATCTCGTGCGGCGCGCCGAGTGCGCGGAGCTGCGTCACGTACTGCCAACCGTACGTCGTGTGCGACCAGCTCGGCCCCAGCGTGAATCTCATGTGGTCGGAGGTGCGCATCACGAGCGATGGCGCGAGGGTGAACGCACCGCTGTGCGTGGCGGCCTCTCTCCAGCCGCTGGCATTGACGGTGAGGCTCGATGTCCTGCGCGCATCGCTGGTGATGGTGGCCGTATAGCTCTCCCGCGGCGGGAGCAGCAGCGCCGGCCCGCCGCGCAGGATCTCGGTGGAGAGCGCGGCCAGCTCGTGCCGCGCGCCGAGCGCGATGGTCCAGTAGTTCGCCAGCTCGGCGCTTGCGCTCAGGCTGGCGAGCGCGGCGCGGCGTTCTCCGCCAAAGTCCCACCCCATGCCGATCTCGTCGAGGCCGACGCTCCAGGAGTGGAGCCGGCTCGGATGGAACTCGTGATACATGAGCGACCCGGTGACGAGCAGCCAGTCGGCGTTCCGCTGAAAGCCGATGGCGTTGATGTCGAATCGTGGGGTGATGGCGTGGCCGATGGCCGACCATCGCCAGTGCTCGCCGCCCACGCGCGCCACACGCAGCTGAGCCGCCGCTCCGGTCGCACTCTCGCGTGTGCTGTCGTCATGCAGATACGCGGCATCGGGGCGCTGCATGAAGTGCCCGGTGCCATGCAGCACTGTCGCGATGCCGCGCGCGTCGCCCGCGATCCGGCTGGCGAGCGCGAAGCCGCTCACCTCGTACGCCCCGTGGCCGAAGCGGTGCCGGGCATCCACCCCAGCCGCGAGGGCGCTCCTCGGCGCTACGGCATCGAACGCCGGATCGCGGCCAAAGCGCGAGACATCGGTGACGATCGCGCCGATGGCGCTGCGCCCGGCGCCGAGCTCCCGTGAGATCCGCGCCACGCCGTAGTGCGTGAACGGCTGCACGCGCACGCCGGCCGGTGCGCCCGTGGAGTCGACGAAGCGGGCCGTGGCGGGCGCCGTGAGCGCGCTGAGCATGCCGAACGACCAGCCGCCCGCCGTGCGGCCGACGAGCTTGGCGGCACCGAGAATCGTCGTGCTCGATGGCACGTTGCTCGCGCGCGCATCGGCCGGCACGGCGCCCAGCGGGGCGCGGCCGATGCGCCTCGAGTAGAACGGCTGCTCGGAATCGAACGCATCATCGCGAGTGTGAAAGGGCACCCCGATGTCGAATTGAAAGTGCTCGGCACCCGAGACGAAGAAGGGCCGGCGCTCCGTGAACAGCGACTCGAACGTCGTGAGATTGATCTCCGACGGATCGGCCTCCACCTGTCCGAAGTCTGGATGGATCGTGCCCGTGAGTATCACGTTGGGGGAGAGGCGATACGACAGATCGGCGCCGGCGGACGGGCGGGTGTCGTCCGCAGCGCCGGGCAGGCGACCAGCCCCCCCTGGCGTGCGCGTGGCGGTATATGCCACGTAGGGAGTGACTGCCGGCGCATGGCCGGGCGAGGTGACGACCAATCCGGTGAGCGTGTTGAAGTGCGAGATCACGCCGCTGTAGCTCGGCAGCCGCGGCGACCAGTCGGAGGACTCGCCGGTGCGCGGCACGTAGCGATAGAAGTTGATGCCCCAGTCCACGGCGCCGCCGGAGGAGACGGCGAAGGGCAGCTGCGAGAACGGAATCCGGAATTCCGCTGTCCATCCGGCGGAGTCGATGCGCGCGGCGCCCTCCCACACGCCATCCCAGCTCCCGTCGTAGTTCACGTCGTTGGACCAGGCGCCATCGGCCTGCACGCCACGCGGATTGAGCCCGAAGCTGAACCCCGTGCGGCGATCGTGACGGGAGTCGATCTCGACGAACGCCCAGTCCGACACCGTTTCGTCGTCGCGGCGAGGCAGCGGCGCTACGATCGAGTCGGGATGCGGGTCGTTCATGCGCATAGCGACGTACAGCGCCTGGTCGTCGTACGTCACCCGTGCCAGAGTGGACCAACGCGCCAGCGCGCCCGGATGCGGGCCAGCCTGCACGAAGTCGCGCGCCACGGGAGCGCCGGTCCACGCCGAATCATCCAGCCGGCCATCGATCACGGGTGGTGCGCCGGTAATGTGGATGGCGGCGAGAGCGCGCGGGAGCAGCGCGGCGCGCGCCGAGTCGGCATAGCGAGCCGGCGATGCGTCGGCCCCGGCGTGCTCGGTGGCACGCGATACAGGCGACACAGGCGATGATGCGGACTGCGCGACGCTGGTGCGCGCGAGGGTGAGCAGCACGAGAGCTGCCGCGAGCGTTCGGTACATGCGGCGCAGCGTAGTCGTGCCCGGCCGTCGCATGCAGTGGGGCGACAGCGAACGGCAGGTGGGCGCAGTGGCGTGCCGTTCCGGCCAGCGAACGTACATACTGCGACAGCGGCCGGTGTCGTTGCAGGCGCAGGCCGCATTGCGGGTCCGCCCTCCGCCTCGCTAGCGTACGGGCAGCGCGCCGCGCAGAGCGGCGCGCTGCATGGTCCTCCGCATGAGATCTCGAATGCCCGACCACCCGCCACTGCATCCCGCCCGATGACCAGCCCACGCCGCATCGCGCGCGATGTGCCGTGGCGGCTGGTGTTCGCCGTGTGGTCGGTTCCCGCGCTGGCCGATGCGGTGGATTCCGTCATCACCGATCGGATGAGTGGCCGCCCGATGTCGCTCCTCCGCGCGTTCGGCCTCGTCGCGCCCGGGTGGTACCTGTGGGCGCTGCTCACGCCGCTCATCTTCTGGCTCGGCCGCACGCTTCCCGTGCGGCGCCCGCTCCGTATTCGCGTGGTGGCCGCGCAGCTCGCGCTCAGTGTGGTAGCCGGCCTCTGCCATGCGTTCGTGCTCGCGCTCCGCGTGGCGTTCCTCCAGCCCGACAGGCCGGTGCTCCCCATGCGCGGCGAGTTCCTGATGGCGCTCTCCGACTGGCTGCCCATCTCGATCGTGATCTACTGGGCCATCCTCGGCGCCGGCGCCGCGCTCGACAACTTTCGCCGCTATCGCGAGCAGGAGCTGCGCGCATCCGAGCTCGCCACGCGCCTCGCACGCTCGGAGCTGGCGGTTCTACGCGCGCAGTTGCACCCGCACTTCCTCTTCAACGCGCTCAACACCGGCGTCTCGCTCGTGCGCGCCAACGAGCCTGCCCGGGGAGTGCGCGTGCTCACGCACCTCGGCGATCTGCTGCGCTACATGCTGCGGGATGACGCGGCGCAGGAGCATACGCTCCGCGAGGAGCTCACCTTTCTCCGCAATTATCTCGAGATCGAGCTCGCCCGGTTCGGCGAGCGCCTTGCCGTACACGTGGATGTCCGGGACGAGCTGCTCGACGCCGTGGTGCCGAGCCTCACGTTGCAACCGCTGGTCGAGAACGCGATCCGGCATGGCATCGCGCCACGCGACGCGCCCGGCCGCATCGAGGTCTCGGCGTCCGCGAGCGGGGGCATGCTCACCCTGCGCGTGGTTGACGATGGGCGCGGACTGTCAGCGAGCCAGGAGGGCGCTGCTTCGGGCGTGGGGCTGTCGAACACGCGCGCACGACTCGCGCGATTGTATGGAGAGCGCGGCACGCTGCGCATTGCGAACCGGCCGGGTGGCGGCGTGGAGGCGACCGTGCGCCTGCCGCTCACACACGCGTCGCCGACGACCGTTCGTGTGGATGCGGCGGCGGTGAGCGCACCGGCTCCCACCGCGGGAGCTTCGGAGGTCGTACCAACATCCCCGACAAGCGATGTCCAGAGCGCGTAGCGCGACCGTCCGCCGGCCCGTTCGCGTGCTGGTGGTGGACGATGAGCCGCCGGCGCTCGCCGGCATGCGCGCGCTCCTCGGCCGGCACGAGGACATGCGCATTGTCGGTGAAGCGGGCGGAGGACGCGCCGCCATTCGCGCCATCCGGTCGCTACATCCCGATCTCGTCTTCCTCGACGTGCAGATGCCCGAGGTGGATGGATTCGATGTCCTGCGCGCAGTGGGCCTCGACGCCATCCGCGCGATGATCTTCGTGACCGCGTACGATACGTTCGCCGTGCGTGCCTTCGAGGTGCGCGCCATCGACTATCTGCTGAAGCCTGTCTCGGAGGAGCGCTTTGACGAAGCCCTCGACCGCGCGCGCCGCAGCATTGCCGCCGCTGATGACGCCGCGCTGGCGACGCGGATCCGTGCGCTGCTGGATGAACACGCCGCGGCGCACGCACCGGCGCTTGAATCCGCGCTGCCATCGTCGCGCGGAGGATCAGCCGAGCCATATGCCGCCCGCCTCCTCGTGCGCATGGCGCAGCGTGACGTGCTCATCCCGGTGGCTGACATCGACTGGATCGGAGCTGACGACTACTGCGCGGTGTTGCACAGCGGGCGCAAGCGCCATCTGGTGCGCGAGACGCTCGGCGCGCTCGAGGCACGTCTGGATCCGCGCGCTTTCGTCCGTATTCACCGCTCGGCGATCGTGAACATGGCATGCGTCACCGAGCTGCGGCGTCACCCGACGGGGGGCGTGAGCGTGGTGCTGCGCGACGGCACGCGGCTGCCGGTGAGTCGGGGGCGCCGGGCAAAGCTCGACGCCGTGCTCGGCGCCTCGCGCTGAGCGGGGGTGGTGCCGCGTGGTGCCGCGTTCCCGCTCTACCAGCTCCGCCTTTCCGCCACCGTGATTTCTAACCACCTTACAAATCCATTCATGTTCCGCGCAGCCTAACCGAGCCAACCAGAAAGGATCAGGACGTGATGACCAACCCGTTGTTCACGTGGACCGGGCCATTCACCGCGAAAGCGTGGATGCTCGCCTGTCTCTGTATCCCAGCGCTGCCCGCGTCGGGACCGCATCCGCTCTTCATGCCGCGCACCGTGAAGCAGGCCATCAAGAACGGCACCCGGACGCTCGACGGACGGCCCGGCCCCAACTACTGGGAGAATCACGGCCGCTATACGATGACCGTTACCGCGATGCCGCCGGATCGCACGATCAAGGGCACCGAGCAGATCACCTATATGAACAACAGCCCGGACACGCTCGGCTCGCTGGTCTTCAAGCTCTTCATCAACATCCATAAGCCCGAAGCGCCGCGCGCCAACGGTACCACCGACGCGTTCCTCACCTCCGGGGTGCACATCGACTCCTTTGCCGTGAACGGGCAGCCGGCGCAGTGGCGGAGCAGTCCGCGCTTCTTCACCTGGCAGCCGGTGAAGCTCCCCACGCCGCTCATGCCACACGACTCGGTGCATCTCGCCATCAACTGGCACTACGAGATCTCGCGCCAGGCCGGCCGCGAGGGGATGCTCGACTCCACCACCTACTACCTGGCCTACTTCTATCCGCGCGTGGCCGTCTACGACGACTACAACGGCTGGGACACCATGGACTTCACCGGCCAGCAAGAGTTCTACAGCGACTTCAACGACTACGA
>DASUKA010000084.1:0-6594 GCA_036278935.1 Gemmatimonadaceae bacterium
GTTCTGCGTCAGGTCCTTCGTCGGCGTCAGCTGGAAGACGTCCAGCCCCCGGGCGATCTCCGAGCCGTAGATGTAGCCGTTGTAGTAGTAACCCGCCCAGTAGCCGCCGAGCACAAGCGAGTCCGCGCTGATCGGCCCGCGATCGAAGTAGGCGATCTCCTTCGGGTGCGCGGGGTCCGTCCAGTCGAAGACCGAGATGCCGCCCTGGTACCAGCCCTGCACCATGATCGTGCGGCCCGGCACCGGGATCAGGCCCCCGTTGTGCGCCACGCAGTTCTCCTGCGGGGTCTGCGCGGCCGGCACCTTGTAGTAGCCCACCTGGGTGAGCGAGTCATGCTGGAGCGTGAAGATCGCATCGGCGCCCCAGTCCTTGGGGTCCGAGGCCCGGCACTTGGGCTGCGTGCCGCCGCCCCACTCATCGGTATAGAGGAGTGAGGAGGCGTCGTTGCTGAAGGTGGCCGAGTGCCAGAAGGAGAAGTTGGAGTCCGAGACGGCCTGGAGGCGCACGGGGTGCGTGGGGTCCTGAATGTTGAGCAGGAGCCCGTAGCCCGAGCAGGCCCCGGCGGCCAGGTGGGCCCACGGATAAACCGTGATGTCATGACACTGCGACGGGCCCTGGTTCATGCTGCCGGAGGGCATGGGAATGTTGACTCCCAGTTGCCGGAGCGTGTCCATGACGGCGCGCGTGCGCGTGGTGTCACGGCGATCGATCATCACGTTCGAGAGGAGTTGCGCGATGCGATTCGAGTCCGCGGCCGTCGTTGTGGCGGGGAGCCCCAGCATGGGCAGGATGCGGCGCGCTGCGTTCACTGCCGCCCCATTCGCGGTATCCGCGTACGCTGCCCCGTGCGTGGGCGCTGCCACCAGGTTGTTGAAAATGCGCGGGTGGCTGACGATCTTCGCCTGCTCAGGGTGCGCCAGTGGAACCTTGATCACCTCAATGCGGAAGAGCGCGTTGGTGGGATCCGTGGTCAACTCGCCGCTCTCGCACCCCGGCATCTCCTTGGCCGAGCGCACCCGCGCGAGCCCCGACACGTACACGTAGACCACGCCCTTGTCTTCGGGGTCGGGCACGAGCGTGTGCGTGTGCGAGCCGCGGCAGGTCTGCACATCGGCCACCTGCTTGGGGTGCGCCGGGTCGGAGACATCGAAGATCCGGATGCCGAGCATGCGCGCCTTGCTCACCCGCGCGGTGTCCCCCTGCATCCCGCAATCCAGCCGACTCCTCGTGTTCTCCGCCGAGACGAAGAGCAGGTGGCCGTCGACCGAGACATCGCCCTGCTCGGTGAAGCAGGGATAGGCGGCCGCGAGCGTGGGTGAGGCGGGGTTGCTGATGTTCCAGATCTGCAAGCCGCTGAAGTTGCCCTGATACGCGTAGTCGCCTCCGAAGGCCAGATCGGAATTCGCGTACTGCAGCCCGCCCGGCTCGTTTGGCTTGAAGATATCGGGCTTGTTCTGGTGGGCAACGAGCTTGAGCCCCTCCGCGGCTGTGCCGGCATCATAGAGCCCGGCCTTGAGCCCGACGCGCGGGTCGGTACCCGACGCCGTCGCGGAGGACGAGCCCGACGAGGGCGAAGAGGTGCATGCCGGCAGGGCGAGGGCCAGCGCGGCGAGCGTCAGCAGCCGGGCCCACCGCCCAGCCGGGGGATGCGGAGTAACGGGATGAAGAGCGGTCATGGCGTATGGGATGCGAAAGTGAGAGGGCCAACTGATGCGGCGTGCTTGTACTCGCCGCCCTCGCCACCGACGTCGCAGCTGATGGCGAGGGCGCACTGTCCGGGCTGATCGCCCGATCGGGACGCTTCAGCTCGCGTGGGCGCTCGCAGCAGCCAGCTCGCGATCATCGGCCGATGGACCATACAGGCCGGGTACGGCGGTGCCGGTGAGACGCAGGTAGACGATGAGCTGGCCGCGATGATGAATGAGATGATTCATGGCGACGGAGCGATACGCGGCGACCTTGGGCAGCGTGCCGAGGTCATGGTCGCCGGCCTTGAGTGTCCACGCCTGCATGAGCTGCGTGTCCGTGGCGCCCGCGAGCGCCGTGCGTGCCTCGGCCACATTCGCCTCGAAGCGCGAGAGCATCTCGGCGTACGCAAACGGCTCCTGCGTTTCGAACGGCTCGCCACCCGGAGGATAGAGATTCACCTCATCCTCGTGGATGATGCTCGGGATGAAGCGGACCAGATCTGTGATGTGGGTCGTGAGCTCGCCCAGGCTCATCGACTTCTCGTGCGGCTGCCAGCCGAGCCGGTCGGGGTTCGCGCGCTCGAGCGCCGTGCGCGTACTGGCCATCTCGTGGTCGAACTCCGGGAGGAGGGATTCGGCAATGGACATGGGGTCTCCGAGGGTGAAAGTGCGCAACGATGATGCGAGCGATGATGCCATCATACAGCGCAGCGGCCACCCTCCTGTCAAGCGAGCCCGCCAACCCCTTCCCGCCGCGACCCGCCTACGGCGCTCCCCCGGAGCCGATGCTGCACGCGGGCGGGTCCGCATTCGCCGCGGCGGGGAGCGCGGGGAGCCCTGCTTTCGCCAGCAGCGCGTTCACCTTCGGTACATCGGTCGCCCGCAACCGCTGCACCCCAGCCAGCGCGTTGTCGATCTCCTGACAGCTCACCTTGGCGGCCGCCAGGTCGCTGGCGGTGGGCTCCACATCGCCGAACTCCATGTCGTCCAGGTGACGCACGAGGTCGCGGTTGGCCGGCCCGAAGCCGCCATTGGGTCCGTCGGCCAGAGCGGACGCCTTCTGCTCCAGCGCGTGCGCGGCCGCCAGCAGCTGTGCGCTCCGCGACTGTCCCTTGGCTCGCGATTCGTCGGCGGCCAGCGCGTCGCGCAATGCTTGCAGCCGGTTGAACTCCTGGGTGCTCACGGCCATGCCAGCCATCATCCGCCGCTCGAACTGCGTTTGCGCGTCCAGCACGTGCTGCGACACGGATTCGCGCGGATCGTTCACGACGGTGAGCGACTGCGTGTACGTCTGTCCGCCCACGCGCAACTCCACGCGATACGTCCCCGGCACCACCAGCGGGCCGACGGGCTCGATGCGCGGCGTTTCCCCCTCAATGGCGTGCGAGTTCAGCGTGTATTCGGTGTAATCCAGCAGATTGCCGTAGTAGCCGTAGGGGAGCGCCGCCGGCGGCGGATAGCGCAGGTCCCAGGCAACACGGTGCATCCCGGCGGCGGTGCTCAGCACGATGGGCGGCTTGAACCAGTACATCGGGATGTTCGGCGGCGAAGTATCAGGCGGCGGAGCGATGCTCGAGTAGCGCCGCACGAGATGGTGCTGCGCGTCGTACACCGAGAGTGTCACCGGGCCGGAGGCCGGCGTCTTCAGGTAGTAGTCGATGATCGCGCCCTCGGGCGGATTCTGCCCGGCCGGCACTTCGGGCGGCAGCGGCGTATCCTGGATGTTGTCCCAGCGCACTCGGTACGCGTGCTCGGGCTGATAGAGGTACGCGTTCGACGACGCGGTCATCACCGTGTGCAGCTGCCTGAGCGGCGTCACGTCATCCAGAATCCAGAGGCCTCGGCCGTAGGTGGAGATCACCAGGTCGTTGCCGTGGACATCCATGTCGCTCACGACGGTGGTGGGAAGATTGAGCTGCAGCGACTGCCAGTGGTCGCCGGCGTCAAAGGAGACCCAGGCGCCGGTGACGGTGCCGGCATAGAGCAGGGTGGGATCCGCCGGATCCTCACGCACCACGCGCACCAGAGCGTCATCGGGCAACCCCGCCACGATCTCCGTCCAGTGCTGTCCGAAATCAGTGGTGCGGTAGATGTGCGGGTGGTCGTCGCCCGCCTCATCCACCGCGGCGTAAGCGGTGCCCGCGCTCCGGTGCGAGGGCTCGACGATGTTGACCGCCGAGCGGGGCCCGAGCCTGGTGGGCGTGACGTTCGTCCAGTGCGCGCCGCCATCGCGTGTGAGCTGGATCAGCCCGTTGCTCGTTCCCACCCAGATCTCGCCGGCCCTCACGGGCGACGGCGCCAGCGTCTGGATGGACGGTCCGCGGCGGCGGCCGGTTGGCGCGCTCCGGCCGGCGCGTGCGGCGCGGGGCCGCGCGGTGAGGTCGGGGCTCACGTGGCGCCACGTGCGGGCGCCGTCGCTCGAGGCCAGCACGTACTGCGCCCCCATGTACAGCGTGTGGGGATCCTGCGGCGAGAAGGCCAGCGGCGGCGCGCCGCCAAAGCGATCATCCGGCGTGGGGGTGTACAGCACCGCCACCTGCCCCGTCTTCCGGTCGTAGCGCCGCAGCACGTGATACCATCCCTGTGTGTAGACCCAGCGATCGTTGAGCGGATCGACCACGATGTAGCCGTCCTCGAAACCGCCCACCGATGCCCAGTCCTTGATGCGGATCTCGCCGAAATCGCTGCGGCTCAGCACGCAGGCGGTGCCGCTGTCCTGCTGCGGCGCGCACACGCGATACGGAAAGTGATGGTCGGTGGACACGCGGTAGAACTGCCCGTTGGGGATGTTGTACCACGGGGTCCACGTCTTGCCGCCGTCCATCGTGATGGTGGGGCCCTGGTCCACGCCCATGAGCATCCGCTGCGAGTTGGTGGGATCGATCCACAGATCGCGTGGATCGTCGCCGCCCGGCGAGCCCTTGTAGGCGATGAAGTGATGCCCGCCGTCGTCTGAACGATAGACCGCGGTGCCCATCAGGTAGAGGACGTCCGGATTCTTCGGATCGACGTAGATGAGACCGCCGGCGCTCAGAATCTGCCTGGTGCCCAGCGACCAGGTGGCGCCGCCGTCATTGGAGCGGTAGAGACCACCGGCATCCCGACCCGCGCCCTGCGCTTCCGCGTACACGCGCTGGCCATGCGTGCCTGAAGCGGTCGCCACCTCGAAGCCGCGCGCGGCGGTGGGGAGGCCGTGGCCGGCCACCGCGTGCCAGGTGACGCCCTCGTCGGTGGATTTGTAGATGCCGCTGCCCAGCGGCTTCAGCGAATCCCGCTGCGCGGGCGAAAGCCCGAACGCGCTGCGCTGGAAGACGGCGTAGATCACGCGCGGATCGGCGTAGTCGTACGACATGTTGGACACGCCGGTGTAGGCATCCAGGTAGAGCACGTGCGTCCAACTGCGGCCGCCATCCGTGCTGCGATACACGCCGCGCGCGCTGTTCACGCCGCCGCGCCGCGCGCCCAGCGAGGCGGCCAGCACGATGTCCGGGTTGTGGGGATCAACGACGAGCGAGGTGATATAGAGCGTCTTCTCGAGGCCGATGTGCTGCCACGTCGCGCCGGCATCGGTGGACTTGTACATCCCGTTGCCCGGCGTGAACGACCACCCCGTGGGGTCGCCCGTACCGACGTAGACAACGTTGGGGTTGGAGGGCGCCACCACCACGGCGCCGATGGACGCCACATGCTCGGCGTCGAAGACCGGCTTCCACACCGTCCCGCCATCCGTGGTCTTCCAGACGCCGCCCTCGGGGAGGCCCAGATAGTAGATGGCGGGGTTGCCCGGGATGCCGGCGACGGCGTAGACGTTGCCCGCGCGGTAGGGTCCGATCGATCGCCAGCGCATGCCGGCGTAGTAGCGCGGAGTGATCCCCTGCGCGATGGCGGGCACCGGCGCGGCGAGTGCGGCCGCAGCCACGGCGAGGAGGCTGATCAGGATGGCGCGCGTGCGGGCGGATGGGGGCGCGGGCGCTGCGGCGGAGAGTTCGTGGCGCATGGTTGCATCTACCTTGGGGGCCGGTGGCCAGCGCCCCCATTATCGGATGGAGCACGGTGAAACACTTGCATATTGTATCCAATCGCGCATGCGCTGGCCAGAGCGTCCGTGGTGGTGCGATCCTCCGCCGCCTCCTCGCCCCCTCGCCTACGGCATATATGGCGAGTAATATATATGCCATGGAACGCACCACCATCTTCGTCGATTCCGATTTGCTCCGCCAGGCCCGGCGCCGCGCGCGGCAGGAGGGAAAGAGCTTTGCCGCGGTCGTCCGCGAAGCGCTTGCCGCCTACGTGTCCGGTACCGCCCACGCCGGCGGCCAGCTCCCCAGCGTCACCGGCCGCTTTGCCAGCGGCGCGAGCGACACCTCCGAGCGTGTGGACGAGTTGCTCTGGACGGAGCCGCACGGGTGACCGCCATCGCCGATACCGGCGTACTCTACGCGCTCATGGATCGCGACGACGCCTGGCACGCGCGCGTCCGCTCGTGGTGGGAGCGGACGCGCGAGCACGTGCTCGTGCCGGTCACCGTGCTCCCGGAGATCACCTACCTTCTCGCCCGCCGGCTGGGCGCGCTGGCCGAGCTCGAGTTCACACGCGCCGTGGCGGCGGGGGAGTTCACCGTCGAGGCGCTGCTCGATGAGGACATCGCGCGCCGCCGCCATCATGGCGGTCTACAGCGACACGCCGCTCGGCTTCGTCGATGCGACCGTGGCGGCCATGGCTGAGCGCCTGCGCGTCCTCAGTCTCCTGACGACGGACCGGAGCCACTTCACGCTCATCCGGCCACGGCACGCGGACGGCTTCCGGCTGCTACCGTAGCGCCCGTTGGGGTGAGATTGACCCGTGAGTCACGGTTCAAGACCTGACCCCAACCCGCCAGATGTCCAGCACGCCGCTGTCGCTGTG
>DASUKA010000085.1:0-20358 GCA_036278935.1 Gemmatimonadaceae bacterium
CGCTCGTACTTCGCCTTCGCCATGAGACCCAGTTCCTGAGTGTGGAAAGTTCCCTGTGCCGCGACGCGGGAGGCGGGGCGCGGGACCCGGCCTGCGGGCGCGGGACCCGCCCTGCCTCACCCGATTCCCGACTCCCCTGCCTCCCCTCGCCGCTCTACGCCTTCACCTTATTAATGATCTCGTCCGCCTTGCTCTTCGGCACTTCCTCGTAGTGGCTGAACTCCATGGAGTACACCGCCCGCCCCTGCGACTGCGAACGCAGTGTGGTGGAGTAGCCGAACATCTCCGACAGGGGAACGCTCGCGCCGATCACCTGCGCCTCGCCGCGCTGCGTCATCCCGCCGATCTTGCCCCGGCGCGACGAGAGATCGCCCAGGATATCCCCCATGTAATCCGCCGGACAGACCACCTCGACGTTCATGATCGGCTCCAGGAGCACGGGCGACGCCCGCTTGGCCGCCTCCTTGAACGCCATGGAGCCCGCGATCTTGAACGCCATCTCGCTCGAGTCCACATCGTGGTACGACCCGTAGATGAGCTGCACCTTGATGTCCACCACCGGGTAGCCGGCCAGGACACCCGTCTCCATGGCCTCCTTGATCCCCTGCTCCACCGGGCCGATGAACTCCCGCGGAATCACGCCGCCCACGATCTTGTCTTCGAACACGAAGCCCGTGCCGGCTTCACCCGGCTCCATGTTGATGACTACGTGGCCGTACTGTCCCTTCCCACCGGACTGCCGTATGAACTTGCCTTCGACCTTTTCGACGCGCTTCCGGATGGTTTCGCGATAGGCCACCTGCGGGCGGCCGATATTCGCATCCACCTTGAACTCGCGCTGCATGCGGTCGACGATGATCTCCAAGTGCAGCTCACCCATGCCGGAGATGATCGTCTGCGCGGTCTCCGAATCGGTGTGCACCCGGAACGTGGGATCTTCCTCGGCCAGCTTCTGCAGCGCGATCGCCAGCTTGTCCTGGTCGGCCTTGGTCTTCGGCTCGATGGCAACGTCGATCACAGGCGCCGGGAACTTCATCGCCTCCAGAATGACGGGCTGGCCCTCGTCCGCCAGCGTGTCACCGGTGCGCGTGTCCTTGAGACCGATGGCCGCGGCGATATCGCCGGCACGCACCTCCTCGATCTCCTCGCGCTTGTTGGAGTGCATCTGCAGCAGCCGCGCGACGCGCTCCCGCTTGTCCTTGGTCGAGTTGTAGACGTACGACCCGGCCTTGAGCGTTCCCGAGTACACACGGAAGAACGTCAGCTTTCCGACATACGGATCGGTGGCGATCTTGAACGCGAGCGCCGCGAAGGGCGCCTCATCCGACACCGGACGCTCCGCGAACGTCTCGTCGTGGTGCGGCAGGTGCCCCTTGATCGGCGGCACGTCCAGCGGCCCGGGGAGATAGTCGATCACCGCATCGAGGAGCGCCTGCACGCCCTTGTTCTTGAACGATGCGCCGCACAACACGGGCACGAACAGCCCGGCCACGGTCGCCCCGCGGATGGCGCGGCGGATCTCGTCGTCGGTGAGCTCCTCGCCGCCGAGGTACTTCTCCAACAGCTCCTCGTCGTGTTCGACGGCAGCCTCGACGGCCGCGCGGCGCGCCTCTTCCACAGCCGCGACGTACGCCTCGGGCACCGGCTCCTCGACGAACGTCTTCCCCAACGTCGCCTCGTCGAACACGACCGCTACGCGGCGCAACACGTCGATGTGGCCCGTGAACAGCTCGCCCGAGCCCATCGGCAGCTGGAGGGGATAGGCGCGCGAGCTCAGCCGGTGGCGGATCATCGCCACGCACCGCTCGAAGTCCGCACCCACGCGATCCATCTTGTTGCAGAAGATGAGGCGGGGCACCGCGTACCGGTCCGCCTGCCGCCATACCGTCTCCGTCTGCGGCTCCACGCCGGCGACGGAGTCGAGCAGCGTGACGGCCCCATCGAGCACGCGGAGCGAGCGCTCCACCTCCACCGTGAAGTCGACATGGCCCGGCGTGTCGATGATGTTGATGCGATACTCGGTGCCACGGCGCGGCCAGAAGCACGTGGTCGCGGCCGACGTGATCGTGATACCGCGCTCCTGCTCCTGCTCCATCCAGTCCATGGTGGCAGCGCCATCATGGACCTCACCGATCTTGTAGTTCTTGCCGGTATAGTACAGAATGCGCTCGGTGGTCGTCGTCTTTCCGGCATCGATGTGCGCCATGATGCCGATATTGCGATACCGGTCGAGCGGTGTTGTGCGTGCCATAGCTGTCTCGATCCCCAACGCGCGGACGTCCCAGGAAAATCCAGCAAAAAAACGGGTGGACCAGCACCCCGCGATCGCGCGGGATCGGTATCCATCCGCTGCCGCCGGGTGCACCCGCCGCTGCTGCGCGAGTGGGGACCCATGGGCGCGCCCAGGGCTGCGCCCTCGGCGTCTGCTTGTCTGCTGCCGGGTATCCTCGATGACCTGTCCCGGTGCAGCCTGTGAAATGTACCGTGGTACGAGCGGAAGTCAACAGCACGCGCACCACACAGCGCGTGCGCACGCGCGATCCGGTGCGATGCTAGCTGGACAGCGGCGCCGGACGCACGATGGCGCGGATGTAGCGCGCCCATCCACGCGCGTTCGCCACGTGCTGCACGACCTTGCGCACTCCCGTCGCCGCGCGAGCCGGGTTGGGGAAGATCGGGCTCCGATCCCACGGCCGCACCGCGCCGTGCCCGCTCCACTCAGGGCAGATGCCCGCCGTCCACATGCGCCGCGCCACCCGCACGGACGGACACAGCCCCTCCGTGGGCAGGAGATGGTAGAGAAAGTGCTGTTCCACGCGGCGCAGCACGTATTCAGGCTGGGGCGGCCGGAGCGCCTGCAACACGTCCTCTGGCACCGCCACGCCCAACAGGTCGCGCGCCAGCCTGAAGCTCCAGTAGCAGCAGCTCCCGCCCCGTGTCGCGCGCGCCATCTCCACCAGCTCCCGCCACACGATCTGATCGGTCGCGATGAGCGCCTGCATGTCGCGGAAGGTGCGCCACGCGCCCGCCGTCATGCCGTGCGACCAGGCGAAGTGCAGACAGAGATGCAGAAGCTGGTGGACCGGCGCCGGTACCAGCGCCATGCCACGGCCGACGTGCACGGGATGCGCGCGCTCGCGAATGTCATCGCCCGACAGCAAAAATGGATGGCCCTCGAAGAAGAGCGCCGTATGCAGCTCCAGGCACGCCCCCGCCCCACTCCCTTTCGCGCGGTACATGGGCGGGAGGTGGTGATGCCCGTCGTAGAACGTTTGCAGCGCCTCATCGGCATCCCAGGCCCAGCCACGAGCCACGAGCAGCCGCTGCGCGTCAAGGGCCCGGGCCGGCTCCAGCAGCAGGTCGATGTCCGCCATGGGACGTTGCGAGAACGCTGCGTACACGGAGACGGCGAGCGCCGCACCCTTGAGCAGAACCACGGATATCCCCGCGCCATCGAGCGTGCTCAGCACCTCGCCAAGCCGCTGCTCCAGCTGGAGAAGGGTGAACTCCGACACGAGAGCCATCCGCTGCAGTTGCACCGCCGTCTCGTCCGGGATCAGTGCATGGCCCAGCCGATTCACCCGCGCCCAGAGGATGGCCAGCGCCCGCTCGCGCTGCGCCAGCACGAGCACCTTCCCCCAATCGAGCCCGCCAGCGAGGAGGACGCGCATCTCCGGATCGTGTGCCGAACCGCCGGCGCTGAGCAGCACAAGCCGCGCTTCCGGCGAAAGCGATGCGAGCGCGGGGGGCACCATGGCGGCGTCAGTACTGGGCAAGCGTGCCGGCACGCCGGGCGTAGCGGAGCGCGAACGCCAGCGCCACGACGGCGAGGCTCATCAGGACGATCACGAAGGCAGTGAGAATGAGGAGGTCCGGTGCGACGGCGCGAAGCGATGCGCCCTCCAGGAGCGTCCGGCGGAGCGCGCGCAGCCCGTAGGTAAGCGGCACCGCGTCGGACAGGCTGCGGATCCACGATGGAATCACATGCGTGGGATAATATACGCCACCCAGCAACGCCGAAGCGGACAGCACTCCGGTGAGTATGGGGCCCGTTGTCCTGAACGCAAGTACCAGCGCGGCTCCCAGAATGCCGAACGGCACGTACGAGAGGATAAGCAGCACCAGCACCAGCACCGACGCCGGCACGCCCACCAGCGCCACGTGTGCACCGAAGAGCACGCCAGCGGCCAGCAGCAGCACCCCGCGCAACCCCGTCCAGAGGAAGCCGTATCCCATGAGCCCGCTCAACAGCGATGGCAGCGAGGCCCGGGTTGCCAGGAGCGCTTCCAGCGTCCCCGTGCTGATGCCCGTCCGCACGGCGCCCGCCAGGCCGTTCACCGCCACCGTCACGAAGGAAAACGCGACCATACCCACCAGGAGAAAGCCGAAGTACTGCCCCCCCTGCGTCTTGATGGCGTTGGCCATGACCGGTTGCAGCGCGTGCGTGATGAAATAGAGTGGGACAACGGAGACCAGCAGCGCCGCCAGCGACATGACCATGTTCAGCCGGTAGCTGGTGGCGCTGAACCAGCTCGCGCGTACGAGCGCGAAGGCTTCACGCATGCGCGTCGTCCTCCATCGGCGCTGCGTCGTGGCTCCGCGCCACGATCCGCTCGATGAGGTCGGCGAGTGAGAGCGTGATACGCTCGAAGCGCGCCACCGCCACGCCCTGGCAGGCGAGAAACGCCACGACGTGCGCGGCCCGGTCGAGGCCGCCCGAGATCTCCATCTCGACGCGCACCCATCCATCCTCCTCCACGCCCGCCGTGACCGGCGCACCGATCGCCCCCTGCTCGGTGAGCGCACGCCAGCTCGGGTGCTCCGGATCTCGCGTCCACACGCGATAGCGCTCATCCCCCAGCTCCGCGGCCAACGCATCGGTGGACCCGGAGGCGAGTAATCGGCCGTGGTCGAGCACGGCCACCCGATCGCAGAGCTCCAGCGCCTCTTCCGCATTATGCGTGGCGAGGAGCACGGTGCATCCCTGCCGCTCCGAAATCTCCGCCCGCAGGAATCGGCGTAGCGCCCGGGCGGAGAGCGGATCGAGGCTTCGAGTCGGCTCGTCCAGCAGGAGCACCTGCGGCCGCGCCAGCAGCGCGCGGGCGATCAGCAACCGTTGCTTCATCCCCGACGAGAATGCCCCGACCATCTTCTCACCGACGTCCAACAGCTCCACCACCGCCAGCAGCTCGTCCACACGCTCACTCGCCAGCGGCTCCCGCAACCCCTGCAGCGCGGCGAAGAGTGCAAGATTCGCCCGGGCGGTGAGGCGCCAGTACAGGCTTCGTTCGTCCGCGATCACGGGCGCCAGGGCGCGCCGCACGGCAGCCGGCTGGTGCACCACGTCGTGGCCCGCAACAGACACATTCCCTTCGTCCGGCAGGATGAGCGTAGCCAGCGTCTTGAACAGCGTCGTCTTGCCCGCGCCGTTCGGGCCGAGGAGCCCAAAAAACTCGCCACGCGCGATATCGATGGTCACGTTGCGCAGGACGGCAACCTGACGGCCCTGCCGCGGATGCAGGAGGAGCTCCCGCCAGGGGCGCCGCTCCGGAAAGCGCTTGGTGAGTCCGGCGATCCGCACCGCCGGAGCCTGCGTGTCCAAGGTCGGGCGCGCCGAGACGGTCGACGAGGGGATGGCCGGCGTGGCGGCATGACTCATCGCACCATGCTCCCTCCGCTCCCTCCGTGTGGCGGCCCGGGATGCAACACATTGCCGCGCGCGGATGCGCGGACGCCGAGGCCCGCGCTCATTTCGCGTCCATCAGGTGTACATCGGCCAGCTGCGTAAAGCGCCTGGTGTGGCTTTCCACGTCACCCAGCACTACTGCGCCGTGCTCCACCCAGGCGTGGGCGAGGAAGCGCCCCCCGGCCTGGCGCACGCCGATCCGGATGCGACTGCCGCGAATCTGCCGTGCTTCGAGCAGGCGATGCAGAGCGACGGCACGCACCAAGCACAGCGGACGAAAAAGCCCATGCTCGGCCGCTCGCCCTACCGCCAGCGCCAGCCGGTACGCCCGCGGATCGAGCGGCTCAGCCGGCAGCGAATCTCCGGCAGCATCGGCACGCGAGACGAGCCGCCCGGTGGGCCGCGTCCAGACGAGCAGCTGCGCCCAGATAAGCGCGCGCTGCGCCACCAGCAGCTCGCCCCACTCAGCGAGGCTCAGTCTGACCAGCTTCCGCAGCAATGTTCCTGACACCCTGCCCCTCTCCCGGCATCGCCGTGTTCTGCACCACCAACCCATGCTCGGCAAGCTCCGCGAGAAGCTCCACGGTATCCGTCCGGATGGTCTCCAGATCCGCCTCCGGATAGGCCGCATGGACGGCGGTGCATAGCTCCTCGAGCGTGTGTGTCACCGGCGGCAGATGCTCCCAGATGCGTGCGCCGACCTCATTGAGGCCGAAGTAGACCTCGTCGGCCGTGGATAGGAGCACCGCCCCTTCGGATAACGCGCGATAGATGACCTTTGGATTTGCGACAGGCAGCATCAATCCTCTCAATGACAATCCGCGCACCTGACCTTCCCAAGCACTGCGCGGCAGGCGCATCGTTTATGCCAGCAACACCCGCCCGCTCGCGCGCTTCCGGCCCGCGTTCCGTCCCCCGGACGCGCCACGCGACCCGGGCGCGCAGCATGATGACGCGACTACACTACACCATATACAGCGAGAGCGCCACAGAACGAGCGACCCCGCCTGGCGCTGGGGCGCCAGGCGGGGTCCAATGCATTTCGACAGCCGAATGCGGCGTTACCAGCGATAGTGCGCGAACGCCTTGTTCGCCTCCGCCATGCGGTGGGTGTCCTCTTTCTTCTTGACGGCGTTCCCCTCGCCCTTGGACGCGGCGATGATCTCCCCCGCAAGCTTCTCCGCCATTGACTTCTCGTTGCGCTGCCGCGAGTAGAGCATGAGCCAACGCATGGCGAGCGCCGTGCGGCGCTCCGGCCGAACCTCGACCGGCACCTGATAGGTGGCGCCGCCCACACGGCGGCTCTTCACCTCCACCACCGGCTTGAGGTTCTGCAGCCCCTGCTTGAAGACGTTGACGCCCGTCTGCCCGGTGCGCGACTCCACGATGTCCATGGCGGCATAGAAGATCCGCTCGGCGAGCGACTTCTTTCCCGCGAGCATGATCGTATTGATGAACTTGGAGACGGTCTGGCTGTCGTAGCGCGCGTCGGGGAGGATCGGGCGCTTGATGGCCTTCTGGCGGCGACTCACTTCCTTCCTCCTGGGCCACTGCCCTTCGGGCGTTTGGCCCCATACTTGGACCGGCTCTGATTGCGCCCGTTCACCCCCGACGCATCCAGCGTTCCGCGGATGATATGATAGCGCACGCCCGGCAGGTCCTTCACGCGCCCCCCGCGGATGAGCACGATCGAGTGCTCCTGCAGGTTGTGCCCTTCACCCGGAATGTACGCGGTCACCTCGAAGCCGTTCGTGAGCCGCACGCGCGCGACCTTGCGGAGCGCGGAATTCGGCTTCTTGGGCGTGGTGGTATACACACGCGTGCAAACGCCACGCTTCTGGGGGTTCCCCTTGAGCGCGGGCGCCTTCTCCTTCTTCTCGACGTCCTGACGGCTGCGCCGGACGAGCTGATTGATAGTCGGCATGACCTCTGGGTCGTACGAAACGAGCCGCCCGGCCGGGGCGGTACAGACTGCGAAAAGTAGACGCGAGTGGCTGGACTGTCAACTCGCCGAGCACGGGCTGGAATGGTAACGCAGCGAGCCCGGTTGGCCATGCTGGCCAACCGGGCTCGCGGTTACGGCATCAACGTCTTCTCTCTACTCCTGCTCGCTGGAGCTCGAGGCCCCCAGCGCGCCCAGGCTGGGCAGCGCGACCTCCTCGCCTTCCCCATCCCCCGTCGGCAGCGGAGCGAAGATCATCTCCGGCAGCACCTCTCCCGTGATCTCGGGCGCCGGTGCCTCCAGCCCCTCGATCTCCACCTCCTGATACCGATACATCCCCGTCCCCGCCGGAATCAGATGGCCGATGATGATGTTCTCCTTCAGGCCTAGCAGATCGTCCTTCGCGCCGCGAATGGCCGCGTCGGTCAGCACCCGCGTGGTCTCCTGGAAGCTCGCCGCCGAGATGAACGACTGCGTCGTCAAGCTCGCCTTCGTGATGCCCAACAGGAGTGGCTCGGACGTGGCCGGCGACTGCCCCTTCCGCATCGTCCGCTCGTTCACGTCGCGGAAGACGCCCTTGTCCACGTGCTCCCCTTCCAGGAATTCCGTATCGCCGGGATCGATGATGCGGATCTTCTGCAGCATCTGCTTGACGATCACGCCAATGTGCTTGTCGTTGATCTTCACGCCCTGCAGCCGGTAGACCTCCTGCACTTCGTTGAGCAGGTATTCCTGCACGGCGCGCGGTCCCTTGATCCGCAGAATGTCGTGCGGATTCACCGGGCCCTCGCTCAACCGGTCGCCGGCGCGCACGCGGTCACCCTCGTGCACGCGCAGGTGCTTGCCCGCCGGCACCTCGTACAACTGCGGCTCCTGCTGGTCGTCCAGCACCGTGGTGCCGTCGTCCAGCATGCGCAGCGGCTGCACGAAGATCTCGCGCTTGCCGCGCTTGATCTCACCAAAGCGCACCACGCCGTCGATCTCCGAGATCGTGGCCGGGTCCTTCGGCCGGCGCGCCTCGAACAACTCCGCCACGCGCGGCAGACCGCCCGTGATATCGCGCGTCTTGTACGCCTCGCGGCTGATTTTGGCCAGGATGGTCCCCGCCGAGATCTGATTGCCGTCCTCCACGGTGAGCTGCGCGCCAACCGGGATGACGAAGTCGCGCACACGCTTCTCCTTCCCGCCCTTCTCGTGCACGATCTCGATATGCGGGTGCAGCCGCTTCTCGCGGTCCTCGATCACCACGCGCTGCCGGAGCCCGGTAAGCTCGTCCAGCTCCTCGGAGACCGATTCCTCCTCCACCAGGTCCACGAAGTTGATCCGTCCCTCCACGTCCGCGATGATCGGCGTGGTGTAGGGATCCCACGTGAACACCACCGCATCGCGCTTGATCTCGGCGCCATCGGGCACCATGAGGAACGCGCCCAGCGGAACCTGGAAGCGCGACACCACCGCGGCATTCGGCTCCGCCGAGGCCCGGATAGTGATCTCGCCTTCGTAGGAGGTGACGATGCGCTGCCCCTCCGGATTGGTGACGTACGCCAGCCGCTCGCCGTACTCCACGATCCCCGCCACCTTCGACTTCCGCGCCGTCTGCTCCGCAATACGCGCGGCGGTGCCACCGATGTGGAAGGTGCGCAGCGTGAGCTGCGTGCCCGGCTCGCCAATGGACTGTGCGGCCAGAATACCCACGGCCTCGCCCAGATCCACCATCTGCATGGTGGCCAGGTTGCGCCCGTAGCACATGCGGCAGAGTCCGCGCTTGGCCTCGCAGGTGAGGACGGAACGAATACGCACCGTCTCGATCCCCGCGTCCTCAATAGCCCGCGCCCGCTCCTCGTCGATGAGCTGCCCCGCCTCCGCCAACAGCAAGCGCCGCCCGCCTTCGTCAATCTCGTGCGGGTCCTCCACGTCCTCGGCGGCTACCGTGCCGACGATGCGCTCGGACAGGGGCTCGATCACATCCTCCCCTTCCTTGAGCGCGCCGACCTCCAGCCCCAGAATCGTCCCGCAGTCCTCCTCGGTGATCGTCACATCCTGCGCGACGTCCACCAGGCGGCGCGTGAGGTACCCGGCATCGGCGGTCTTGAGCGCCGTGTCGGCCAGACCCTTCCGCGCGCCGTGCGTCGAAATGAAGTACTCGAGCACCGAGAGCCCTTCGCGGAAGTTCGACTTGATGGGGCTCTCGATGATCTCGCCGATCCCACCGGTGAGCTTCTTCTGCGGCTTGGCCATGAGCCCGCGCATTCCCGCCAGCTGGCGGATCTGGTCGCGGCTCCCACGCGAGCCGGAGTCGAACATCATGAACACCGGATTGAAGCCGTTCTTCGACTCGCGCATGGCCTTCACCATCGCGTCGGCCACATCGTTGTTGGCGTGCGTCCAGGTGTCGATCACCTTGTTGTAGCGCTCGCCGTTGGTGATGTTGCCCGTCTGGTACGCGCGCTGGAACCGCTCCACCCGCGCCTCCGCCTCATCCAGCAGCGTCGCCTTATCGGCCGGAATCTCCAGGTCCTCGATCCCGATCGACACCCCGCCCATGGTGGCATAGCGGAAGCCAAACTCCTTGAGCCGGTCGAGGAACTGCACCGTGCTCGCCAGCCCCTCCTGCCGGTACGCCTCGAAGACCAGTTCCGAAAGCGCCCGCTTCTTCATCTCGCGGTTCTGGAAGCCGATCGTCGTCGGAACGATGCTGTTGAACAGCACGCGCCCGACGGTGGTCCCCTCCCACCGCTTGCCCCCGCCGTCCTCCACCAGAAAACGAATGGGCGTCTGATACGTGAGGCGCGACAGGGCCAGCGCCATCTCCACCTCGGCCATCGAGGTGAAGCACGGGGCCTCCTTCACGCGCGCCTCGAAGTCCAGCGGCGCCTTGGTGAGGAAGTAGCAGCCGAGCACGATGTCCTGGCTCGGCTCCGCCACCGGGCGGCCGTCAGAGGGCTTGAGGATGTTGTTCGACGACAGCATGAGGACACGCGCCTCGAGCTGCGCCTCGAACGAGAGCGGTACGTGCACCGCCATCTGATCGCCGTCGAAGTCCGCGTTGAACGCGGCGCACACCAGCGGGTGGATGCGGATGGCCTTCCCTTCCACCAGCACCGGCTCGAATGCCTGGATGCCCAGCCGGTGCAGCGTCGGCGCCCGGTTCAGCAGCACCGGGTGGTCCTTGATGATCTCTTCGAGGATCTCGAACACCTCCGGCGATTCGCGCTCCACGATCTTCTTGGCGCGCTTGACCGTCTCGGCGATCCCCTTGTCCACCAGCTTGTGGATGATGAACGGCTTGAACAGCTCCAGCGCCATGGCCTTCGGCAGCCCGCACTGGTGCAGCTTGAGCTCCGGGCCCACCACGATGACCGAGCGCCCGGAGTAGTCCACGCGCTTGCCCAGCAGGTTCTGCCGGAATCGCCCCTGCTTCCCCTTCAGCATGTCCGAGAGCGACTTGAGCGGACGCTTGCCGCGGCCACGGATGGCCTTCGAGCGCCGCCCGTTGTCGAACAGGGCGTCGACCGCCTCCTGCAGCATGCGCTTCTCGTTGCGCAGGATGACCTCCGGCGCCCGATGCATGATGAGCTTCTGCAGCCGGTTGTTCCGGTTGATCACGCGGCGATACAGGTCGTTCAGATCGCTCGTGGCGAACCGGCCGCCATCCAGCGGCACCAGCGGGCGCAGATCCGGTGGGATCACCGGCACCACGTCCAGAATCATCCACTCGGCCCGGTTGCGCACGCCGCCCGCGTCCCCAGAATTGCGGAATGCGTCGATGATCTTGAGCCGCTTGAGCATCTGCTTCTTGCGATGCTGCGAGGTCTCCACCGCCACCGCCGCGCGCAACTCTTCGGACGTCTTGTCGACATCCAAGCGACGGAGCATCTCCCGCACCGCGGGCGCTCCGATGTCCGCCTTGAACGCCTCGTCCCCCTCCTGCTTCGCCTTGTCGCGCAGTGCCAGGAACTCGTCCTCATCCAGTAGCTGGTGCATCTGCACGTCCTGCGTGCCCGGATCGATGACGATGTAGTTCGAGTAGTAGACGATCTTCTCGAGGTCACGGAGCGTGACATCGAGCAGATTCCCCATGGGGCTGGGGAGTGTCTTGAAGAACCAGATGTGCGCCACGGGCACGGCCAGCTCGATGTGCCCCATGCGGACGCGCCGGACGCGCGAGAGCGTGACCTCCACGCCGCACCGGTCGCAGATCACGCCCCGATACCGGATGCGCTTGTACTTCCCGCAGTGACACTCCCAGTCCTTCACGGGGCCGAAGATGCGCTCGCAGAACAGCCCGTCCTTCTCCGGCTTGAACGAGCGGTAGTTGATGGTCTCCGGCTTGGTCACCTCGCCCCACGACCACCAGGTGCGGAGGCCGGACATCTCCAGCCGCTCCCGCTCCTTGGGATCCTTGGGACCGCGGATCTCCTCGGGCGAGGCAATCCGAACCCGAATGTAGTCGAAGCTCGCCGCGCTTGCCTCGCGGACGCTACGAAAATCAATCATGCGCTACTCCTCTCCGGTGCCGTTGCCGTTCAATCCGTCACTCTTCGCACCCATGTCCACCCAGATCCCCAGCGCCTGGAGCTCCTTCACGAGTACGTTGAAGGATTCCGGAATGCCGGGCTCGGGCAGATTCTGCCCCTTGACGATCGCCTCGTACACGCGGCTGCGGCCGTTCACGTCGTCGCTCTTCACGGTCAGAATTTCCTGCAGCGTGTGCGCGGCGCCGTATGCCTCGAGCGCCCACACCTCCATCTCGCCGAACCGCTGCCCGCCGAACTGGGCCTTCCCCGCCAGCGGCTGCTGCGTCACGAGCGAGTACGGACCGATGCTCCGGGCGTGAATCTTGTCGTCCACGAGGTGGGAGAGCTTCAGCATGTAGATCTCGCCCACTGTAACCGGGCTCGCGAAAGGCTCACCCGTTCGTCCATCGCGCAGCGCCACCTTGCCCGTCGGCGTGAGCCCCGCCAGCCGCATGATCTCCGACGCGGCCGTGTCGACATCCGCGTCCGACTTGGGCCCCAGCATGCTCGCCAGCGCCGGCAGCTCGTGGTACTCGAGCATGTCGGCCGCCGAGCGCTCCGCGAGCTTCTCGAGCTGCTTGAGCGCCGCCTTGTACTCCGGCTGCCGTTCCGCCCCATCCGACGCCAGCTCGGCGGTGTGGAAGGCGACCTGATGCTGGATCTCATCCGCCTCGCGCTGCGCCAGCTCCTTGGCGGTGCTCGACAGGAAATCGCGAATGCGATGGAAGATGTCGCGCGTCTCCTGCGACATGCTCCGCCCGGCGAGGTCGTTGAGTGTCGCCTCCTTGAGGTTCACATGCCCCTCGGCCTCTCCACTCGATGGACGGATGTCCACCAGAATCGCGCGCACATCCTCATCGGTAATCGGCTGAAGCGGTGCCGCGAGCCCCAGCGCCGCGCGCGCCCACGTGACGCCCGCCAGCTTCATCAGGAGCCCGATCTCGCGCTCGTTCGCCCCCTGGAAGACCGGCGTCTTGGCATAGAAGCCCAGAATCTTCGCCGCCCATCCCAAGTGCGTTTCCAGGATCTGCCCGATGTTCATGCGGCTTGGCACACCCAGCGGGTTGAGCACGATGTCCACCGGACGGCCGTCGGGCAGGAAGGGCATGTCTTCCTCCGGCACGATCCGGGCAACGATCCCCTTGTTGCCGTGCCGGCCCGCCATCTTGTCGCCCACTGACACCTTCCGCTTCTCGGCCAGGTACACTTTCACCAGCTGGATGACGCCCGGCGGGAGCTCGTCGGGCTGGAGAATCTTGTCGATCCGCTCTTCCGCCTTCTCCTCGATGCGCGCCTTCTCGGAGTTGGCGGCGTCAATGACCTCGCGAATGCGCTCGTTGATCGTCTTGTTCTCCACTCGCAGCGTCTTGAGGTCGAGCGCCGGAATCCGGATCTCGCGCAGCACCTCCGGCACGAGCTTCGTCCCGGATGGGATGCCCTCTTCCACCGTCCCCGCCTTGAGCGCCAGCGTCACCGTCTGCCCTTCGAGCAGGTCGTTGAGCTCGACATCCCGCACCTCGTTCACCGCCAGCTTCTCATCGGCCTCGAGCCGGCGCACCTCACCAATACGCTCGCCGCGATCCTTCTCGATCACCTGGTCATCGATGCGCGAGAAGATCTTGACGTCAATGACCACCCCTTCCATGCCAGGCGGCACCTTGAGCGAGGAGTCCTTCACGTCCTTCGCCTTCTCACCGAAGATCGCCGTCAGCAGCTTCTCTTCCGGCGAGAGCTCCGTCTCACCCTTCGGCGTGATCTTGCCAACCAGAATGTCGCCAGGGATGACGTGTGCGCCGATACGCACGATCCCGCGCTCGTCCAGATCCGTGAGGCTTTCCTCCGCCACGTTCGGGATCTCGCGCGTGATCTCCTCCTGTCCACGCTTGGTATCCCGCACGTGGAGCTCGAGCTCCTGGATGTGGATCGACGAATAGACGTCGTCCTTCACCAATCGCTCAGAGAGGATGATGGCATCCTCGAAGTTGTGCCCGTACCATGGCATGAACGCCACCGTCACGTTGCTGCCGAGCGCGAGCTGGCCCAGCTCGGTGCCGGCGCCATCGGCCAGCGTGTCTCCCTGCTTGACCCGCTGCCCCAGCCGCACGAGCGGACGCTGGTTGATCGCCGTATCCTGATTCGTCCGCCAGTACTTCTTGAGCCGGTAGCGATCGTGCTGCGTGAGCCGCGCGAGCGGGCGATCGCTCGCCCTCCGCTCCTCCCGCCGCGCGCGCTCGGCCGGCCCCGCGTCCACGATGATCTCATCCGCCGTGACGCGCGTGACCACCCCCGAGCGGCGCGCGATCACCACGGCGCCCGAGTCCCTGGCGACCTTCTCCTCGAGCCCCGTGCCAACCACCGGCGTGCGCGGGTTGAGGAGCGGCACTGCCTGCCGCTGCATGTTCGACCCCATGAGCGCGCGATTCGCATCGTCGTGCTCGAGGAACGGAATGAGCGCGGCCGCGATCGACACGAGCTGCTCCGGCGCCACATCCATGTAGTCGATGCGGTCCGGCGGCGTGAGCGGCACGTCGCCCTGCTGACGGCAGAGCACGAGATCGTTCACGAAGGTGCCATCGGGGTTGAGCTGCGCGTTCGCCTGCGCGATGACCGCATCCTCCTCGCGATTGGCATCCAGCCACGCGATGTCGCCAGTCACCCGTCCGTCCTTCACCACGCGATACGGCGTCTCCACAAAGCCGAGATCGTTCACGCGCGCATAACACGCGAGCGACGTGATGAGCCCGATGTTCGGCCCTTCAGGCGTCTCGATGGGGCACATGCGCCCGTACTGCGAGTAGTGGACGTCGCGCACCTCGAAACCGGCGCGCTCTCGCGTGAGGCCACCGGGCCCCAGCGCCGAGAGCCGGCGCTTGTTCGTGAGCTCAGCCAGCGGGTTCGTCTGATCCATGAACTGCGAGAGCTGCGACGACCCGAAGAATGCCTGAATCACCGCGCTCACCGTCCGCGCGTTCACCAGGTCATCCAGCGTGATCTTCTCCGGATCGGTGTTGATCGACATCCGCTCTTTCACCAGGCGCGCCATGCGCGAGAGCCCGACGGAGAACTGGTTGGCGATCAGCTCGCCCACCGAGCGGATGCGACGATTCCCCAGATGGTCGATGTCATCCGTGTAGCCGCGCCCCTCGTGCAGCTCCACCAGGTAGCGGATGATCGCAATGAAGTCGTCCTTCGTGAGCACCGTCTCGCTGGCGGGCGTCTTGAGGCCCAGCCGCTGGTTGATCTTGTAGCGCCCCACCCGGCCCAGATCGTACCGCTTGGGGCTGAAGAAGAGGCGCTCGAGCGCCACACGCGCCGTCTCGAGATTGGGCGCATCGCCCGGACGGAGCAGCGAGTAGATCTGCTGCAGCGCTTCCTTTTCGCTGTGCGTCGGATCCTTGAGCAGCGTGTTCTTGATGAGCGTGCTCTCCGCTCGCCCGGATGGAACGAAGACATGCACCTTCGTGGCGCCTGCCTTGCGCAGCTTCTTCACCAGCGTATCCGTGAGCTGCTGGCCGGCATCGGCCAGCACCTCGCCCGTTTCCGGGTTCACGACATCCAGCGCCAGTGTCCGGCGCGCCTGCCGCTCGCCACGCTCCGTCGCGTCCAGATCGTCACGCAGGTCGACGAGCATGTACGACGCGAACACCTTGACCGAGTCGATGCCCAGCCGGCGGAGGCGATTGTAGACCTCGGGCGTGAGCTCGTCGCCCTCCGTCACCACCATCTCCGCCTCCGCGCGCTCACGCTCGGCCCGCGCCTTCTTGGTTTCCTTCTTCCCCTTGGGCACATCGGGGTCGGCCTCTTCGCCAGCCAGCGTGATGTCCTCGGCGATGATGGCGCCCAGGACCTCGCGCTGGTCCACGCGCGTCTCCAGCTTGCGCGTGAGGTCCAGATCACGCACGGCGAAGAAGAGGCGCAGAATATCGGAGTTGCTCCCGTAGCCCAGCGCACGCAGAAGCGCCGTAGCCGGGAACTTCTTCTTCTTGTCGATATGGACGTAGATGACGTCGTGAATGTCCACCGTGAACTCGACCCACGACCCGCGGAACGGGATGATGCGGGCCGAGATGAGCCGCTGCCCGTTCGGGTGCGTGGCCTCTTCGAAGACCACGCCCGGCGAGCGATGGATCTGGCTCACGATCACCCGCTCCGCGCCATTGATGACGAAGGTGCCCAGCGGGGTGAGCAGCGGGAGCTCGCCCAGATAGACCTCTTTCTCGATGATGTTGCGCGGCCGCTTCTGCCCGTTTACCTCTTCGTTGACGACGAGCTGGAGCGTCGCCTTGAGGGGGGCGGAGTAGGTCATGTCGCGCTCAATGCACTCCTCGACGGCATACTTCGGTTCGCCGAGGGAGTACCGGACAAACTCCAGCGAGTAGTTCTCGTGGACGTCCGTGATGGGAAAGAGATCCTTGAAAACGCGCTCGAGGCCGATATCTTCGCGGTCGTGCGCGGCAGCATCCAGTTGCAGGAGTGCCTCGAACGCCCGGGTCTGGATATCGAGGAGATGGGGCATTTCCATCCCCTGCTCGAGCTTATTGAATGAGACTTGCTTCAGCATTTCTGGCATAGATCACTCGCGCGCAGACGAAAAACCGCCCCACCCCCGCCGCCGCGCGATGTTGCGCGGCGCAGGGTGAAGCACGGACGCGTTCTCAATTGTGTGCTGCGATACTGGTTGGGAGACCATTCGCGCCGGGATCAAGAGACGGCCGGCAGCCATAGCCGATGTTATACACGGCGGCCGCACGGCAGTTCCCGCGAGACGATCAGAGAAGAGAGAGGCGAGAGGAGACCGGCGTGCTCGGAGAAGCTGTCGCTGCCACAGGTACTTCCTCGCTTCTCTTTCTCCCCTCTTCTTTCTCCTCTCTGTCGTCTCGCAGCTACTTGACCTCGACCGTCGCCCCCTGCTCCTCCAGCTTCGTCTTGATCGTAGCCGCCTCCTCCTTGGAGACGCCGGACTTCACGGTGCTCGGTGCGCTGTCCACCAGATCCTTGGCTTCCTTGAGGCCCAGGCCGGTTACCTCGCGGACGACCTTGATGACCTGGATCTTCTTGGGCCCGATGTCCTTCAGGTCCACGGCGAACTCCGTTTGCTCCTCGGCCGCAGGCGCCGCAGCCGCACCAGCGCCGCCCGCCGCCGGAGCCGCCGCCACGGGGGCCGCAATCGTCACATTGAACTTATTCTTGAAGGCCTCGATCAGCTCGGCGAGCTCGAAGACCGACATGTTGCCGATCGCATCGAGAATCTCGTCCTTGCCCATGGTCGCGTTCGCCATTGTGGTTCTCCAGGATGTATGCAGTCAGGTGGTACGGTGAAATCAGTTACGAGTCGTGCGTTCGGAGTTCTGAGTGGTGTGGGGCCGGGGATCCAGATCCCAGGCAGTCATCACTCAGAACTCCCCGCTCACGACTCCGCCCCTTCACGCTGGGCGCGCAGCGCCTCGAGCGCGCCGGTGAACATGGAGAGCAGGCCGTTCAGGGCGCCTACGAACCCAGCCATCGGCGACTGGAACCCGCCGGCAAGCTGCGAGAGCATCTGCTCTCGCGACGGGAGCGTGGCGAGCTGCTTCACCTGCGCGGGCTCGATCACCTTGCCGTCGAGCACGCCGCCCTTCACGCCCGGCTTCTGCTCGTTCTCCCTCGCGAACTCGTCGAGCACCTTGGCGGCGGTCACGGGATCCATCCCGATCACGACACCCGTCGGCCCCCGGAGCCGCTCCTCGGCCAGGCCGCTCTGCGCGGCGGCCCGGAGCGCCAATGTGTTCTTGACGACGACGTATTCGACACCGGCGCGACGGAAGCGCCGCCGCAACTCCGTCATGTGCTTCACGTTGAGCCCGGTGAAGTCCGTATAGTACAACGCTTTGGCGCTCTTGATCTTGTCAGCCAGCTCGGTGACGATCTCTTCTTTCTCGCTGCGCTTCATGGCTCCTACCGGTACGGAGTGGTGTCGATCGCGATGCCCGGCCCCATGGTGCTCGAGATCGCCACATTCTGGACGTACACCCCCTTGGCCGCCGAGGGCTTGGCGCGGATGATCTGGTCCATGAAGGCCGTGAAGTTCTCCGTGAGTGCCTCGGGCGCGAACGACACCTTGCCGATCGGCACGTGCACGTTCCCGCTCTTGTCCACCCGGAACTCGATCTTCCCCGCCTTGACCTCGCGCACCGCACGGCCGACGTCCATGGTCACTGTGCCCGCCTTGGGATTCGGCATGAGGCCACGAGGTCCGAGAATGCGCCCCAGCTGCCCGACCTGCCCCATCTGGTCGGGCGTGGCCACCATGACGTCGAAGTCGAGCCACCCGTCCTTGATCTGCTGGATGTACTCGGTGCCAACGTAATCGGCGCCGGCGCTCTCCGCCTCGCGGGCCTTCTCTCCCACGGCGATCACCAGCACGCGCACCTTCTTCCCCGTGCCCGCCGGGAGCACGACCGTGCCGCGCACGAGTTGGTCGGCGTGGCGCGGGTCCACACCCAGGCGAACCGCCACCTCGACCGTTTCATCGAACTTGGCGAATGCCGCCGACTTGATCAGCTCGACCGCCTGCTGGGGCTGGTAGCGCGCGGCGGGATCCACCTGCTTCGCGGCCTCCCGATACCGCTTTCCATGCCACGCCATCAGTCCGTCACCTCGATCCCCATCGACCGCGCGGCTCCGGCGATCATCCGCATGGCCGACTCGATGGAATCCGTGTTCAGGTCGGGCAGCTTGAGCTCCGCGATCTTCCGCACCTGTGAACGCGTGACCGAGCCCACCTTGTTCCGATTGGGAACGCCGGAGCCCTTCTCGATCCCCGCCTCCTTTTTCAGGAGAATCGCTGCCGGCGGAGTCTTTGTGATGAACGTGAAGGACTTGTCGGCATAGATGGTCACCTCCGCGGGGAGGATCGTCCCATCCTGCGACTGCGTTCTGGCGTTGAACTCCTTCACGAACGCCATGATGTTGATGCCGTGCGGCCCGAGCGCCGTCCCGACCGGAGGGGCAGGCGTCGCCCGCCCCGCAGGGACTTGCAGCTTCACGAACCCGATGACCTTCTTTGACATAATCCTCTCGTCTCGACGATCGCGCGCGATGTATCGCGCCTGTCTCCCACGGATGCTTTCCGTCGCCGTGGTAGGCGACGACCTGCTGCTCAGTACGCGCGAAGCTGCAGGTAATCCAGCTCCACACTCGTCGGCCGGCCGAACAGGCTCACCGACACCCGCACCTTCCCCTTGTCGGGATAGACCTCCTCCACCGTGCCGTTGAAATCGCTGAACGGCCCCTCAGTAATGGCCACGGCCTGCCCCACCATGAAGGGGATCTCCTCCTTCGGCTCCTCGTGCTCCCGCTCGTCGGCCACGCCGAGGAGGCGGTTGACCTCCTCGGGGCGCAACGGCTGCGGCGCGCGGTCCTTCCCCACGAACTTGATCACACCCTGAATGCCGTTGATGGCGTGCGACGTCTCCTGGTTCAGGATCATCTCCACCAGCACGTAGCCCGGGTACATCTTCCGCTCCACGGTGACTTTCTTGCCGTTCTTGATCTCGACCACCTCTTGCGTGGGCACGAGGGCCTGACGGATCGAGCGCTCCTCGGGCGTGCGCGCGTCCGTTTCAATGCGTCGCTGAATGAGGGAGCGCACCTTGTTCTCGTGCCCGGCCGTTGTTTGGATCGCGTACCAGTGGTGCTCCACGATCAGCCGCCCCCGAAGAGCGCGGGAATGCCGTTCACCAGAATGGCCTGGAGGACCAGATCCATGATCCCGATGATGGCGCCGATGATCAGGACGAAGATGATGATGGTGATGGTCGCATGACGCAGTTGCGCGCGGTCCGGCCAGGTGACCTTGCGCATCTCGACCATGACCTCGTGGTAGAACGTCACCATCTTGTCGATGGATCCGGGCTGTGCAGCATTCGTGGCCATGACTACTTGGTTTCCTTGTGCAGCGTGTGTCGGTTGCACCGTGGGCAATATTTCTTCCACTCCACCCGCTCCGGATGGAGTCGCTTGTTCTTGTCGGTGAAGTAGTTCCGGTTCTTACACTCGCTGCAGGCGAGAATGATTTTTTCTCTGGGCATATAACAGAGTGAGTCAGTGGGGCAGCAGATCAGTGGGGCAGGCACGGCCCGAGGGAGGGCATGCCGCCGACCCGATCCCGCGGCCTCACTTGATGATTTTCGTCACCACGCCGGCGCCCACGGTCCGGCCGCCCTCGCGGATCG
>DASUKA010000086.1:0-4673 GCA_036278935.1 Gemmatimonadaceae bacterium
CGCGACGAGGGCGACAACGCGATGCCGCTCCACTTCGCCGCCGAGCACGGGTCGCTCGACATCGTTCGCCGGCTGATCGAGCATGGCGCCGATCCCATCGGCGCGGGCGACGGTCACGAGCTCGAGGTGATCGGCTGGGCCACCTGCTTCAATGTGTTTCACAAGGATGTCGCCGACTACCTGCTCGCGCACGGCGCGCGGCATACCATCTTCTCCGCGGTCGCGATGGGAGCGACGGGGGCGATTCACGACATCGTCGCACTGTCGCGCGGGGAGCTCGATCGGCCGATGGACCAGGCCAACCAGAGACGCCGTCCGCTGCATCTCGCCATCCTCAAGCAGCAGCCGGAATCGCTCGACGTGCTCCTCGCACTCGGCGCCGATACCGAGGCGGAGGACGCCGCCGGGCTGACGCCCCTCGATCAAGCGGCGCTGAGCGGTGAGCGCGCGATGGCGCAGCGGCTCATCGAAGGCGGCGCACGACTCCGGCTGCCGGCAGCGGTCGCGGTCGACCGGCGCGACGACACGGAACGCCTGCTCCGCCAGGAGCCGGACTCTCTGCGGCCGGGCGGCCGTTGGGATAAGCTCATCATCCGCGCGAGTGAACGCGCGCCCGGTCAGACCATCGAGGCGCTCATTCGCGCCGGTGCGTCGGTGCACGTGCGAGACGACCATCGCACATCCGTCGATGGCACGCACGGCTACACGGCGCTCCATGCGGCCGCGTTTCACGGCAACGCGAGCGCGGTGCGAGCGCTCCTTGCCCACGGCGCCAACCCCGCCGACCGGGAAGACAAGTACTGGGGGACGCCGGCCGGGTGGGCGGATTATGCGGGCCACACCGACGTCCGAGACACCATCCTCGAGGGGCCGGTCGACATCTTCGACGCCATAGTATTCGACCGGCACGACCGCATGGCCGATGTCCTCGCCCGCGACCCGTTCGCGCTGGATCGGCCTTTCAGCCGGTACGTGAGTGGCGAGCGCAGAGCGCGGGAGTGGCTCGACCCCGCATGGACACCGATCGCGTTCGCCATCGCTCATGGAAAGTTCGACGCCGTGCGCCTGCTCATCGATCGTGGCGCCGATCTCACCGTGCGCGACTCCGCGGGCCGCACGCTTGGCGAGATGGCGAAGGCAAAAGAGTTCGAGACGATCGCCGAGATGCTCGAACGGCGAGGAACGAGCATACCGTCCCGTGCGCGCGCCACTGACGACTCTGACCGCCGTGTCGCCGACTTCCTCCATCTGGCGTGCCTCGACTGGCGCGTGGGAGGCTCGCAGCGCTCCGCGCACATGCACGATGCCGGCCGCTTGCTGGCACGCGATCCGGAGATCGCGCATGCCAACATCTACACGGCAGTCGTATGCGGCGAGCTGGCGGACGTGCGGCGCATTCTCGACGAGCTGCCCGGCGCCGCGTCGGAGATCGGCGGGCCGAGATCGTGGCCCCCGCTCCTCTACCTCTGCTCGGCGCGGCTTCCATCATCCGATGGGAGCAGCCACGCGAAACCTCATGAACGGGACGTCAACGCATCCGCCAGCAACGCGATCGCCATCGCGCGGCTCCTGCTCGATCGTGGTGCCGACCCGAACGCATTCTACCTCGGCGGCAACGCCGACATTCACTACTCGGCGTTCACCTGCGTCATGGGACGCGGCGAGGAGTTGGGAGCGACGCACCCGAGGGCGCGCGAGCTCGTGAGTCTCCTCCTCGAGCGCGGCGCCGATCCGCACGACAGCCAGGTGCTGTACAACGTTTTTGCCAACAACACGTCACGGCATCTGCTGGGCAACGAGATCATCTGGCTGCTGGAGTTGATGTATGAGCACTCCGTGCGTCGCGGCCATGCGCCCGAGTGGGCTGACCCGACGTGGCCCATGTTCGATATGCGAGGTGCGCCGTCGCTCGGCGATGAGCATCGCGTGCATCATGGCGCCCGCTGCATGCTCGACGCCGCGGTCGACCGCAATCTGCTCGAGATGGCCACGTGGCTGCTCGCGCACGGAGCGGGACCGAACACACCAGCGGGTACGCTCTGGAAGGGATCTGCGCGCTCGCTCTACCAGGACGCGATCGCGCGGGGATACACCGAGATGGCGGAGTTGCTCGTGCGGTACGGTGCCGCTCCCACCCCGCTCGCGCGCGAAGGCTACGAGGTATTCATCGATGCGTGCTTGACGATAGACCGCCAGCGCGTGAGTGAGTTGCTCGCACAGCACCCCGAGTACTTGCGCGATCCACGCGCACTGTTCGCGGCGGTGAAGCGCGACCGGGTCGATGTCGTCGAGATGCTGCTTGACCTCGGGGTGTCACCCGACCTCGAGAACTCGAATAACGGTGGAGAGCGTGCACTGCACGTCGCCGCGGCCGGGGGAGCGGAGCAATGTGCGACGCTTCTCATCCAGCGTGGTGCCGATATCGATTGCCGCGAGACGAACTACAACGCCATTCCCCTCGGTTTCGCGTCCTATTTCCAACAGACGCGCATGATCGAGCTGCTCGGCAAGCACAGCCGCGATGTCTGGCAGCTCACCTACACCGGACGCGTCGAGCGACTACGGGAGCTGCTCCGCGAGGAGCCAGCGCTCGCTCGGATCACGAACAATGACGGCGACACTCCACTCATGTGGCTGCCCAGCGATGCCGGGGACGCCCTGGAGATCGTGCGCATGCTCCTCGAACATGGAGCCGACCCCACACAGCGCAACCTGCGCGCGCTGAGTGGTGCTGACATCGCGACGAAACGCGGACTGGATGCCGTGGCCGCGTTGCTGCATCGCGCGGCGGGTGAAGAGCAGTCGTCGATCGCTATATCCTCACCTCGCGATTCGCATCATGATGGGGTGAGCAGATGACTGATTGGCGGCTGATCCGCAGCCTCGTGAGTGCGGCCATCGACTCTCATGATCCGGCCGACGGCGGTGCGGTCGGCGTGAGCGTCGCGACGATGGCCGGCGCCGAGCCGTTCTCATACTGGGAACCCGAGTCGCACGCCGAGCCCGCGTTCCTCGCCTACAGCATCACGAAGACCTTCACCGCCACGCAGATCCTGATGCTGTGCGACGCTGGCCGCCTGAGCCTGCACGACCGGCTGGCCACTTGGTTCCCGCGCGTCGATCGGGCGGAGAAGATCTCCGTTCATCAGCTGCTCAATCACACCGCCGGGATTCCCGACTACGGCGGCCTGCGCGCATACCATGATGCCGTGCATTCCACGCCATCCGAGCCGTGGTCGTTCGGGCGATTCGCCGCCGAGACGTTCGACAGGGGTCTCCTGTTCGAGCCCGGTACAGGATGGGCGTACTCCAATCCCGGCTACATGCTCCTCAAGCGGATCGTCGAGGACGTTGATGGCCGGCTCTATCGGGATGCAATCGCCGAGCGCATCACGCGGCCACTCGGGCTGCATCGCACCTTCGTCGCCGAGTCCATTGCCGATCTCGCCGGCCTGGCCGCCGGTACATCGCGCGCGCTCGGCGCTGGCGGCGCGCCGTGCGATGTGCGCATGCACTACCATCCCGGGTGGGTGTCGCACGGCGTGATCGCATCCACTCCCTCCGATATCGTTCGCTTCCTGGATGCGCTCTTTCGCGGGCGGCTCCTGCGGCCGGAATCACTCGCGCGGATGACGGAGCTGGTAGCAGTGCCGGTGGCGCGCAACGCGAGCGCGCCTTCGGCGGAGAGCCGGTCACCCTGGGTCACACCAAGCTACGGGCTCGGGCTCATGGCGGACCCCGATTCGCGCTGGGGGCTCGTGCTGGGGCACAACGGCGGCGGTCCGTGCTACAGCGCGAGCGCGTTCTACGCACCCGGCCTGGGCGGCGCTTCCGTCTGCGTGATGGGCGCGATGGAGGAGCACTTCTCGGCGGAGGAGATCGTCGTGCAAGTGCTCGATCATCTCGCCGGCCGCGACCGCGTATAACGGTCCGAGCTCGCAACTGGACCGCAGGCCGAGCGCGCAGATCCCGGGATGTGCGCCACCAGCCGCATGGCGCGACCGTCGCGCCATGCGGCTGGTGGGAACATCTATACGTGGATGCCTGCTTACCGCCCCGTCCCCGTCCCCGTTCCCGCCCCCGCGCCAGCTCCCGCCAACTCCCTCACCGCCCCCGCGAGCTTCTGCACCTTGCTCGCATCACTCGATCCGCTCGCCTCGCCGTCCAGCTGGCTCGCGAGCTGCGTGAGCGCGTTGCTCCGCGCCGCGCCGGACGCCTTCTCCGCGCCAGCCAGCGCCTGTCGCACTGCCGCGATGCGCGTCGCGTCCAGCCCGCGCGATCGCTCCAGCTGATCCGTGTACGCCCGCGCCAGCGCAAAGCTCGGCGGCCAGACGTACTTCGGCTGCCCCTGCACGTTCAGGTAGTCAAGATGCACCGTCCTGGCGGCGTCGATCTCGTTCTGCGTGAGAAACCCGCTCGGCTTGAGCTGGAAGATGTCGAGCCCGCGTGCGATCTCCGAGCTCACGATCGCGCCGTTGTACCAGTAGGCGGACCACGATCCGCCGCCCACCATGCGCGTGGCGTCGATCGGGCCGCGGTCGAAGAAGGCGATCTCCTTCGGGTGCGCGGCGTCGGTCCAGTCGAAGACAGAGATGCCGCCCTGATACCACGCCTGCACCATCACGTCGCGCCCCGGAATCGGGATGAGCGAGCCGTTGTGCGCCACGCAGTTC
>DASUKA010000087.1:0-54582 GCA_036278935.1 Gemmatimonadaceae bacterium
TGAGCCCCCACTCGGCTTCGATGAGCCGCTTGCGCTCCAGGCGGTAGAGCGCTGGGTACAGCGAGCCGTCTTCCACCTGGATGGCATCACCGCTCCCCTGTTCGATCCAGCGCGCAATGGCGTAACCGTGGCGCGGGCCCCGGGAAAGCGTCCTGAGCACCAGGGTATCGAGCGTTCCATGGAGCAACTCGTCCGACGAGCCGGCCGGCATACACACCCCTTGATAGTCGGGCTATAGGTAGCCTGGGACCACCAGATTATCAAGGGATGGGGCCGCGGCAGACCGTCGCCATCACCGCGTCGTCAGCGCCTACCGCTCCCGCGTCCACAGCAGCAACGCGCCGCACGCCCCCGGCGTATGGCGGAACTGCATCGGCATCAGCAACCCGTCCGGGTAATACTCGATCCCCGCCAGATCCCACACCTCGAAGTCCGCCAGATCGATGGGCATCACGTGCGTGGTGGTATCGGCCCGCCTCATGGCCAGCGAATCCGCGCCCTGGCCGGGTTGGCGCGAGGGACGCGACATGGCATCGGAGACAAGCTGGTGCGGATACGGCACGCCATCCACGAACACGTCGGGTGGGCCGCCGTTCTGGCAGCGCACCGAAGGCTCCAGCAGCATACGTCCACGCGACGGATAGATGTTGATGCCCGGCACGTGCGACTTGAGCACGTTGGCAAGCGTGCGGCCGTCGTCCTGCCGAAGCTGATCCTCGCCCACGAAATACCCGGCGGCATGCACTCGGCGTCTGGCCTGGAAGGCGCGGAGGTGCGGCGAGAGATACGATCGCGCCCGGCCATAGGTCACCACGCCCGGCAGCCGCACCACGGGCTGCAGCACCACCGTCACGGGGGCGGTGTCCACCGGCGAGATGGCGATCGCCAGCGTCTGCATCGCGTAGCCGATCTTGCGGATGCGGACGAGGTTGCCGCCCTCGCGCAGAAAGCCGAGCGAGACCACGCCGGCGTGCGTCGTCAGAGCGACGCTGCCGGTGCGCATGTCGACGACCTCGGCTGATTCCACTGGCGCGCCGCTCACCGCGTCGAACACGCCGAGGAGCCGCTCCCGGTAGGTGGACCGTGCGGTATCAGGACTCGAGCGCCGAACCGGTCGGTTCTGCGCGACACTCTGCGCGGCCACCAGCGCTGCGGCCGCGATGGCTCCGGTCACATATCGCGCAACACACCACGGACGTTGCATCGCTGCTCCTCCACCTGGAAGTGACTGCAGCCTGTTGACGCCGGCGCGCAACCTCGAATCTATATCACATCTGACCGTATGGGAGAATCCCGCTGAGTGCTATATCCGCGACGTCCAGATGAAGTTCCCAGCCGTACCGCCCCGACAGACCCGAGCGCACCTGAGGCGTCTCTTGCCTGCGCCGGCGCGCAGATGCCCGACAAGGCGGTTCACCCCGCAATAGTGGTCGTTCACCACGCGAACCGAGCAATTCACCCCGGGGTCTTGCGCCAATGAAGAAACATCCATAAATAGTGAGCGCTCGCCGATGGGGCCTGTCTCTGCGCTCCTCTTCTCCCGCAGTCCCGGCCGGCGGCCGAACCCCACGCCGCCCGCCACGCGCGACTCCATCGGACCGGGCGTTCCACGCAGCGTCAGAAGCGCATACACCACCGCACGTCGCATCGCAGGACGGGCATGTGGCGACACAGCATGTATAAAGTATTCTGTCGGCGATCTCGACTGTCGTAGCTCGGTGCCGTGGCCAGGGTCGATCTCACAGGATTCTGGCGTCGAAGTGCAGGCGAACGCGTGGAACGTCGCTGTCTGCCCCCGCTACTCGCCCACCCTTCCCGCCGCAGGACGTACCCACCTGCCGCAGGCGCCCTTGATGGTTGGCCACGATGCCACTGGGGAGCATCGTGAGCGCAGTACCCGTCACACCTTTTCTAGGGGGGCGAAACATGCATGTGCTTCGACCGTGGGGTGGGCGCTGGAGGTTGCCGCTTGCCGCACTGCTTGCCGTGGCGATACCCGCCATGGCGCAGGCGCAGAAGGCGACCATCACAGGCCACGTGACAACCGTGGGCACCGGTGCGCCGGTGGCCTTTGGGCAGGTGATGGTCGTTGGAACCACCCTGGGCACCACGACCGGCTCCGACGGCGCGTACACCATCCGCAACGTGCCCGCCGGCACGCTGGAAGTGCGCGTGCTGCGCGTGGGCTTTCAGGGAGCGAAGAAAGCCATCACGGTGACCGCAGGCCAGCAGGCCACGCTCGATTTCGCGCTCAGTGCCGTGGCCGTGCAGCTCCAGGGCGTCGTCACCACCTACACCGGGAGCCAGCGCGTGGCCGAGATGGGGAACAGCGTGGCCACGCTGGGGAACATCGGCAAGGAAGTGGAAACCAAGCCGGTCACGGACCTGACCGACCTCATGGTCGCCAAGGCACCAGGCGTGACCGTGCTGCCGGGCAACATGACCGGCTCCGCGCCGACCATTCGTATCCGCGGGCTCAACTCCATTTCCCTGGACAACGCGCCGCTCTATGTCATTGACGGCGTGCGGATGAATTCGGACGCCATCGGTCTGGGCATCGGCGGGACGCAGGCCAGTTACCTGAATACGCTGGATCCGGAGCAGATCGCCAGCATCGAGATCCTCAAGGGCCCCTCCGCCGCCACACTGTACGGCACGAGCGGCGCCAACGGCGTGGTGGTCATCACGACCAAGCGGGGGCAGGTCGGCTCCACCCGCTGGAACTTCCACGCGCAGGATGGGATGGTGCAGGATCGCAACAACTACATGACGCAGTACGCGATCTGGGGTCATGACCCCAAGGACCCGAGCTCGCTGCAGCGGTGCGTGCTCGTGCACATCGCCGACGGCAGCTGCGTTGCGGACAGCACCACGTCGCTGAATATCTTCAATTCCCCGGACCTCACGCCGTTGGCCACAGGCAACCACCAGGATTACGGGGTGGAAGTGAGCGGCGGCACGCCAGCCATCCGGTACTTCGTGAGCGGCGACCTCACCTCGGAGACGGGCCCGGTCCGGATGCCGGACTTCGGCGTCCAGTACTTCGACTCCGTCGGGACCCCGGTACGCGACGAGTGGAAGAACCCCGAGCATTTCCGGCGGAACAGCTTCCGCGCGAACCTCAACATGTCGCTGAGTCCCACCTTCGACCTGGCGCTCTCGTCGAGCTTTGGACAGGTGAACGAGCGCCTGCCGAACGTGGACAACAACCTGTTCAGCTACCTGTACAACGCCTTCCAGAATCCTGGCTTCCGCGGGCCGGGGCTCGGATACTCCGACATCGGCGGATTGGGCGAAGACCTGCATTCGTACGCGTTCTTCACGCCCGCGCAGATCTTCCAGCAGACCACAGAGGATGGCATCAACCGGTACATCGGCAGCCTCACGGGCGACTGGCGGCCGTTCAGTTGGATGGAGAATGGCGTCACGGTTGGCATCGACTACGACAACGAGAATTACCTGAGCATCAACCGGTTCGGCGAGGGCGTGGCCTTCAGCGACAACCGGCAGGGTTCCATCTTCAGCTCCCGCACGGATACCCGCGATCTCACCGCCAAGGCCCACAGCACGGTGTCGTGGCAGGCTACGCGGGCGATCAACCTCAAGACGACCGTCGGCCTGGGCTACGAGAACACCGGCAACTCGTTCACCACGGGCAGCGGGTCGCACCTGCCGCCAGGCGGGCAGCAGGCCGGGCAGGCGGCCATCCTCAGCGGCGACAGTCAGCTGCTGGCGGCGGATAAGACGCTGGGCATCTTCGCCGAGGAAGCGATCGCGTTCAACGACCGGCTCTACATCAACGGCGGGGTGCGCACGGACCAGAACAGCGCGTTCGGTACCGACTTCCAGCGCGTGTACTACCCGCACTTCCAGGTGTCGTGGATCATCTCCGATGAGTCGTTCTTCCCGCATTTCAGCTGGCTCAACCGCCTGCGGCTGCGGAGCGCCTATGGGGCCTCCGGCGTACAGCCGCGCTCGACGGACGCACTCCGCACCTTCAGTGCGAACGCGGTGAATATCGCGAACATCCCGGGCTCCGGTAATTCGAAGGACACGCCGGGCCTCCTGGCCGACCGGCTGGGGAACCAGAACCTCAAGCCTGAGACCTCCTCGGAAATCGAAGGGGGCTTCGAGAGCCAGATCTTCCACAATCGCGTGAGCCTCGACTTCACCTACTTCCACAAGAAGACCACCAACGCGCTCATCGACGAGCAGATCGCCGCATCGTCGGGCGCGTCACGGTTGACCCTGCTCGAGAACCTGGGCTCGACGGAAAACAAGGGCATCGAGGCATCCGTCAACGCGACGATCCTCGACATGCCCGACCTCGAGTGGGACATCACCGTGGGCGGCTCGCACGTGACCAACAAGGTGCTCTCCCTGGGTCTCGACCCCACCGGCAAGCCCAACCCGACCATCGGCCAGGGCAGCGAGCGACGCGACACAGTGGGGCTTCCCATCAACTCCTACTTCGCCCGCCCCTTCACGTACGCTGACGCCAACGGCGACGGCATCATTGGCGAGGACGAAGTCACGGTCTCTCCCGATTTTCAGTACCTGGGTTACTCCTTCGCGCCGAACCTGGCGACGATCAGCAGCGGTGTCGGGCTGCTGCACAACAAGCTTCGCCTCACCGCCCTGCTCGACTACAAGGGCGGCTTCAAGCTGTTCAACAACGACGGCGACTTCTTCTGCTTGCAGTCCAACCAGTGCTACGACGAGACCCACAAGAACGCCTCGCTCTTCGCGCAGGCGCGGCTGGTCGCCGATCGCTATGGGAGCGACGGACTGAAGACCGACTACGGCTATTACGAGGACGGATCGTTCTGGCGGCTGCGCGAAGTGGCGGCCACCTTCACCCTCCCGGAGCGGTGGGCACGGGTGATCCACGCGAGCGACGCGAGCCTCAACTTCAGCGCGCGCAACCTGCACGTGTGGACGAACTTCACTGGAACCGACCCGGAATCGAACTACGGAGACGACGACGTGCAGACGAACTTCGCCACCACGGCGCCGCCCTCGTACTTCCTGTTCCGTCTCAACCTTCACTACTAATCACCTTCGAGGACACGTGATCATGAAGAACTTGATGCGCCGCACTCGACGGGTGATCGCCCCCGCAGCCGTAGTTGCCGGCATCCTCGCCATGAGCGCCTGCGGGCTGAAAGACCGGCTGTTGGAGCCGCAGACTCCCCAGGTCATCAGCCCATCGAACGTGCAGAACGCCGATGGGGCCGACGCGCTCTACGTGGGCGCCATCGGCGACCTGGCCGATGCGCTGAACGGCGGCAACAACAACCAGGAGCAGCTGTGGGAATGGGAAGGGCTCATGACCGACGAATTCAAGTCGGGCGACACCTTCTCGCAGCGCAACGATGACGACCAACGGGTGACGGTGAGCAACGATGGGGTGATGCGGCGGGTGTACCAGCACCAGCAGCAATCGCGCGGACGCGCGCGCGATGCCATCAACGCGCTCACCGAGTTCGAGCCCGACGCGCATGCCAAGATCGCCGAGATGTATCTCATGATGGGCTTCCTGGAGATGTCGCTGTCGCAGGATTGGTGCAACGGCGTCCCCTATGGCGAGACCGTGGATGGTGTGCCGCAATACACCAACCCGCTCACCAATGCCGATGGCTTCAAGTTGGCGATCGCCCGCTTTGACACCGCGCTCACACTGCTCGGCAGCGCGTCGGATAAGCAGAGCACCAGCGTGCGCAACGCGGTGCTCATCGCCAAGGGGCGGGCTCAGGTAGACCTGGGGCAGTTCAGCGCCGCGGCGGCCACGGTGGCTCCCGTGCCGGTGGATTATCAGTACCTGCTCACCTATTCGATTCCCACCAATTCCAACGAATGGTGGGAGATGCAGCCCAACACGCTGCGCTACACGGTGGGCGATAGCGTGGACAAGACGGGGATCGTCAAGAACTCGATTCCTTTCGCCTCGGCCAACGACCCGCGGGTCCCCATACTCGTGGGGAAGGAATCGGTTGGAGAGAGCGATGTGTCCTTCGACGGCAAGACGCCGTACTTCGAATCCGAGTTGTATACCGGACGCGAAGATCCCATCCCCATGGTGTCAGGACTCGACGGCCAGCTCGTCCAGGCCGAGGCCGATCTCAACAAGCCGGATATCCCGGCGATGATGAAGATCCTCAACGATCTGCGGGCGACCCCGCCGATGCTTGGCAACTACCAGCCGGCGGCCATGGCCCCGTTGGCCACGCCGGCGACACAGGACGCCGCCGTCAGCCTCTTCTTCCGCGAGAAGGCGTTCTGGCAGTTCGAGCGTGGGGAGCGGTTGAGCGACATGCGTCGCCTCATGCGCCAGTACGGCCGCACCGAGGACGAGGTGTTCCCCACCGGGCCGTTCTTCAAGAACGGAGCATACGGGCACAACGTGAACATCCCGATCCCGGACCGCGAGCAGAACAATCCGAACTTCAAGGGATGCATGGATCGGAAAGCCTAATACGCACAGCCGTATCACACTTCAACCTGGGAGACGAAGCGGGGGGGCGCCAGCCGGCGCCCCCCCGCTTCGCATCTACACAAGCGTGTTCGTCCGCGCATCTGCCTGCGCTCGCACGCTCACCGCAGCGGCGGCGTGGTGGGTGGCGGATGGCGATGGTGCGTCGTCTGCTCGTATCCATACGCCAGCTTGATCAGCTCCGGCTCGCTCCACGCTCGGCCAAAGAAGGTGAGACCGGCCGGCAGCATGCCGCCACGCGTGTATCCCATGGGTACCTGGATGGCCGGCCATCCCGTGCTCGGCGAGAAGATCTGGCTGTTGTCCCCTGCCGGGGTGTTGAGGTCGCCGATGAGGCGAGGCGGATTGCTCCATGTCGGGTAGACCAGCGCGTCCAGCTTCAGCCGGTCCATCACGCGCAGCACGGCCGTACGCAGTCCGTCGCGGAATTTCTCGCTGCTCCGGCAGCCCGGGTTCCGGTCCGGCGGGAGCGTAACGGCCTCCGCGCGCTTGAGCCGCGTTTCGATGGAGGGATGGTACCGGCGCGACTGGATGATCTCGGCCAGGCTCGTGACGGGCGTTCGGCCGCCCGTGCTCGCCATCCACTTCTCAAGATCGAACTTGAATCGGTTGCAGGAGCCGCGGTCGGCATGAAAGAGCGAGTCGAGCTCGGGGACCATGACGCTGTCGATCACCGTGGCGCCGGCGTGCCGCATGTCGCTCAGCGCGCGGCCGAACACCGCGAGCACTTCAGGATCGGCGCTCCGGCGGCTGTACGCCTGCGTGAGCACGCCGACGCGCGCGCCGCGCAGCCCATCGCGCACGAGCGACGCCGAGTAGTCGGGAATCGCGCGGCCACGCACTGCCGTGGTAGCCGGGTCGTTGGGATCGTACCCCGCGATCACCTGCAGCACCGCCGCCGCATCGGCCACGGTGCGCGCCATGGGGCCCGTGACGTCAGCTGAGAGATCGAGGGGGACGACGCCCGCGCGGCTCGTGAGTCCCATGGTCACACGGATGCCCACCAGTGCCTGGTGTGACGAGGGACCACGAATGGAGTTGCCCGTATCGGTGCCGAGTCCCACCTCGCCCAGGCTCGCGGCCACCGCCGCCGCCGTGCCGCCGCTGGAGCCGGCGGTCACGCGGTTGAGCGCGTAGGGATTCCTGGTGTAGCCCGGGAGAATGGAGCTCACGGTTTCGTACGGACTGAACGCGAACTCCGCCATGTTCGACTTGGCGAGCACGATCGCGCCGGCCTCGCGCAGGCGCCGCACAACAAAAGCATCGCGTGTGGGAACGAACCCCTTGAGCGAGAGCGAGCCGGCGGTGGTCTGCAAGCCCCGCGTCTGGTAGTTGTCCTTCACGATCACGGGGATGCAGTGGAGCGCTCCGGTTGGTGCACCGCCGCGCGCCGCGACGTCGAGGGAATCGGCCACCTGCATAGCGCGCGGGTTCACCAGGATGATCGCGTTGATCGCCGGACCGTTCTTGTCGTATGCCTGGATGCGTCGGAGATATTCTTCCACCAACGCGTGGCAGGTGAGCGCGCCAGCATGCATGGCCGCGTGGATCTGCGCGATGGTGGTTTCCACGATGGGAAAGCTCGGCGCGGCGGCAGGCGGGCGTGGCTGCTGCGCCCCGGCGGTCGCTGCCCCGACCGTCGCCATAGCGAATGCAAGGGTTGCCGCGACGGCAAGACGCCGCGGCGCTCGGCGAGTGAGTGCCATGTGATTAGTCCATTGAGTGCGCGCCCGGCGATCCTCGTGACCGCTCGGTGCCACGCACGATGTCCAGCCGCAGCTCCGTCCACCCATCCACCTGCGAGTACTGCACGCGCAACGTATGCCGCCCGGGGGCGAGCGGTGCGACATCAACCGCTGATTCGTGCGGCATCCAATCATTAATTGCGAGCGCATCGTCCACCCACACGCGCACCGCGTCGTCGCTGATGGTGCGGAGCGTATAGCGACCCGCGGGCAGGTCGACCGTCCCCGCGGCCTCCATCGCGACGTGATTCGCCGGCGCCCCGCGCACCACGCGTCCGTATCCCTCATAGTCCAACCGCGGCACGTGCTGGGTTACGAGCGGCGTCGTGCGCAGCAAGGCGGCGAAGGCGCTCGGGTGCGCCTGTGGGTCCGTGCTGTCGTTCCATGCGAAGAAGCGCGCGGTCCAGGCGATGTGCGGCTCGAAGCGGCTGTACGAGAAGCGCACGGGCTCGCCGGCGGCGTGCCGGATCCCGCGCGGCGAGACCGTCGCGCCGCCACGGTACTCGAGCGTGAGCAGCCAGTGGCCAGTGGAATCGCGCGACGGCGTGACGGTGATCGTGTCGCCCACGCGGCCCGCCGCGCGTGAGAGCGCGGCGATTCCCCGGCGCTCGACCACATGCCATCGGCCCGGTGGTCCGAGCACACGAAGCCGCAGCGGCAGCTCATGCGTGCTGTCCACCGGCCAGAGCTTGGGCGAGCGCCAATCATACGGCCCCCACTCGTCCACGATGATCGATGAGCGTGGCCGGCGCTCGAGGGGTGAGCGTGCCGGCATGATGCCGCCGGGGATCGGCGCCGGCGCGAGCCTAGCGTATACCGCTGGCAACTGCGGTGGCGCCGGCCGAGCATCATTGCCGGTCAGGACCGTGTTGTGTTCGTATGCGTAACGCACCGTGTCCCGCAACATGGTCAGCGAGTCCACATCGAGAAAGCGGTTGGCCGAGATGACGAGCCGCGTGCTGTTGGCCACGCGTATGGCAGTGCGGTCGTGGACAAACAGGTTCGCTCCTACCGAGTAGTCGTGGCTCGCGATGTCGTGGTGCCGCGGATATCCCGTGTCCGATGGATCGACCGGATTGGCGAAGAGGTCGATGCCGGTCGTGTCACTCTGGAATACGTTGGACAGGATGTCGTTGAACTGCCCGTGCTCGATCGCGATCCCGGTCCGGTTCCGCACAAAGCGGTTCCCCACGACCCGCGACGCGTAGCTGTACCCGCCCCACAGGCCATACTCGCACCCTTCCACGTAGTTCGCGATGAACAGGTTGCGGCTGAAGGTGGCCTCCATGCCGTTGGCCGGCGCGAAACTGAAGTCGTTCCCGTAGAAGAGATTGTCGTTGGCGCCACCCTTACCCGTGTTCATCGTGCTCTGCCCCGCCCAGAGAAAGAGCCCGTCGCCCCCGTGCGTCATCGAGTTGTAGGCCACCACGTTGCGCGAGCTCTGTTCGTACATCAGCAGATCCGCCGAGTCCTGCCCGCGCCGATAGAATCCCTGGCTGTACCCACGCACGTCGTAATCCGCGCGGTTGTGCAGGATCGTGTTCCGGCGCGAGCGATACAGTCCGATGCCAACGCCGGAATTGTACGAGAACACGTTGCCCCATATGCGCAGGCTGTCGCTCCGCACGAGCATCAGGCCGTTCATTCCCTGCTCGGCGCGATTGTCGTGGATATCGCCGCCGGCCACGTCGGCCAGATAGATGGCCGCGCCGTAGCGCAGCCACTCCCGGTGCTCGTTGTGATGGAACGACAGCCAGTCTACCAGGCTCTCGTGTTCCACCAGGCTGTAGAGCCGCGGCTTCCAGTTGTTGCTCAGATCATTCCCGGCCAGTACGAGCCCGCGCGTACCGCGCGCCAGAATGCCCACCTTGTAGCCACGTACGCGCGCGTGAAGGATGCGGACATTATGCCCGCCGTCGATCTGGATCGCCACACCGGCGGCCCGATCCGGATCTGTCCTCGGCGCCATCCCCTCCATGCTCGCGCCGGCGAAGTCCACGGTCACATCATCGCCGCGCACGGTAATGACTGCGGAGTCGAGCGAGGCCGGCGCCCGCAGTCGGTAGACGCGCGGCGCCACGCGCGCGGAGGTCGTGATCACCATCCCTGCGTGCAGCGTGATGGTGGGCAATGATGTCCGTGCGTCAGCGGACTGCGCACGCGCGCCGGCAAACGGGAGCACCATGACGAGTGGGACAAGCCACGTTGCGCGTTGCCGCACGAAAGCAACGCTGCAGCCACCCCTCGCGGAGTGGCGCTGCCTCCCTCGCCAGGAGCCGTGCGTCACGCCGGAGGGATAAGTCCTTCGCTACTCGTGCTCAGGCGCCGTAACTGATCCGCCCAGCGCCGCGCCAGCTTGGTGGACGAGTGTGGGGACTGATCGTCATCCTGCTGCCATGCCCACTCGCTCGCCGCCGTCCAGACCAGATGCAGGATGCCCGCCTCCACGATCGTGGCGTGTCTGCCGGCCGTGGGCGCCCCGCCGGGAAGCGACACGATGCCCCGCCACTCGATCACCTGCAGGTCGCCTATGGCCGCCTCCTCGAACGCGGAGGGGAACCACGATACGCTGAGCGCGCCCACGCTCCCTTGCATCACGCAGCGGCCCGGGGAGCGGTAGAGCTTCAGGCCGAGTCCCGGGGCCGAGGCCGATATCGTCGCCAGCTCCTGCGCCAGGGCATCCAGGAGCCGATCGAGCTCCCGAAGACCGGACGCGCGCTGCTGGGCGGTGAACCGCGTAATGCCGGCCGTCCCGTCGGACGCCGCATCCATGAACGGTGAGCTCAATTCGGCAGCAGGCCGCGCACGACGCGTACCGCCTCGTCGAGCAGCTGCGCGCGCGTGGTGTCACGATGGGCGCGGGCCTTCCGCGCGGCCGCCGCCAGGTGACTGGCGTCGAAGGCCGTGAGTCCCGCGTAGCGAAGCCCCGCGAATTCATCGTATGACCGGAGGCACTGCTGCCCGATGAACCGCACGTGATCATCCGTATCGTGGGACAACCTGAAGCAGAGCTCTGTCAGCAAGAGTGCCATGGCGCCAATCCTCCACCGGCCGAACTCGCGCCGGTCCCTGTTTTCACCCGGGCCGCGGAGAATCCGCAGGCCGCGCGGCTATCCTGAAGCATAACATGCCGCAACAGCGCTCGTGAGAGCAGCACGAGGCGGGCACCGTTGGCAGCCTGTATTGACACGCAACGCGCGTATCGCCTGCGTGCAGACGGAGGTGTGGGCGCACGCCGGCCCTCAGAGTAGCGCCACCGGATCGCGGTCCAGCGCGATCCGCAATTCCCCGCGGCTCGGGACCTCGAATCGCTCCAGAAAGTAGCGCGCCACACGGGTGAGCCCGGCCGCTTGCTCCGCCTTCAGCAGTACGTGCCACCGCCACCGCCGCTTGATCCGGTCGATGGGGCACGGTGCGGGCCCCACCACCGCGACGCCGGCCACCGGATGCGCCGCCAGCAACGCGCGGATCCAGTCGGCGGCATCGATCGCCAGCTTCGCCACGCCGTCCTCTGTCGTCCCGCTGCACACGATATTCACCAGGCGCACCCAGGGAGGGTACGCCGGCTGCGCGCGCGACGGAAGCTCTGCGCGCACGAAGGCCAGGTAGTCGTGCGTCATCGCGCACTGCACCGCGTGATGCGACGGCGCACGCGTCTGAATGAACACCGCGCCCCCTTTCGGTCCGCGCCCCGCCCGCCCCGCCACCTGACTGAGCAACTGGAAGCTCCGCTCCGGCGCGCGGAAATCCGGCAGGTTGATACCGACGTCGGCATCGATCACGCCCACCAGCGTCACATTCGGGAAGTCGAGTCCCTTGGCGATCATCTGCGTCCCCAGCAGGATCTCCACCTCCCCACGCCCCACGCGGTCCAATATCTCAGCGTGCGCCCACTTGCCACTGGTGGTGTCCACATCCATGCGCGCGATGTGCGCGGCGGGGAAGCGCTCCGCCAGCAACCGCTCCACCTGCTGCGTGCCGAGCCCGCGCTGGCGCACGGTCATGCCGCCGCAGCGCACGCAGGCGCGCGCGGGCGGCTCTTCGTGCAAACAATAATGACAGACGAGCCGCTCGGGGGACCGGTGGTAGGTAAGACTGATGCTGCAGTTGGGACAGCTCGGCACGTCGCCGCATGCCTCGCATTGCACGAACGAGGCGTAGCCACGGCGGTTGAGCAGCAGGATGCTCTGCTCGCCGCGCGCGAGCCGGTCGCGCAGCGCCTGCTCCAGCGGCTCGCTCACCACGCGACGGAAGAGATCCACCGGCACGTCCGCACGGCGCTCGTCGCGCGAGGGCACCGCGTCGCGCGGTGTCGCGCGCATGTCCACCACCTGGACGCCCGGCAGTCGTCCAGCCCCCGCCCGCTCCGGCAGGCTGAGCAGGGTGTACTTCCCGCGCTCCGCGTTCCGCCAGCTCTCCAGGCTGGGCGTCGCGCTCCCGAGCACGACGACCGCGCCCTCCAGTCGCGCGCGCACCACGGCCACCTCGCGCGCGTGGTAGCGTGGGGTCTCCCCATTCTTGTAGCTCCCCTCGTGCTCCTCATCCACTACGATGGCGCCGAGGTTCGGGAGCGGGGCGAAGATCGCCGACCGGGCGCCCACCGCAATGCGCTTCTCCCCGCGCTTGAGCGCGAGCCACGCATCGTAGCGCTCGCCGTCGCTCAGCGCGGAGTGCAGCACGGCTACTCGATCTCCAAACACCGCGCGGAAGCGATCCACCGTCTGCGGCGTGAGCGCGATCTCCGGCACCAGGACGATCGCGCTCTGCCCGCGCCGCTCCACCACCTCACGCAGCAGCTCGATGTAGACGAGCGTCTTGCCACTCCCCGTGATCCCGTGGAGGAGGAAAACATCTCCATCCGCGGCAGATGTGAGTGCGTCGATGGCGGTGCGCTGTGCCGGCGTGGGCTGGTACGCTGCCGGCGCACCGCTCCGGCGCGCGGCGAACGGATCGCGCAACACCACCTCGCGCTCGACCGCAAGCAGCCCCCGCTCGCGCAGCCCCTTGAGCACCCCCGCGGAGAAGCCGAGTTGCCCGGTCAGGTGGGCGACCGTGCCGCGCCCACCCATCCCCTCGAGCACCTCATACAACTCGCGCTGCCGCCGGGCGCGCGCGAAGAGACGATCGCGTTCCTGCAGTGACGGCAGCTCGCGCAGCAGCATGGCGATGCGCTGCGTCTTGTGCGATGGCCTGGGCGCCGCCGCGCCGGTGAGCAGCGCGGGCAGCGCGCATCGCACCACCAGCCCGAGCGGCACCACATAGTACTGCGCGATCCACCGGCAGAGCGCGAGCAATGGCTCGCTGAGCGCCGGCTCGGCGTCTGGTACATCGAGCACAGCGCGCGGCTCGTGGTGGCCGTCGCCATCGGAGGGCCCGAGGCAGATGCCGATGGCGCGCCGATTCCGCACGGGCACGACCACGCGTGTCCCCGGCGCGATGCCGTTGGCCGACGCGTCGCCGACCGCGTATGTGAAGGTATGAAAGAGCGGAAGCGGAAGCGCGACCTCGATGCACCGCGGCGGCGTGGGAGGGGGGGGCGTCATGCCCGCCGGCTCATGACGAGCTCGGCGTGATGCCGAGCCGGCGGGACAGCCATGCCGCCCGGTGGCTCTCCGGCGAAGGGAGATTGCCGAGGAAGCCGATGAGTGCATCGGCCAGCTCATGTCCGCGCTGATAGCGATCGCCCGGCGCCTTGGCCAGGCATCGCATCGTGATCTCGGCCAGGGCGACCGGCACGCGCGAATCGACCACTGCGGGCGACGATGGCATCTCGTGCACGTGCTTGTAGCCGATGGAGTAGGAATCCGCTCCGTCGAACGGCGGGAATCCCACGAGCATCTCGTAGAGCAGCACGCCCATGGCGTACAGGTCGCTCCGCCCATCCACGAGCTTCCCCATTGCCTGCTCGGGAGACATGTAGTGCGGCGTGCCCATGGCCCGCCCGGTAGCGGTGAGGCGGTTGTGAAAGCGCGCGGTGGCGATGCCGAAATCGGTGATGATGGCGTTCCCATCCTCGTCGAACAGCACGTTGTCCGGCTTGATATCCCGATGCACGATCCCGCGCCGGTGCGCGTAGTCGAGTGCACCGGACACCTGGGCCGCGATGGCGGCGGCCGTAGGCGGCGCGATGGTCCGATTGCTCACAATGGCATCGGCCAGCGAGCCGCCGCCCATGTACGGCATCACCAGATACACCAGCGTGTCGAGCTCACCGTAGTCGATGATCGGGCAGATATGCGGATGAGCAAGCCGCGAGGCGGCCTCCGCCTCACGCCGGAACCGCTCCCGCATTTCATCATCGCGCGACAGATGCGGCAGCAACACCTTGATGACGAGCGGCGCGCCCAGCACGGCGTGCTTGGCGCCATACACCTGCGCCATCCCGCCGGTCGCAACGCGACGATAGATGCGGTAGCGGCCACCGATCGCCTGTCGGAGCAAGCCGAGCTCCTCGTCCGGCCGCTCGCGCGGCGCATCGGGCACATCGGGCAGCTCGCCGCCGCATCGCGTACAGGACACCGCAGCGCCGCGGTTCCATGTTCCGCACTCAGGACAGAACATTGGTCATCATCCCCCGAATTCGATGTGCACGAAGTCGTACGGCGGCCACGGTCCCGTCTGGCGAAACGTCAGCTCGGCGTGGCGCGCCGCCTGCTCCTGCACCTGTTCCGCGAAGTCCTCCCACTCCTCATCGGAAATGAGGAAGGCGGCGCTCAGAATCTCGTTGTCCTGACGGAGCGTGCGCGCGGCCACCGCGTCCCGCCGCAGCGCACGAAAGCACTCCGCAGCCACTCCCGCCATCTCGCCGGGACCTTCCACCGGCCGGACGGCCGGATTCCGCACCATGTGCACACGCGTCTCGCACCGCCCCTCCACGTAGTGCAGTCCCTCGCTGAGCGCGATGGTGTTCATTCCCAACCAGCGCCGCACCTGCTCCGGAGACCGGAACACCGTGCCGAACGGTGCGGGGAGCACTGCACCGTGCTGAAAGAGCACCTCCACCACCCGCTCGTAGCGCGCCATCTCCTCCGCATCATGGACAGGCGGGGCGAACGGCACCTGGCGCACCGCTGCGCACAGTTCGCGGTCGACGACCATGATGGCGTCCGGGGCCAGGAGCGGCCCCTCGCTTCCGACGCAGAATGCCACCGCGTATAGACTGAGTCCACTTACAGCCACCGGCGCCACCGAAGCAGCGCGAGCAGCCCCACGCCCAGCGCCACCTGGGCCCCCAGCAGCAGCCAGAACCCGTACGTCGTGTGCGAGAGCGGGATGCGCGCGAAGTTCATCCCCCAGATGCCGCTCACCATCACGAACGGAATACTGAGAGTGGCGACCACCGTGAGCCCCTTCGTCACCACGGCCAGCTGATTCGATGCCTGCGTGAGATAGGCATCCAGTGCTCCGCTGAGCAGTTCGCGATAGGTCTCGAGACTTTCGGTGATGCGGAGCACGTGGTCGTGGATGTCGCGAAAGTAGACCTGCGACTCGGGGCTGAGCAGCACGCTCGGCCGATTGGTCAGCACATTGAAGACATCGCGCTGGGGCGCGAGATACTTCCGCAACGCGAGTACGAGTCGCTTGACCGCGAAGATCTCGCGCAACGTTGCCGGATTCGCCTCGACGAACACCCGCTCCTCGATCTGGTGCGTGGCGTCGTCTATCCGGTCGAGGAGCGGGAAGTACGCGTCCACCGCCATATCCATGATGGCGTGCATCAGCCGCTCCGCTCCGCGCCCCAGCAGCTCGGGATTCCGGTCCAACTGCTGCACGATCTCGCCGCAGCTCCGCGCATGGCCCGCATGAACCGTGACCAGGTAGTTCTGGCCGAGGAAGAAGTACACGTTGTGGCTGCGCACATCGTACCGCTCCTCGGTCTCGTCCTCGAAGTCCACCACGCGCACGACCATGAACAGATACCCCGGGTACTCTTCCAGCTTCACCCGCGTGCGGGGATTGAGCGTGTCTTCGATGGCGAGCGGATGGAAGTGAAAGACCGTCTCGAGCAACGCGAGCTGAGCGTGCGCGCTCGAGTCGATGTCCACCCAGAGCTGTCCGCCATTCGAGCGGACCGCCTCGGACATGGCGTGCGGCGAGAGGTCCCTCTTCAGATGTCCATCGGTGTCCGCGTAAAAGCTTCGCGGCGTTCGGTCCGCTCCCGCCCCCGTCTCCGGCGCTGGACCGGGCGCGGGCTGCGAGGGCTCGTTCAGACCGCTGTCGCGTGCGGCCACTTGATGCCCTTGAGCAGTTGGAATCCGATCGTCCGCTCGCGCGACAGCTCGCGGATGAGCGTCGTCTCGCGCGCCACCGCGCTTCGCGCCTCATGCCAGCCGCGCCGGCGCCACGCCCGCGCGACAATCTGCATCTTCTGCCGCCACGTGAGATGCGGCGGTCCGCTGCTCCCGGCCGCGCCCGGTGCCCGGCCGCCGGGTGGACCGGAGGTCCAATCCTCGATCTGAATTTCCACCACGCCCGCGTCGCGCAGCATCTGCTTCCATTCGATGAGCAGATGCGGCCGCAGCCCCAGCCGCTCGACGATGAGCTCGCGCTCGTGTTCGGCGACCTCGGAGCTCCAACTCGGCTGGAGCAGGATGATGGATCCCATCGGCCGCGTTACGCGCACCAGCTCATCCACCGCACGCGCCGGATCGGCCGTGGCGGACAGGGCCGGCTCACCGATGGCGATGTCGAACACCTCTGTTTCGTGGGGCAGATCGTCGAGCGGTGCCTGCGCATACTGGATCGGGGCGGCGGTGGCGAGCGTGCGCGCGCGTGACTCGGCGACCTCGAGGGACTCGGCATCCGGGTCGACGCCGGTGACGGAAGCACTCGTGCGAAGCGCGAACCACTCGGTGGCTTCGCCCGTTCCGCATCCGGAGATGAGAATCTCGTGCTGGGGCCCCGCCTCGGTGATCTGCGCGACCTCGCGGTACAGCTCATCGACCGTCGCGCGCCATCGGCCAAGTACGGCCATCTGCACCAGCCGGAGGACCGCCGGCACCGGCGGGACCCGCGGAGTTCCGCTCATGAGACGGATAAGATAGGACTCCGGGCGCGGGGGGGGAAGTGAGTTATGAGTTGTGAGTTGTGGAACACCCGTGGCGAGCGGAGCTCTCTGCCCGTCTACCCGACACCCTACTCCCTACACCCGGCCGTGATGACTCCCGATACCCCACCGTTCCTGACTCACTGACCGACTGACCGACTGACCCGCTGACTCACTCACTCGCCTCTCTCTCAAAGCAACCCCCGCAGATGCACGGCACACGCCTCTCCAAGGCGCACAGGATCATACCCGCCTTCGAGCGCGCTCACTAAGCGGCCGGCGCACCACGAATTGGCACGCTCCACGAGCCAGTGCGTGAGGAGGTCCACGTGCTCGAGCTCGAGCGTGAACGCGCCGAGCGGATCACCACGTAGCGAGTCGAAGCCCGCGGAGATGAACACGATGTCGGGTGTGAAATCACGCGTGGCCTCATCCACCCCTCGCTGCAGCGCCTCGACGTAGCGGCCTGGCGCAAGCTGCGCCGGCAGCGGGATGTTCCACACGTTGCCGCGCCCGCGGTCCTCGGCGGCACCCGTGCCCGGATACCAGGGCCACTGATGCATGGAGACGAAGTGAATGCCGGGGTCATGCTCCACGAGCGCTTGCGTCCCATTCCCGTGATGCACGTCCCAGTCGACAATCAGCACGTGCTCGGCATCATGCCGCGTGCGCGCGGCGTACGCGGCAACGGCGACGTTGCCAAAGAGACAGAAGCCCATGCCTCGATCGCGCAGCGCATGATGCCCGGGCGGGCGCACGGCGGCAAAGCTGCGCACGGCTCGACCGTCGAAGGCCCGGTCCACCGCATCGAGCACGCATCCGGCAGCGGCGCGCGCGGCATCCCATGAACCCTCGCTCACCGGCGTGTCGGGATCCAGCGCGCCGCCCCCCTGGCGCGCAAGCGTGCGCACGTGAGCGATGTAGCCTGGCGCATGCGCCAGCGCCAGTTCCTCGGGACTCGCATGCCGCCCCTCCACGTGATCCAAGGCCTGAAAGAGCTCCGGATCCGCGCTCAGCGCGCGCGTGATGGCGCGCAGACGGCCGGTATGTTCGGGGTGGCCCCAGCCCGTGTCGTGACGACCGCAGTCGGAATGCGAGATGTAGGCGACCGTCACCGAACCGGACGGCGGCGCCGGTGCGTCACGAGAAAGATGGAGCCATCCACGGCGCCCGCATCCGCCAGCGACTGATGCTCGTCCAGCACCTCGAAGCCGCGCAGCTTCGTGACGAAGTGCCGTTGATCGGCACCCGGATAGAGCTCCGCGAGTGCGGCCACCTTGACGGCCAGCACCGGCTCCGTGGCCGGCGTGTCGATGCGCACCACGTCCCACAGTTCGGGGACCTCCACCCGCACGCTGATCGCCGGCGCGTCCGGTGTCCCCAGTCGCACGACCGTCCGTCGACTCCGCAGATTCGCGACGAATGGCACGGTCATCCCACACGCTCCTCGGCATCCGGCACCGGCGCGAGCGTGGTGAAGAAGCGGGCGACCTGTTGCGTGAACAGATAGGTGGACCCGCGCACCACGGTTCCTCCCTCGCCAGCCTGCACACCGATCACGATCTCCTCCCCGCCCTGGCCGCGGAACGTCACGAAGTCCGCCCCTTCCTTCTCAGGGAAGGCGCCATAGATCGGGTTGCGCCGCGCGAAGAACCGCTTGGCGGCCGCCAGGACTTCGTTCGGCGCGAGTGTCGTGCTGGTCTCCTGAATCATGAGTGTTCCGTCATCTGGAAAAGGTCATCGGCGGGACGTCCCTCCCCGCCTCCCCGTAGCTCCGGCCCGTACTCCAGCGGCACCGTCATGGTGAATGCCGAGCCCTCGTTGGGCGCGGAGTACAACTCGATGTCACCGCCGAGCAGCCGCGCGAGCTGCTTGGCGAGCGCGAGCCCCAGCCCCGAGCCGCCGTATCGGCGCGTGGTTGATCCATCTACCTGCCGGAACTCCTCGAAGACGAGCTGCTGCGCCTCGCGGGCAATCCCGATCCCCGTATCCCGCACGATGAAGCGGGCCGCGCCATCGGCCACCTCGAGCGAGGCGCACACCTCGCCGCTGGCCGTGAACTTATACGCGTTCGCGAGGAGCCGGCGGAGAATCTTCACCAGCTTGTTCCGATCGCTCCGCATGCGCGGCACCATCCCCTCGGGACTCTCCACGCGCAGCGTGACGCCCGGCGCGCGGCCAAGTGTGGCATCGGTCGCCTCGCGCAGTACCTCGCGCGGGTCGAGCTCCTCGGTCGTCACCTCGAATCCGCCGCTCTTGAGCGCGGTGAGCTCGAGCAGGTCGTCAATGAGCGAGAGCAATCGCTCGCTGGCGGACACCACCTGCGCGATGGTATTCCGTTGCTCCGGCATGAGCGGCCCCGACAGCCCATCGTGCAGCAGGTGCGCATACCCCAGCACCGCGGTGAGCGGCGTGCGCAGCTCGTGCGAGATATTGGCCAGGAATTCATCCTTCAACTGCCGCGCTTCGAGGGCCGCGCAATACTGCCGCTCCAACTCGGCGTTGGATTCCATGAGCGCCGCATTCGTGCGCCGCAACTCATGGATGAGCGAGGCCTTCTCCGCCGTGGCCGCCATCTGGTCGGCGACGATCCGCAGCAGCCCGTCCTCCTCCGCATCGAAGCCCCCGGCTTCGGCAAAGTAGAAGGCGACCGCCCCCAGCACGCGCGTCGGCGTCTCGAGCGGAAGGGCGACGAGCGCGCGAAAGCCCAGCTCCCGCGCCACTTCCTGCCAGTCTGCGAGCGCCTCGTCGGCAAAGACATCGGGCACCTGAATGGGACGGCGCTCGTCGGCCGCCTGCCCGCTGGGGCCGAGCCCCAGCCGCACGCGCATCGTGCCCAGGAAGGGGCGGAAGCGCTCCGGCCAGTTGTACGCCGCGGCCAGATGCATCACGTCCCCGTCGCCGTCCAGCAGATAGACGCACGCGAGCGTAGCGCCCACGAGCGGACTCACTCGCTCGAGGGCGAACTGGAAGACATCCTGAGGACAGCCTGCGGCCAGGAAGGCGTGTACGATCTCGCGCACTGCCATGAGCTCCCGGATCGCACTATCCGCTGTGGCCACAGGGATGCGCACGCGCGTGTCGGTCACACCGCACAATCTAGGCCGGTGCAACCCCGCTGCGCCAGACGGCAGGGGGCGTTACGGCCGGGTGTAGGGGAGTCGGGTGTCGGGTATCGGGGAACGGCATGGGGCAACGCTGTGATTCCGAAACAGCGAAGCGACTGAGGAATCTCCTCGCCTGGGGGAAGATCCTCGCGTTCGCTCGGAATGATAGCCCCCGCCTACCCGACACCCGACTCCCTTACACCCGGCCGTTATCCCTCCGGCTGGGCGCGAGCGGCCTCTGCCACGCGAGAGAGCACGGTGGGCAGCTGCGCGGTGAAGGCGGAACGGGCCAGCACCACCGTGGCGCCGGCCGCGCGCCCCGCCTCGATGGCGGCGAGGTTCGTATGGCCGGCAAACGCAAGCACTGGCGTCTCCCCACCGCCCGCCGATGCCTTGATCCGGCGAATCGCCTCCGCCGCATCCAACCGCTCGGCCTCCAGGTCCACAATGGCCAGTGCCACCGCCTGGTGCTCGAGGTGCCGATCCAGCTGCTCCAGCGACTTGGCGACGCGCAGCGGGAGTCCCACCCGGCGCGCGACCTCGTCCACCCTGGACCGAAAGAGCAGATCGCTCATGACCACCAGCACTGGCCGCGCCCCCGGAATGAGCGCGGGATACGGGCTGTCAGGCTCGGGACCCGTCATCGCCGGGAACCGGTAACGGCGGGCCGCACTTCCAGACGCGAGATGAGCATGTTCGGCGGCGTATCGATCACGCTGGCCACGGCGTCCGCGATCTCCTCGGGTGTGAGCTTCCAACTCGCGTCCCCCGACCGCCCCGAGAACCCCGTGGCCACCGAGCCGGGCATCACCACTGACACGCGAACGCCCGCGTCGCGCACCTCGAGCATGAGCGATTCCATGAAGCCGATGACGGCGTGCTTGGTGGCCGTGTAGCACGTACCGCCCGCGAAGCTGCTCCGCCCGGCGAGCGAGCCGATGGTGACGATGAAGCCGGCGTGGCGCGCGAGCATTGCCGGCAACACCGCGCGCGTCATGTAGAACAGGGCGTTGACGTTCACCTCCACCATTCGCCGCCACTCATCGAGCGTCAGCTCGAGCATCGGCTTGATGGTGGCGACACCGGCGTTGTTGATCAGCACCTGCGCGTCCACACCGCCGAGCGCCTCCGCCACCGCATCGGCATCCGTGATATCGAGCGGAACCGGGCGACAGCGGCCACCGGCCGACTCGATCGCGCGCGCCACCTCCGCCAGTCCGTCGCGCGATCGCGCCACGGCCACGATATCGTACTCGCCGGCCAGCCGCATGGAGATACACCGGCCAATTCCGCGTGATGCGCCGGTGATGACGGCAATGGGTCGTTCCGCCATCATGTCCTACCCGGCGTCAAACAAGTACACATACTGGGCTCAACCATGGATCCTTTTCCCATAACTGCGAAGCAATGCGGCGCGCATCATGACCCGTCGGCGCTGTGCATGAGCCACACCAGGACGACGGCGCAGGGCGAGCCCAATCCATACGGCGGTGGTATGGTGGGCACGACGTAAACCTCCATACCGGCAATCCTATCGATGGGGACCCTGTCGATGGCCAGCGAGTGGGTGGTTACGAAATCTTCGTCCTTGTGGTCGACAACGTGAACACCGTCAACGAACTCATTCACTCCACTGCACCCCGCTGCGGAGGGCACGGAGATCCCCCTGTCAGAGGCGCGCACCCCCGCGGCGAGATTCAACAGGTCGCGGGTCCGTACCGGTTTCGCATCTTCGATCTGTTGATGCGTGAAGAACGTTCCGAACCCGCCGCGCTGCCGCTTGTAGAAGCCATGCCTCGCGAGATCGGCATTGGTGCGTCCCGTGACCTTGACCGTCGGAAGCTGAATAGGGAGTCGCCGCAACGTGACGATGACCGCCGTCGTCTCCGCCGCCACCAAATTCAGCGACGCGGCCACTGGCCTGTACCCGTACGCGCGAACCCGAATGAGATCGGAGCCAGCCGGCACCGCACCGAAATTCGCTAATCCGCGCTCGTCCGTAATCTCCGAGAGGTGCACCGCCGTGAATGACGCAGCGGCTCCGGCGACCGGCGCACCCGTGTCAGCGGCACGCACGCGCACAACGAGCGCCGCCATGCTATCCTGGGCCGAGAGCGGCGCCCAACTACACGGACCGGCCAGGATGGCCGCCACGGCCATGCGCCGAGCCCGTCGCACGCGCGTCATACATCAGAAATCTTCCTCACGACTCCAGCGTTCCCTCCACTCCTCACTCCGTGCTCGGCCCGAGCCGAGCCGCGAGGAAGCCCCGCAGGCGATCGGCGGCCACGCGTTCCTGCGCCAGCGAGTCACGATCGCGCACAGTGACCGTACCATCCGCGATGGACTGCCCATCCACCGTGATGCAGAACGGCGTTCCCACCTCGTCCTGCCGCCGATACCGGCGGCCAATGGCTCCTGACTCATCGTAGAACACCGGCACCGCGGCCCGCAGGTCGTCCGCAATGCGCCGCGCCATCTCGGGCATGCCATCCTTCTTGACGAGGGGAAAGATCCCCGCCTTGATCGGCGCCAGCGCGGGGAGAAGCCGCAGGACCGTGCGGCCCTCGGCCTCGCCCTCCACGGCTTCCTCGCGATAACCGTTCACCAGTACGGCCAGTGTCACGCGGTCCGCACCGACGGATGTCTCGATGATCTCCGGCAGGTAGCGGCGGTTGCTCGGCTGGTCGAAGTACTCGAGCTTCTTTCCCGAGTACTCCTGATGGCGGCCCAGATCGAAGGTGCCGCGGTTGTGCACCCCCTCGACCTCCTGAAAGCCGAGCGAGCCGCCGAAGTCGAACTCGATATCGAACGCGGCACGCGCGTAGTGCGCCAGTTCCTCGCGCGTATGCTGGTGAAACATGAGCCGGTCCGGCTGGAGTCCCAGCGCCACGTGCCACGCGAGCCGTTCCTCCCTCCAGTACTCGAACCACTGCATGTCCGTACCAGGCTCTACGAAGAACTGCATCTCCATCTGCTCGAACTCCCGCGTGCGGAAGATGAAGTTCCCCGGCGTGATCTCGTTGCGGAACGCCTTGCCGATCTGCGCGATCCCGAACGGGACCTTCTGCCGCGTCGCCTGCTGCACGTTCAGGAAGTTCACGTAGATCCCCTGCGCCGTCTCCGGCCGCAGGTACACCACGGACGCCGTATCCTCCACCGGGCCCATGAATGTCCTGAACATGAGGTTGAATTGTCGCGGCTCGCTCAGTGTCCCCTTCATGCCGCACGACGGGCACTGCGCCTCCGGCGTCCCCGGCTTCCCCTTGATCCGCTCGTCGTCGGCGCGGAACCGCCTGCGGCAATTGCGGCACTCCACCAATGGGTCGACAAAGCCGCTCACATGTCCGCTCGCCTCCCACACCCTGGGGTGCATCAGGATCGCGGCGTCGATCCCCTCGACGTTCTCCCGCTCGCGCACCATCGTGTGCCACCAGCGATCCTTGATGTTCTTCTTGAGCTCGACGCCGAGCGGTCCGTAATCCCACACCGATCCGGTGCCACCATAGATCTCGGACGACTGGAAGATGAAGCCTCGCCGCTTGCACAGCGACACCAGCTTCTCGAGGACATCGGGATGCTCGACCATGCGTGGGGTGGCCTCAGTGGTCATGTGTCCAGTTCCGCGCTCAACGTGGGTTCGCTCGGCACCGGCCGCCCGAGCAGGCGGGCGACGATGCGATCGCCATGATAGCGGCCGTTCTCGATGAATACCTTGTTGGCATCGAACCCCGCCACCACGACACCGGCGATGAACACCCCCGGCACGTCGGTCTCGAGCGTCGCGGGATCGTGGGCTGGCACGCCGCTCTCGGGGTCGATCGTTACGCCCAAGCGCCGCAGCAACTCGAGGTTGGGCGCGAAGCCGGTCATGATGTAGACGTGCTCCGCCGGCAGTCGCTCCTCACCGCCGGGCCCCGCGATCGCGACCCATTCGCGATCGATCGCCACCACGCGGCTGTGCCAGCGGGCCGTGATACTGCCCTCGGCGATCCGGTTCGTGATATCGGGCAGCACCCACGGCTTGATGCGCTTGTCGAAGACGGGCCCGAAGTGCACGAGCGTCACGCACGCGCCGTTTCGCCAGAGGTCCAGCGCGGCCTCCGCAGCCGAGTTCCCGCCTCCCACCACCACCACCGGCTGCTGAAACGCCTCGTGTCCTTCCTTGTACACGTGCGTCACCCACGGCAGCGATTCGCCGGGAACGTTGAGCCGATTGGGCGAGCCGAAGTACCCCGTGGCCACAACCACGGCGCGCGCCTGTGTGGTGTGCACCGCGCCGGCACGCGTCTTCGACCTGAGCGTGAAGGCACCCTCCGTTCCCTCGATCGCCTCCACCGGCTCGTACTGGCGAACACGAATCCCGAAGTAGCGCACGACCTCGCGGTAGTAGGCCAGCGCATCGCGCCGCGTGGGTTTGTCGCCGGCGATCACGAACGGCAGTCCGCCCACCGAGAGCTTCTCCGCCGTGGAGAAGAACTTCACGTAGGTCGGATACTGCGTGATCGTGCTGGCCACGCACGCGGCGTCGAAGACGACGGTCTCCAGCCCGGCACGCGCGAGGGAGATGGCCGCCGCAAGACCACACGGACCGGCGCCCACGATGGCAACGTCGACGGCATGCATCATGTCCGTGCCGCGCTCACGGGAGTCTGAGTCTGCCGCACTCACGAGAGGCCGATGATCTGGTCGCGACGCGTGCCAACGCTCACGTACGTCACGGGCGTTTCCGCCAGTGTCTCGATCCGATCGAGGTAACGCCGCGCGGCCGCCGGCAGCTCTTCCAGCCGCCGCGCGCCACTCGTCGAGCACCGCCATCCCTCGAACCACTCGTAGCGCGGCACCACACGCTCCAGCGCCACGAGGTCGCCGGGGAATTCCTCGTCTACCACGCCATCGTGCTCGTAGCCGGTGCAGATCGCCAGCTGCTCCATCGTATCGAGGACGTCGAGCTTGGTCACCGCAAGCCGCGTCAGGCCGTTCACGCGGGCCGCATAGCGCACCACCACCGCATCGAACCAGCCGCAGCGGCGCGGGCGCCCTGTCGTGGCGCCATACTCGTTGCCCAGGCGCTGCATGACCGAGGCGAGGGGCTCGCCAAGCTCCGTGGGGAGTGGGCCATTCCCGACGCGTGTCGTGTACGCCTTCACCACGCCCAGTACCGCGTCGATGGATGTCGGCGGGATCCCCACGCCCGTCGCCGCCCCGCCCGACGTCGTGCTGCTCGATGTCACGAACGGATACGTGCCGTGGTCCACATCGAGCAGGGTAGCCTGTGCGCCTTCCAGCAGCACCGCCGAGCTCTGACGAATGGCGCGATGGATCAGGAGTCCGACGTCCTCGGCCAGGGCGAGCAGGCGCGGCCCTACGCGCTCGAGCATGGCCATCGTCGTCTCCGCATCCGCGCGCTTGGCCGATCCCGAGGCGGCGAGCACCATGTTCGCGTGCGCCACGGCCAGATCCAGCATTGCGCGCAGCCGCGCGGGGTGGCGCAGGTCCAGCACGCGGATTCCGCGGCGGGCGATCTTATCCTCGTACGCCGGGCCGATACCGCGCCCCGTCGTTCCAATGGCCCGGCTCGCCGCGCTCTCGCAATCCAGCAGCTTGTGGTAGGGGAGCACGAGGTGCGCGCGGTCGCTCACGTACAGCCGCCCCTCGACATCGATTCCATCGGCTACCAGCGCATCGATCTCCGTGAACAGCGTGTCGGGATCGATGACGACGCCGTTGCCCATGGCGCAGCGCACGCCGGCGCGCAAGACGCCGCTGGGCACCTGATGGAGTACAGTGGATTGCTCCCCGATCTGCACCGTATGCCCCGCGTTGGCGCCGCCCTGGTAGCGCACCACCCAGTCGGCGCGCTCGGCGAGCACGTCCACCAGCTTCCCCTTTCCCTCATCCCCCCATTGTGCCCCGACCACCACCACGGTGCGGGTTTCCGTATCGAACATGCAGCGCTCTGACTCGAAGAAACGCAAACGCCCCGCACGGCGCGGGGCATGACACGCAATGTATCCGAGGGCGGAAGGCCGGTCAACTCACTCCGCGCGCGCTGCCGATCATCGTCCGCACCACCTGTTCATCCATGGGGAGCGCCTCGCTGTGCAGCGGCAGCGTGATCGTGAACGTCGTGCCCGTGCCGTAGATACTCTCCACCCGGATCGCGCCCCCGAGCAGGGCGATCAGCTTCCGCGTGATGCTCAGCCCGAGCCCCGTTCCCCCGTACTCGCGTGTGCGCGACTGGTCCACCTGCCGGAACTCCTCGAAGATCACCTGCAGGTGCTCTGGATGAATACCGATCCCGGTGTCCCGCACCATCAGGCGGAGATCCGCGCCCGCCACCTCCGCCGTGAGCGCAACCGACCCGTTGTGCGTAAACTTGACCGCGTTCGAGAGCAGATTCAACACGATCTGCTTGAGCTTCGTCCGGTCGGTGAACAGCACTGGTACGTCCTCCGCGATGTCGCAGCGGAAGTCCAGCCCCTTGCGCTTCACCTGCAGGTCGATCTGCGTCACCACTTCGCCGAGCACCGTCTGGAGCGTGAGCGACTCGAGGTGCACGGGCATCTTGCCTGCTTCGATCTTGGCCAGATCGAGGATGTCGTTGATGAGCGCGAGGAGATGCTGCGAGGAGGCCTGGATGCGATTCAACCCTTCCACCTGCTTCGGGGTGAGCTCCCCGTAGATCCGGTCCAGCATCAGCGCGGTGTATCCGATGAGCGCGTTGATCGGGGTGCGTAGCTCGTGCGACATGTTGGCCAGGAACTCCGACTTGAGCTTATAGGCCTTCTCCAGCTCGCTCGACTGCCACTGCAGCCGGAGGTTCTGCGCCTCCAGGTCCGCCGTCGCCATGCGGATCCGGTCCTCCAGCTCGGCGCTGAACTTCTTCAGCTCCAGATAGAGCCGCTCATTCTCCACCTGCTTCGTCAGGTCGTGCAATACGGACACGATGGCCAGCGGCTCTCCGCGTTCGTTCAACACCTTGCCGGCCACGACCTCCATCGGCTCCTCCACACCTGTGCGAGGATTGGCGAGCGTGAGGCGCTCGCGCCGGAAGGGTACCGGGCTGATGGTGAAGTCCGAGATGACCGTGGTGAACTTGGTGTCGTTGGCCCGAACCCGCTGCGCCCACTGTCGATCGTGTGCGGTGGCGGGTAGCTCGAACAGCAGCTCCGCCTGCGGATTCATGAGCATGATCTTGGACTGATCATCGGTGACGAGAATCGGGTCGCCGACGTTGTTCAGAATGAGATTCAGTCGATCGCGTTCGCGCGTTGCTTCCATCTCCGTCACCCGGCCGCGCTGGAACTGACGCTCGAGCTCGGCCGAGGCGCGCTTGAGGTCCGTCACATCACGCAAGACCGAGACGAATGCGCCCTGACGTCCGGTGGCGGGTGGAAGCGGATGCGCCAGTACCTCGAACAGCAGGTCCATCCCTTCATCCGGGTCCACGAGGGTGAGCTCGCGGGCCGTGCTCTTCACCCCACCCGTGAGGACCGCTTTGGAGAGGAATGAGCTGAACAGCAGGTTGTTGATCTCCACCGCGCGGCGGCGGCCGTACGAATCGTGGTCCGTGGAGACGAGCAGCGTCTCAGCGCGCTGGTTGCTCACCACGATGTCGTTGGTGGCATCGGTGATGATGATCGGATCAGGGAGCGCGTTCACAATCGTCGTGAGCAGCCGCCGCTGATCATCGAGCCGCTCCGCCGAGCGCCGCAGGCCATCGCTCACGAACACGCGCGCGAGCACGGAGCCCGCCAGCACGGCCACCCGCGCCAGCCGCCCGAGCACCATCTCGTCCGGGCACCCTTCGAGCACCGCCACCGCGAACGGCGCCCGCCCCACGTGCCCACGCCCCGTCTCCCGCAGCGGGAACAGCTCGCACCCGTCGTACGCTTCCGCAATCGAAGCCGCGCCCTCGAGTGTTCTGCCGAACGCGCTCCGGCTCCTTGGCTGCGAGAACGGGATCGCCACCGCGCCCGCGAAGGGGACTCCCATCGCGGCACTCGCATCGGCCCGGCAGATGACCACGTCCAGGGCGGTCGCGGAGACCATGAGTGGATGTCCAGTCCGCTGCAGCGCGCTGGACAGCCGCGTCGTATCGTCTGGCGCGAGCCCGTGGCTCGCCGCGATCTCGAGATGCTGACCTGACCCATCGATCACCAGGAGCGCGCCGCGCCCTCCCCCTGCCGCATTCGTCAGTTGCTCGAGCATGAGCCCACTCGCGGAGGCGAAATCCGGCGCCTCCGCCAGGTCGGCTACAAGCTCCAGCACCTCATGATCGGGGAAGACGTCCTCGCGCTCGTCCACTCCGGTGACCTCAGCCGGCATCGCCGTCAGAGCGGCTCTCGAGTGCCGAGTTCCTCGAGGCGGCGCTTGAGCTCAGCGTTCTCGCGCATATACCGATCGAGCTCCGATTCCATAGCGGAGCCGAGCTCGCGCGGACGCGAGATCGGTGCCGTGATCCCCACCGCCTCCGAGTACTTCAGATACGTGTCGATCGACGCAACCACCACGCGCGCCTCGACCGTCACCAGATCGATTCCCACCAGCGATACGCGGACCCACGCATCGATGACGATCCCCTTGTCCAATACACGATCGAGGACGTCAATCAGGGAGCTGCCGCCAGGAGAGCGTTCTACAGCCATATCGTACTCACTCCGATGATAAGGGTGTCGTGCCTCGAGCGCGCGGCGGCGCCAGCTCGTTCAACCGACGCTCGATGCGGTCCAGCCGCTGCTCCAGCTCCCCGGGGCCCAACGTGCCCGTCGCCGGCGCCGCAGTAAGTCGCGAATCGTACCGCCACCAGTTCAGACCGATTTCCTCCGCCTTATCGATCGAGCAGACCAACAAGCGCACCTGAATGGTGAGCAGCTCGACGTTCGCAAGGTTGATTTTGATGTCGCCGGCAATCACCAGGCCCTTGTCCAGCACACGATCGAGAATATCGACCAGGCCGTGACTGCGCGTCGGCACGACGTAATCTGGCACGCGGTTAAACTCCAGTTGGTGATTGACGCACTTTACCGCAGGCGACCCAATGGACCCAGGTCGATGTTCAGCTCATCATCCGTCAGATTGAACGTGGCCTTGAGCTCTTCCATTCGGTCGTGAAGCGTGAGCAGCGCCAGCCCCAGCCGTTCCACTTCCTCCTCGCTCAGCGTCCCGCCCTCCATCCGGCGAACCGCCTGGTGCTCGAGCACGCTCCGCAGCAGCTCGATCAACGTCAGGACGAGGCGCGCCAATCCGTTCTCCACGTGCTCCGGATCGGCATTGATGCGCGCCGGCAGTGCGCGAGCCACCTGGCGCAACTCCGCTTCAAGCGCCGCCACCTCGGCCGCAGACGGCACGCGATCGTCGCGCGCGTCAGACACCGAGAGGCTCCGCGAAGCTGTAGGGCGCCCATGGCCCTGAAACGGTGAGCATCACGGCAGCACCGCCCAATCCCACGCTGCTCAGCGCCCCACGATACTGCGCGATGTTCCCGCGATGCACAAGGTGCGAGATCGCGGCCACGCGCGCGCGCCGCGTAGGGCCGGCGAACGCCTCGGCCTCCACCAGCGACCGCACCGCCTCGGAGACGCACGCCCGTGCCCGCTCCGCGATCTCCACCCAGGCGCCCCACGTCCTCTCCCGCTCGGCGATGCGCGAGAGATACTCCCGCCCGCTCATGCCCGGCTGCCGGAGTGGCGCGGCCGTCGCCCCGGCCTCGCCCGTCGAGAGAATCCGGACGGTCATCTCGACCATTCCCTGCACTCGCTCCATCGTGCGCCGTAGCTCGGCCTCGCGCGACCGAACGCGTGCCACTAACGCCGCATCGCTATCGAACGCCTGCCCGAATCGCGCCGGGAGCGGCGTACCGCGCTCGAGCCCGCACCGCACCACCTGATCGTGCGCCCGCGCACGCTCGATGCTGGGCGCCAGGGCGCCGCGCTCCACGTCGCTCACCCAGAGCTGCATGGCCCCAACGTTCACCGCGCGCACAGGCCCGCCGTCAACCCCGTGCAACGCGGCCGGAGGCGGCTCATGGCTCACCGGGAGCAGGCAGTACAGATACGTCGCCATTGCGTTCCTCGCCCGGGGTCCCGGCGCGCAGCTTGCGCTCCTCGGTCTCCACTGAAGACAGCAGGACGGACAGCCCCACCCGTATCAGGTCGATGTCCGCGATCGAGATGGTCACGTCGCCCGTGATCACCACGCCCTTGTTCAGCACGTGATTCAGCAGGTCACCCAGCACCAGCTCATCTTCGAGCTCATCGTCGTGCGGCTGGTCCGTCATTGCGCCTTCCCCACGAAGTGATAGGGTGGCCACGGTCCCGTGAAGTCGAAGCGGAAGCCCACCGGCTCGTACTGCTCCGCGAGCGCCGCGAGCGCCGCACGGAACGGCTCCAGGGCATCGCGCCGCACGAGATACGACGCGTTGAGCACGGCAACCCCCTCGGCCGCGGCGCCCCGGGGTTCCCGTGCGGGAAGCGTCTCCCTGCAACCCTCCATCGCGTGTGTCTCCAGCGTGCTGAAGATGGTCGCGGCCGTCGTCGCCGCGACGTGGCGCACTTCCGCCGCACGCTCCGCCTCCAGCTTACGCTCGAGCAGGTAGCGCTGCCCCGGACGTGCCTGTGCCGCCTGCTGCTCCAGCCCGGCGATCGCCGGACTCAGCTCGCCAACATGCTGTTGCAGCGCGGCATCCAGCCGAAAGACGCGGAGGCCGAACTCCTGCGCCGGGGCCAGCCAATCCAGAAGCGCGCGCAATTCACCAGCGCGTTCGGTCAGCATGGCGCGCACGCCCTCGGCATCGCGAAAGAGTGTGAGCATGGGCAAGGGCACCACGGCACCCGCGCTGGCGGCCCAGCTCAATACGATATCGTGCGCGATCGCGCGGGGAGCCACCCAGGCCATATCACCCGCGCGTGACGCCACCACGTCGCTGTCGTATGCCGCGCGGTCGAGCACGGACACCAGCGCGGCCACCTCGCCCCGGCGCTCGACGGTCACGCGCGCATCCTCGACTCCGGATGGCGCCGCCGACGCATCCGTGTGGGCATCCACGACGCCGTACACGTATACCACCTGCTCACTCATGCTCGGTCGATGCCAGCGAGGTCCATCTCATACTCCAGCGCCGCAGTCCCTCCGCACCATGCGGGGGAGGCTCGATTGACGCCGCCGCAAACTGCGACGGCGGCGCTCCAGATGGAAGGGTAGACGGACGATGCGTGACGCGATTCCAGACGATGCCACCCACCGAGATTCCGAGCGCACGCACCGAGGCGACCAACCGCGTTGTCTCCTCGCGCACCAATGGCTCATCCAACGCCACCACCAGGAGCATTGCGCGTTGCGGGTCATGCAACATGGCGTCCAGCGCGCGCGTGCGCCTGGAAAAAGCAAGCAACTCTCCCGCCACCGCGCCCGGCCGCACGACTTCGCGGTACTTGAGCATCAGCCGCAACAGGCGATGGCTCCATGCCAGCCCGAGTTTTGGACTTTCCAGCAGGCGGAGCAGATGGCCCGTCGGTGCCGGATCAACGATGACCGTGTCGAAGTCGGAGTTTTCGAGGGTTTCGCCCAGCGAAGCCAGCGCATACAGCTCGTCGATTCCCGGCGGCGCCAGCGAGAGCAGCTCGCGCATGATCGCGCGGTCCTGCGAGCTGGCGGCCGATCCGCCAAGCATCTCGGCGAACAGGCCATCGATGCGCTCACGGTACGAAGCGCGAAAGCGTTCGAACCCCGCCGGCGCATCGAGTTGTCGCGCGAACAAGCCCGACGTATCCGGGACCGGTGTGGCCGCGTCGCCTACCAGCTGCCCCAGCGCGTCACCAACCGAGGGAGCGGGGTCCGTGGAGATCACGAGCACTCGCCGATCGGCCGAGGCCAGGCATACGCCAAGCGCGCACGCCACTGTCGTCTTTCCCACGCCCCCTTTTCCACCCACGATCGTGAGCGGGCGCACCGGGATAACGGCACTCCCGGCCTCGGCGGTGGGTGCCGCTCGGCGCGTGCGGGTCGCCGTTCGGCAAGGGACGCCCGGTCGGAGCGCCGAGCCCCACCGATCAATGGCCTCGAGCCCGATGGGCGGCGGCGCGAGCGACGGAACATGGAAGCACGCCGCCCCGGGCGCGATCTGGCCGAGGGCGGTGAGCAGTTCCGCCTCTGGCGCGGAACGGGGCGCGCGCGCGGCGTTCATGACCACGGCACCGATGGAGAGCCCGCGCGAGTGCAGCGACTCCGCGTACCGGGCCGTCTCCGCCATCACCAAGGACTCGACGCGCGCGATAAGGACTACCGCCAGCCGCGCAGCGTCCTGCAGGACGCCGCGCAACGCGCTCAGCTGGCCGCGGAGCGTGTCGAGCATCCGGTCGGCATCGTCCGCCCGGTATCGATGCGTCAGCGCGCGCACGATGAAGCGATGTTTGTCCTGCATGGCATCCAGCAGCGCCAGCACACCGTCGAACGTCCTCGGCATCTCCAACAGCCGCAGTGTGTGTCCGCTCGGTGCCGTGTCGAGGATGATGCGGCGCCACCGTCCGGTGCGCTCGAGATCGATCAGTGTGAGCAGCGCCATGGTCTCATCGCTGCCCGGCATCGCGGCATCGATGAGCCCGGCGACATCATCGCGGTCCAGGTAGGTTCCGCGATCCACGATCGTGATGAGCGTCTCGCGCCAGCGGGCCAGGAAGGCTGCCCGCGCACGCGGGGCATCCAACTGGAGGGCGTCCAGCCCATGCCGCGCTTGCACGGCCGTCGGCACACCAGCGTCGAGTGGTTGACCCAACATGGCGCCGAGTGAGCCCGCGGGATCGCTCGAGAGGAGCAGCGTGCGCTCGCCACGTTGTGCCCCGCGCGATGCCAGCGCCGCCGCGCACGTCGTCTTCCCCACCCCACCCTTGCCCCCTACGAGAACCCACATCGGCAGCGCATCGAGCAGCCCGTCCAGCCCCTCACTCGTCGCCGTGATCACTCCGCGCAACGCGAACCGGCCCGCCGGGCGCCGCCAGCCCGAAATGCTCGCGCCACGCGCGCACCTCCCGTAGCCGCTGCATGAGCTGCTCTTCCTGGCGCAGATATTCCGCGTCGTCGATGTCACCCACCTCGAGCAGCATCTGCAGTTCCATCAACTCTTCCTTCACCGAGGAATCGTCCACCAGTTCCTCTTCCACCACGCGCTGTACCTTCCGCAGCGACCACTGAATGCCCGCGACGGGTCCGGCGATGGGAAAAAAGAGGAGGCTGGTGAGAAGGCCCATTGAGGGGGAGGGACGGAGTTATGAGTTGTGCGTTATGAGTTGTGCGTCGTTGGGGAGGAGGCGCCTCGCCGTTTAGAGCGCATCTCCGGCGCCAGTGCGCCGAGGGCCTGCCCGGCCCATCGGGTGGGGCTGGAGCGGGAGGAATCAGCGGCGAATCACCTGGCGTCCCAGGCCCCTACCCCTCACACCGTACTCCCTACACCCTGTCTCTCTCACCCCCTGCCGTCCGCCGTTACCCCTTCCGCACGCTCCAGCTTCAGCTTGATGTTCACGAAATTGTACGGCGGCCACGGACCCGTGTACTTGAACGAGAGCAGTTCCTCGTACTTGCGCGACACATCGCGGACCGCCTCGTCGAATGCATGCTCGCGGTCGCGCTCCACCAGAAAGGCGCCGTTCATGATCATCCGGTCACCGATCGGCTTGTTGCTCCTGCTCGCGACCGCCACCTGCTTGAGCGTTTCGTGAATGTCCGCCACAAAGCCGTTGCCCGTATCCTCGAGGGCGGCCTCCATGAGGCGCCCCAGCTGCATGCGCGCGAAATACGTCGAGTTGCGCGCGTTGCGGTCGATCTCATCCTTGAGATGGCGGATCTCATCGTTCGTCGACTCGATGGTCGCGATCACCTTCTCGCGGTCCCACAACACCTTGAGGCCGAACTCGATCTTGTCCTGCATCTTGTCCAGCACGTCGTTGAACGCCTGGTACGTGGAGCGCAGCAACTCGGTGACATCCTCCTCGGACCGGAACACGGTACCGAACGACATCGGGATCACCGTGTGCTCCCGCATGACCGTCTCGTTCACGAATTCGTGCGCGAGCACATTCTCACGCGTGGGATCATAGATCACGATCGGCGTATCGCTGACCACGGCGGCAAGCCCGCGGAAATGCACGGTGTGGACAGTGTTGCTGCCCTGCCCGATCCCGATGGCACCGAAATCGTTCGACCGCTCCGACCGGATAATGCAGTAGACGTATTTCCCGCCCTCTCCAGCGCCGACCGCCTGCGGGCGCTCGGCCTGATCGGTGGCGTTGCTCATGTGGGTTCCGCTCCGCGGGGACAGGTGGACAACAGCGTGGAACGGCGCGGGACTCACCCGGCGCGTCCACGGACACGTTGTGATGTTAGCGCAAAATCGCAAAGACCACAACGACAATGACCACGATGCCGATGCCGATCTTGGCCGCCATGGCCACGATACGACCGATAAGCGCTCCGGTGGCCACGCGCGTCGCGCGCGCGGCGCCGCTGCCCAGCGTGAACTCCGCCGCCATGGCGCCAAGGAACGATCCCGCCAGCGCGCCCACCACCGAGCCCACGATCGGCAGCGGCACCCCCACCAGCGCGCCCACAAGCCCCCCGATCACCGCCCCCCAGCTGGCGCGCCGCGACCCCCCGTACTTCCGCGCATAACGCCCGGCAAGCACGAACTCGATGAGTTCCCCCAGCGCCGCCAGCACCGCCGCCGTCACCACGATCACCACACCGATCTGCGCCGGCGCCACGAAGCTGTAGATCAGAATGGCGCCTGCCATCACCCACAGTCCGGGGAGCCCGAACGGCAGGAGCAACAGCCCAACGAGCAGCACGAGCAACAACATGGCAATCGCCATTCACATCCACTCCGTCACGGCGCGGGCGATCACCGCGGCCGCCGCGTCGCTGCCGCTTCCATCCACCCGAGCAAGATCATCATCCGGCGTGTGAATACGCGCGACAGTCCGGACTGTTCCACGGCTCACCGTCGCCGCGCACCACCCCGCGTCCGCCAGCGCCACCGCGTCCACCAGCAGGCCGGGCGGCAGGCGACGCACGACCGAGCGCTCTCCTTCGCGATCCGCGGCGCCGGTGAGCGCCTCCAGAAGGCGCGTGGGGCGTCGCCCCGTAAAGGTGAACCGCAGTGCTCCGCTGTCATCGATGCCATCGCAGTTGATGGCAACCTCAGGCTTCGACCGCTGCGCCCACGCCCGTGCGCCCACCAGGCCCAGCTCCTCCGCGCTCGTGAGCAGAACACCGATCTCGGTCCCGGCGGGGAGTGCGCCGGCCGCGGTGAGCACCGTCGCCACGCCGGTCGCGTTATCGAGCGCGCCCGGCGACCGCGCCTGCACCAGGCTCGCCGCGACCGGCGCTCCCGCGATCACGCCGCCGATCGCAATCCAGGGCCAGAGCCACGTTACGGGCGCGCCGGCGACCTGGGCGAGCAACACGCCGGCCGCTACGAGCCACAGCAGAATGCTCGCCGTAACGCCGAGCACGCGAATGAGAATCGGCACCGGCTGCGATTTGGAGTCGAGATGTGCCACCAGCCAGAGGCGCGGCGTGCCACGCTTGGCCACGAGGTTCACCCCGCTCGACCGACACCAGGGAAGCACGAGCACCCCCCACCGCGCGCCCCACCATGCGATCGCGGCCATCAGGGCACCCGCCATGACCAGCACTACGAGTGCGGCATGCGGCGCCCCGTGAAAAGCCAGGTGGCCCACCGCCGCCAGCACGATGATCGAGCACACGCCCGCAGCGGGCGTTCCGAAACGGCCAGGCAGCGCCGAGTACTCGAACGGCTCCTCGGCAACCTGAAAGCCGAGTGCCGCGAGTGTGTCGTGACAATGACTGCGCGCGGCGGCTTCCGCGGGGCCGCCAGCCGCGCGCGGAACCGCCGCGATCGCTTCCAGGTGACGGCGCGCCGCGGCAGCCACACACGTCATGGACTACGCCACCTGGGGCAGCTCCGCCGCGCGCAGCAGCCCATCGATCGCGCTCCGATCCTGGGCGCGAAGTGGAAGCAGCGGAGCGCGGACAGAACCTCCCGCCAACCCTACCGCGTCCAGCGCGCCCTTCACCCCCGCTACGCCAAGCGCGCCCACGATGGCTGCGTTCAGCGGCGCGAGCGTCTCCTGGATCCGCCGTGCCCGCCCGCGTCCAGCATCGCCTGCCGCGAAGGCGGTGGTGAGCTCCACTGCCAACGATCCCGTGAAGAGCGACACCGCCAGCACGCCTCCCTGCGCACCCATCTCCAGCGCCGTGCACAGCGAGCCCCCGTGCCCCGTCAATACGGCAAATTCCGGTGATTGGGCCTGCACGTAGGCGCCCAGCATCGCAGGATCGCCCGAGCTGTCCTTGATCCCGATGATCTGCTCGTGCGTCGCCAGCTCGCCCACCAAGGCCGCACTGAGGGCGAAATGCACGTACTTCGGAATGTTGTACAGTATCACGGGCACGGGGCTCTCGTCCGCCACCCGGCGATAGTGCGCGAGGAGCGCCTCGTGCGTCATGGCGGCTCCGTAATAGTGCGGGGCGACAACCAGCACAGCGTCCGCGCCCCGCTCCGCCGCTTCGCGCGCTCCGCGCAGTGTGAGCCGTGTCGATTCGGCGCCCACCCCCACCACCAGCCAGCGGTCCTCGCTCACCAGCGGGCGCGCCCATTCCACGAGCTGGTCGCGCTCCCGCTCCTCGAGCAACGCGGCCTCGCCCGTCGACCCCGCGATCACAATCCCCGCTAGACCGTCCGCCAGATGTGCGCGCACGTTTCCGCAAAATGCCGTGGGGTCCAGCTCGCCGCTGTGGGCATCGAACGTCGAGACAACGGGGCCGAGCACGCCTGACAGGGAGGTGGGCATGAGGATTGAGGCTAGGGTGTGGAGAGTGGGGAGTGGGGTGTGACGTGCGGGATGCACCGCGCAGGGGAGGGGTAGAGGGTGAGACGATGCTCTGAACGGACAGTGCCAGGGAACGGGGGAGTGGTTTCCGGGACCGCTGCCCACCCAATACCCGACACCCGACTCCCTACACCCTATCCCTCGTTCCCGCAGATCTCCCCCTCTCTCCTACAGATCCCGCACATCTCCCGGTTCCGTGTCGGGCGATCCCTCGTCCAGCGCAATACTACGCGCGGTCTCATCCAGATGCGAGAGCGTGGCGCCGTCGGGGTCGGTGGGCGTGAGGTATTGCTGGAACACCGTGCCGCCGCACCGGCTGCAGACGGGATGGGGCGGCGGTGGCTCCTTCGCGAACGTCATCTCCGTGCCGCACTGCTCGCACACCAGCGTCAGGATACCCTGCGTCTCTTTCCTGTCGGTCATCGCTCGACCTCCGTCGGAATTCGACCGTAGGCGGTGCAAGACCCGTGCGGCCGGGCTCCCGCCGGGCTGCCTCCACTGCCCCCGCCGGCGCCCTCATGACAGCCCCATGTACTCCTTCACCTCGCATAACGTCGCGCGCGCGACCACCCGGCAGCGCTCGGCACCGGCATGCAGGATGTCGGACACCATATCCGGCGCCGCGCGCAACTCCTCAGCGCGCGCGCGCATGGGCTCCAGCTCACGTTGCAGGGACTCGAACAGCACGCGCTTGCAGTCAATGCATCCCCAGCCGGCCGTGCTGCACTGCACCGCAACATGCGCCACCGTGGTCGCGTCGCTCAGCGCCTGATGCAGGTGGTAAATGTTGCATACTTCCGGCGTGCCCGGATCGGAGCGCCGCACGCGCTTCGGATCGGTCACCGCGGGGCGTAGCTTCTCCCAGATCCCCTCCGGTTCCTCCAGTAGCCCCACGGTGTTGCCCAGCGATTTGGACATCTTCGCCTGCCCGTCGAGCCCCATGATGCGGCGGGCGCCGGTGAGCAGCGGATGGGGTTCCGGAAAGTAGTCCGCCCGGAAGCGCGCGTTCCACCGGCGCGCGATTTCACGCGCGAGCTCCAGGTGCTGCACCTGATCCTCGCCCACCGGCACCAGCTCGGCGCGATAGAGCAGGATATCGGCTGCCTGGAGCACCGGATAGTTCAGCAGCCCGGCCGGTATACTCTCCTGCCGCGCGGACTTGTCCTTGAACTGCGTTTGTCGCTCCAGCTCGCCCATGGGCGTGACGCTGTTGAAGATCCACGTGAGCTCGGTGGTCTCGGGCACCATCGACTGGACGAACAGCGTACATTTGTTCGGATCGATGCCCGCGGCGAGCAGCGAGATCGCCATTTCGCGCGTCCGGCGGCGCAGACTCTCTGGCTCGTACGGAGCCGTGATGGCATGATAGTCGACAACGCAAAAAAAGCACTCGTGATGATCCTGGAGCGCCACCCAGTTCCTCACCGCACCGAGATAGTTGCCAATGTGCAACTCGCCCGACGGTTGAATTCCGCTGAAGACTCTTGGCATGCTGCAAACGTATGAGCACGCCGCACACGGGGCAACGGACGCGCGGGGCGGCCACGGAGCTGCTCGAGATCGCCACAACCGCAGCATCCCGCGCCGCAGCGCTCATTCGGCAGCGCGCCGGCGAGGTCGCCACACTCGAATGGCGGAAAAAGGGGCCGGCTGACTTTGTCAGTGCCGTGGACACGGCGTCCGAGCAGCTGATCCGTGACCTGCTCACGCGGGAGCTACCGGACGCCGTGATGCTCGGCGAGGAGATGTCACCCGGCGCAGCTGTAGATGCCGGTACCGCTTTCATCGTGGACCCGCTCGACGGCACCACGAACTTTCTGCACGGTTATCCATGGTACGCCGTCTCGATCGCCGCGCTGTGCGGAGGCGATCTGACCGCGGGCGTGATCGTCAACGTGCCCACGGGAGATGTGTACACGGCAACCTCCGGCGGCGGGGCGACTCGCAACGGGGAGCCGCTCTCGGTGTCCACCATCGCCGATCCGGCGCTCTCGCTGGTCGGCACCGGCTTTCCATTCAAGGACTTGCGACAGCTGGAACGTTACCAGCAACAGTTCGCCGCCGTGACCCGCGCCACGTCGGGGATCCGGCGCGCCGGCTCCGCCGCGCTCGACCTGGCGGATGTGGCCGGCGGCCGTCTCGACGCATTCTGGGAGCTCCAACTCGCCCCCTGGGACTTCGCGGCGGGTGTGCTCCTGATCCGCGAAGCGGGCGGCCTCGTCACCGACGTCACCGGCGCCCCTGTTCCCTTCACCCCGTCATCGATAGTCGCCGGCAACCCGGTCATGCACGCCTGGTTGCTCCGCGCCCTGAACCAACCCTGAGCCGCCATACCATGCCACTTGTCGAATGCGTCCCGAACTTTTCCGAGGGCCGACGCCCCGATGTCGTGCAGGAGATTCGCGACGCCATCGCCGCCGTGACCGGCGTCGTCGTGCTGGACGTCTCCTCCGATGCATCGCACAACCGCTCGGTGATCACCTTCGTCGTCCCGCTGGAGCACGCCGTGGATGCCGCATTCGAGGGCATCCGCGTGGCGCGCGATCGGATCGATCTCACGACGCACACGGGTGAGCATCCCCGCATGGGAGCCGCCGATGTCGTGCCGTTCATCCCGCTCGAAGGCGCCACAATGGGCGACTGTGTCTCGCTCGCACGCCAGCTCGGCGAACGCGTGGCCCAGCAGCTCGAGATTCCGGTGTATCTGTACGAGCGCGCTGCCACGCGCCCCGCGCGCGAGAACCTTGCCGATGTGCGGCGCGGCCAGTTCGAGGGGATTCGCGACGAGATTGCCTCCAACCCCGATCGCGCGCCCGACTTCGGACCCGCGCGCGTACATCCCACCGCTGGGGCCGTGGCGATCGGAGCCCGCCCATTCCTCGTGGCGTACAACGTCTACCTGGGACCTGCATCGAACCTGCCCGTCGCCAAGCAGGTCGCCAAGGCCGTGCGTGGGTCGTCCGGCGGGCTTCGGTACGTCAAGGCGCTGGGACTGGAGGTGGATGGCCAGGCTCAGGTGTCCATGAATCTCGTGGATCTCGAGAAGACGCCGATCTTCCGGGCATTCGATCTTGTGAAGCTCGAGGCAGCGGCTCGCGGCGCGCCGACCACCTGGAGCGAGATCGTCGGCCTCATTCCGGAGAACGTGCTTTTCGACGCAGCAACGCGCCACCTACAGCTCACCAACTTTACATCTGAGCAGATTTTGGAGCGGCGGATCCGCGCCGCAGCAGCGCCGATTCAGGGGCTGAATGAGTTCGTGGACGCGGTGGCGTCCGCGGAACCCACGCCTGGCGGGGGAAGTGTCGTAGCGCATGCAGGTGCCCTGGCGGCCGCGCTCGTCCAGATGGTAGCCGGCCTGACGGCGGGACGGAAGAAATATGCGGCGGTCGACGCGGAATTCCGCGAGATCGGCCAGCGTGCCGGTGCGCTTCGCCAGCGGCTCGGCCAGCTGGTGTCGCTGGACGCGCAATCCTACGCCGCGGTGTCGGCCGCCTACAAGCTTCCCAAGGAGCCGGCGGACGCCGCCTCGCGCCGGGACGCGGCCATCACCGCCGCGCTCATCGGCGCCTCGGAGGTCCCGCTCGAGACCGCGCGCGCCTGCGCCGACGTCGCTGCACTCGCCGCACGCACGGCCCAGGGTGGCAATGTCAACGCGGTCTCCGATGCCGGCGTCGCGGCGCTTCTGGCTGAAGCGGCCTGCCGCGGTGCCGCCTACAACGTGAAGATCAACGCCGCCTCCCTCTCCGATCCGTCCGCTGGGCGCGCCCTGGTGCAGGCCGTCGAGGAATTCACGCGCCTCGCCGCCTCGCATGCAAAGACGGCAACGGAGGCAGTGGAGGGGAAGCTGTGACAGGGAACTGCAAGAGAGGAGAAAGGAGAGAGCAGAGAGGAACCGGCTGCTGGACGAGAGGCTCATGCCCCTCCGGCGGTTCCTCCCTTCTCCTCTCCCGCTGTACTACGCCGCCCTCCGCGTCAGCACCCGCGGTCCATCTCCCGTGATCACCACGGTGTGCTCGAAGTGGGCCGAGCGTGAGCCGTCGGCCGTCACGATAGTCCACTTATCGGGCATCGTGCGCGTGCGGGGCGAGCCGGCGTTCACCATCGGTTCGATGGCAATGGTGAGACCCTCAACCAGCTTGGTGCCCCGCTTCGGTTTGCCGTAGTTCGGCACCTGCGGGTCTTCGTGGAACTCGGTCCCGATCCCGTGCCCCACCAGGTCGCGCACCACGCTGAAACCGGCACGCTCGACCACCGCCTGCACGGCGGCGCCGATGTCCCCGATGTGGTTACCGGCCCGAGCCGCGGCAATGCCCGCGTCGAGCGCACGCACGGTAATCTCCAGCAAGCGACGGGATGTCTCGTCCACCGTCCCGATCGGCACCGTGGTGGCCGAGTCTGTGTGAAACCCGCCGTAGCGCACGCCCACATCGATCGACACCAGGTCGCCATCGCGCAGCATGCGTCGCTTGGACGGAATGCCGTGCACGATCTCGTTGTTGATCGATGCGCAGATCGATCCTGGGAAGCCGTACAGCCCCTTGAATGATGGCGTGGCCCCCTCGTGGCTGCGAATGAACTCCTCCGCTGCGCGGTCGAGATCCATCGTCGACATCCCCGCCCGGGCCTGCTCGTGCAGATAGGCCACCGTATCGGCGAGGATCGCCCCGCCGCGTGCCATCACCTCGATCTCGCGTCGTGATTTCAGTTGGATCATGTTTCCAGCTCGCGCACTACGCGTGCCGTGACTTCGTCCACCGGGCCCTCCGCATCCACCGTGATCACGCGCGCCCCATCCCCGTGCGCCATGTACCAATCCAGCACGGGCGCCGTCTGCTCCCAGTACGCCCGCATCCGGGTGCGAATCGCCTCCGGCTCATCGTCCTTCCGGCGGACGAGCCGGCCGCCGCACTTCTCGCACTGCGCGCCGGCGTCGATCCCGGTGTATGGTGTCTGGCATCCCTCGCACACCGTCCGCTGCCCCAGCCGCCGCACCAGCTCGTCCTCGCCGACCTCGAACAGCAGCACGGCGTCCAGCCTACGCCCGAGCTCGTGCAGCACCCGCTTCAGCCCCTCCGCCTGCGGAACGGTGCGTACGACGCCATCCAGAATGGCCCCGCGCGCGGCCGCCGGCTCGGCAAGCGCGCTCTTCATGATGCCCAGGATTACTTCGTCCGGCACCAGCTCACCCCGATCCATGTAGCCCTGGGCCAGCCGCCCCTGCTCGCTCCCCGCCCGCACAGCGGCCCGCAGCACGTCCCCCGTGGCGATCTTGGGAATCCCGAGCCGATCGGCCAGCCGGTCGCCTTGCGTTCCCTTACCGGCACCCGGTGGGCCGAGGAGGACGATGATCATCGTATGGATGGTAATAGGCAACGCCAGCAGGGTGTACGGGACTGGGGTGTCGGGTAGGCAAACAGAGAGCTCGGCGCGCTCATGCCGTTCCCCTCCACCCTATACCCTGCTCCCTTCACCCTGTCTTCTAGTACCCCGTCGTCTGCCGCCCGCGGAATCGCACGCGGCCGCGCTTCATAAAGCCATCGTACTTGCGCACCAGCAGGTGTTGCTGCAGCTGCTGGATCGTCTCCAGACCCACACCAACCACGATCAGCAACGACGTCCCGCCAAAACGGAAGGGCACGTTGATCAGCTCTGAGATCCAGATCGGCAGCAGCGCGAGGAGGGTCAGGAAGATCGCGCCCGGGAAGGTGATGCGCGTCATCACCTTGTCGATATACTCGGCCGTCCGCGCGCCCGGCTTGATGCCGGGAATGAACCCGCCCTGCTTCTTCAGGTTCTCGGCGATGTCGATCGGGTTGAAGATGATCGCCGTGTAGAAGTAGGTGAAGAAGATGATGAGCACCGCGAAGATCACGGCGTAGAGCCACGTCGTGGGCTGGAAGTATTCCGCCACCGCCTGCAGCCGCGGGTTCCCGGTGCCCATGAACTGCGCGATCGTCCCCGGCACCACGATCACCGTCTGCGCGAAGATGATCGGCATGACGTTGGCCGCGTTCATCCGCAGCGGGATGAAGTTCTTGGAGGACTCGCGCTGCCGGCCGCGCGCCATCGTGCGTTGCGGAATCTGGATGGGCACCCGGCGCGCCGCCACGGTAATGGCGACCGTGCCAGCAACCACCAGCACCATCATCACAATGAGGACGACCAGCGAGAGCGGCTTGATCGCTCCGGTGGCGACAAAGCTCCACGTCTCCCCGATCCCCGGCCAGAGCGCTTCGATGATCGAGAAGAAGATGAGCAGGCTCGCGCCATTCCCCACGCCGCGCTCGGTGATCTGCTCGCCCAGCCACATGACGAACACGGCACCGGTGGTGAGAAAGAGCACCATCTCGAGGCGGAACCCCAGCCCCGGGTGCTGGACGGCCCCCTGCAGCGATTCGGTGAACAGCGCGAAGCCCCACGCCTGCACCACCGCGATCCCGACGGTGATATAGCGGGTCCACTGCTCGATCCGTTTCCGCCCCTCCTCCTCCTTCTGCATCTTCTCGATGGAGGGGATGACCGCGCCTACCACCTGGAAGATGATGCTCGCGGAGATATAGGGGATGATGCCGAGGGCAAAGAGCGTCGCGCGCGAGAGCCCGCCGCCCGAGAACAGGTCGTACAATCCGAGCAGCCCGCCACCCTGCTGATTCTTGAAGAAGTTCAGCAGGGCAATGACATCGATGCCCGGCGCGGTGATGTGCGAACCGATGCGATACACGAACAGTGCGAGCAGGGTGAAGCCGATTCTCGACTTCAGCTCCGGCGTCTTGAACAGGTTCGTGATCGCGGCAGCCGCGTTTCCTTGCGCCATGTTACTCCTCGACGCGGCCTCCTGCCGCGACAATCTTCTCTCGGGCGGAGGCGCTCGTCCTCACCCCGCGTACCGTCACCGCACGGGTGAGCTCGCCGGTGGCGAGCACCTTCGCCGGCCCCTTGTTCACGCGAATGAGCCCAGCATGCGCGAGGGTCTCCGGTGTGACCTCCGTGCCTTCCGGGAGACCATTCAGCTCCTTCAGGTTCACGATCTGGTTCTCGATGCGGAACTTGTTGGTGAAGCCACGCTTCGGCAACCGCCGCGTGAGCGGCATCTGGCCGCCCTCGAAATGCGGCTTTCCGCCCCCAGGGCCGTGATGCCCCGCGCGCGCGCGGCTCCCCTTGTGTCCCCGCCCCGCCGTCTTGCCCGTACCTGATCCCGGACCGCGACCCACGCGCTTCCGGTCGCGGTGCGAGCCAGGCGCCGGCACGAGGTTGTGCAGCCCGATCTTCTCGATCTCCGCCATCGTCGCTACTCCTCCACCGGCGTCACGCGTATCAGGTGACGCACCTGCTTGATCTGGCCGCGGAGCGAAGGCGAGTCCGCCTTCACCACCACATCCTGGTGATGCTTCAACCCGATCGCCCGGAGCGTCCGGCGCAGCCGCCAGGGATGGCCAATGCCACTCCGCACCTGCTCGATCTTCACCTTACCGGTTGTAAGCGTATTGGGTGCCGTCTGCCGTGGTCCCTTTCCGGGATGCCACACGAATGTACGTGCCATTTACGCGCGCTCCTTCGACTCGGCCCGAGACCGATAGCCCAGGCTTGCCGGATCGATCTCCCGCTCCCGCGCCACCTGCTCGAGCGTCGTGAGGTGCTCCAGCCCGTCCATCGTCGCGCGCACCATGTTATGCGGGTTCGTGGAGCCAAGGCTCTTGGTGAGGATGTCGGCAATGCCGGCACACTCGAGCACCGCACGTACGGCGCCACCGGCGATCACGCCGGCACCGGGAGCCGCGGGCTTCATGAGCACGCTTCCCGCGCCATGCCGGCCGAGCACCTCGTGGGGGATCGTCCCCCCCGTGAGCGGCACGGGAACCATGCCGCGCCGAGCACCATCCACCGCCTTCCGCACGGCCTCCGAGACCTCGTTCGCCTTACCGGTTGCCACGCCAACGCGCCCCTGGCCATCCCCAACCGCCACCAGCGCATTGAAAGAGAACCGGCGGCCACCCTTCACGACCTTCGCCACCCGGTTGATGGCGATGACGTTCTCCACCAGGTCGCTCCCCTCTCCACGTCCCGCATCGCCGCCTCGGCCGCCTCGGCCGCCATCGCGGCCGCCCCCGTGACGGTCACGCCCGCCACCGCTCCGCCCGCCGCCCGGCCCGCCGCGCCCGCCACCACGTCCGCCAGGGCCGCCAGGGCCGCCGCGTCCACGGCCGGCGCCACCGCGCCCGCTGCGCGCTCCGCCGCCGCCACGACGTTCCGGCTGAGCCGGCTGAACCGGCTGAGCCGGTGCCTGAGTGGTACTCCCGCTCTCCTGCACGTTTTCGGGGTGTTGACTCTCTGCCATGTTAGAACTCCAACCCGCCCTCGCGGGCACCGTCGGCCACGGACTTCACGCGACCGTGATACTTGTACCCCGCACGATCGAAGACGACGCGCGAAATTCCGGCTTCCCGCGCACGGGCCGCCAGCGCTTTCCCCACCGCCAGCGAACGCTCCGCCTTCTTCCCCTCTCCGACCGTCAGATCGGTGACGGTGAGCAGCGTGCGGTGCGTGGAATCGTCCACGATCTGCGCATAGATGTGCTTCAATGACCGGCGCACCACCAGGCGCGGGCGCTCGGCCGTGCCAGCCACCCGCTTGCGCACGCGAAGATGCCGGCGCATTCGCCGCTCCGAGCGCGTCCTCGGCTTGTGAATCGGATGCATTGCTTACTTGCCTCCCGCCTTGCCGGCCTTCCGGCGAATCTGTTCACCCGCGTACTTGATCCCCTTCCCCTTGTATGGCTCCGGGGGGCGGAGTCCGCGGATTTCGGCCGCAACCTGCCCGACCAGCTCCTTGTTGGTCCCCTCCACCACGACGGTATTGGGCTGGGGCGCCGAGAGGGTGATCCCCGCGGGCGCCCGGTACTCCACCGGGTGCGAGAAGCCAAGCGCGAGCCGCAGCCCGAAGGGCCGACCTTCCGCCCGATATCCGACTCCCACGATCTCGAGCTGCTTGCGGAAGCCTGTCGTCACGCCTTCCACCATGTTGGCCACCAGTGACCGGGTAAGGCCGTGCAGCGCCCGATGCTCGCTCTCATCCGAGGGACGACGCACCACCACCTGCCCCTCCTCCACGGCCACCTGCATGGCCGAATGGAGGGTGCGCGCCAGTTCCCCCTTTGGTCCTTTGACCGTGATCCTGTGCCCATCCAGCGTCGCCGTGACGTTCGCTGGCAACGGGACCGGTTTCCGTCCAATTCGTGACATGCTCGCCTCGTCCCTTACCAGACCACCGCCAGCAGCTCCCCGCCGGTGCGCGACTCTCGCGCCTGCCGATCGGTGAGGATGCCCTGCGAGGTACTCAGAATCGCCATCCCCAGGCCGTTCCTGACCCGCGGAATCTCAGACACGCCCACGTACTTCCGCAGCCCTGGCGTCGACACGCGGCGCAGCGCCCGGATCACCGGCTGGTCCCCCGCGTACCGCAAGTAGACGCGCAGCACCTGGTGGCCGGCGTCGGTCTCCAGTGTCTTGAAATCCCTGATGTAGTGATTCTCCATCAGGATTCTGGCGATCTGGATCTTCATCTTGGAGGCCGGAATATCGACGCGACGATGTTTGGCTCCGCACGCGTTGCGAATCCGCGTCAACATATCGGCAATGGGATCGGTCATACTCATGAATAAATACCTTCTCCTATCGTATCCAGATGGACGTGTAGGAATCCTGAACCGAGGGTATCGGGAGTGGGGTGTGGGGTGCAAGGGGAACGGCATGAGCCAGCGGCTCTCTCTCCCCGCCTACCCCACACTCGATTCCCGACACCCTGTACTTCTGGCATCCTGTCCTTCTCACCAACTCGACTTCCGCACTCCCGGAATCATGCCCGAGAGCGCGAGCTCCCGGAAGCAGATCCGGCACAGGCCGAACTTTCGCAAATAGGCACGCGAGCGACCGCACCGCTGACACCGGTTGTGCTGGCGCGCCGAGTACTTGGGCGAGCGCTTGCTCTTCTCGATCATGGCCTTACGAGCCATTCAACACACTCTCTCTGAAGGTCCACATCACAGGCGCACGATCACGGGTTTCTCGTCCCCGCGGAATGGCATGCCGAGCTCCCGCAGGAGCGCGAGCGCCTGATCGTCGCGGCCCGCGTTCGTCACGAAGGTGATGTCCATTCCGTGCAGCTGCTCCACGCGATCGTAGTTGATCTCCGGAAAGATCACCTGCTCCTTGAGGCCGAGGGAATAGTTGCCGCGCCCGTCGAAGGAGCGGGTGCTCACGCCGCGGAAGTCGCGAATGCGCGGGATGGCGACGCTGATGAACCGGTCGAGGAACTCCCACATCCGCGCTCCACGCAGGGTGACGCTCGCCCCGATCTCCTGTCCCTGTCGGAGTCCGAAGTTCGAGATCGACTTCTTCGCGCGCGTCCGGATCGGCTTCTGACCGGCGATGGTCCCGATCTCTTCCACGACGCTGTCCAGAATCTTGGGCTGCTTCACGGCTTCCCCCACGCCCACGTTGATCACGATCTTGGTGAGCTTTGGGATCTCGTGCACATTGGTGAAGCCGAACTGCGCCTGCAACTTGGGGCGGATCGCGCGCTCGTAGTATTCCCGTAGCCGCGGCGGTGGTGCCGGCGTGTCCAGCCCCGCATGCTGCTGCCCTGACGCGGCCGCTGAAGACTCCTGCGCGCCACGCGCGCCCTGTTTCTGCTTGGTTGCCATATGCTCCTCGTGCGTCAGCGAACGCGGGGGACCGCGTCCCCGCTCTTCACGCTGATGCGCTCCTTGGTACCATCTTCATCGATCCGCATACGAATGCGCGTCGGTGCGCCCGACTTGGGGTCGAGCAGCATGACGTTCGAGACATTGATCGGAGCCGGGAAGTCGATGATCCCGCTCTCCTCCTCCGCGCTCCGCGCCTTGCGGTGCCGCTTCACCATATTGACGCCTTCCACCACCACGCGCCCGGCCTTCCGGTACACCCGGAGCACCTTCCCTTCCTTCCCCTTGTCGTTGCCACGCATCACGCGCACGGTGTCGCCCTTGGTGATGCGCATCCTGATCCGTTCGACATTCCGGGCGTGCCGCCGCGCATTCTTCACGCGCGTGCGACCAGCCGCGCGATAAGTGAGCACTCGCATCTTACAACACCTCCGGTGCGAGGGAGACGATCTTCATGAACTTCTTTTCGCGGAGCTCGCGCGCGACTGGCCCGAAGATACGCGTCGCCCGCGGCTCGCCAGCGTCATTGATGATGACCACCGCGTTCTCGTCGAAGCGAATGTAGCTCCCGTCCTTCCGCCGCGTCTCCTTGGCCGTGCGCACCACCACCGCGCGCGCCACGTCGGACTTCTTCACCGTGCCGTTCGGCAGTGCATCCTTCACCGCAACGATCACGGTATCGCCCAGCCCCGCGTAGCGGCGCCGTGTGCCACCCAGCACCCGGATCACCAGCGCGCGCTTGGCGCCCGAATTGTCCGCTACCTTGACCATCGATTCCTGCTGGATCATGGCTCAGTCTCCGTTAGCGCGCCCGATCGACGATCTCGACCACGCGCCATCGCTTGTCCTTCGACAGCGGCCGCGTCTCCATGATCCGCACGCGGTCCCCGGTCCTGGCCGTGTTCTCTTCGTCGTGCACTTTCACGCGCTTCGTGCGCGCGACCATCTTGCCATACAAGGGGTGCTGGAAGCGCCGCTCGATTGCCACCACCACCGTCTTCTGCATCTTGTCGCTCACGACAAGCCCGACCCGCGTCTTCCGCGTGCCGCGCGTCGCCGCCTGCGCCGTGTTCATCCTGTCGGCCATGTGCTGTATCGCTCCTGACTAACGAGTCGTGCCGGTGGCAGCCGCCGCCAATTGCCGCTCGCGCTGAATCGTCTTGAGCCGCGCGACATCCTTCCGAATCACGCGAAAGCGCAACGGATCGTCGAGGACCTCCGTGGCACTCCGGAACCGGAGGCGGAACCGCTCTTCCTCCAGCTCGGCAATGCGACGCACAATCTCCTCGTCGCTCAGATCCCGGATCTCCTCAGGTCGCATCGGTGTGTGCCTCCTCGCGCATCACGAACTTGGTCTTCACGCCGAGCTTCGCGGCGGCCAGCGCCATCGCCTGCTCGGCGGTCGCGCGGTTCACGCCCTCGAGCTCGAACAGCACCCGGCCCGGCTTCACCACCGCCACCCAGCCTTCCGGCGACCCCTTGCCCTTCCCCATCCGGGTCTCGGCCGGCTTCTTGGTGATCGGTTTGTCGGGAAAGATGCGGATCCACACCTTTCCACCGCGCTTGATATGCCGCGTGAGTGCCACGCGGGCCGCCTCGATCTGCCGATTCGTGATCCAGCCCGGCTCCAGCGCCTGCAACCCGTAATGCCCGAACGCCACCGTGGCGCCGCGCGTCGCCAGCCCCGTGGTGCGCCCCTTGAACATCTTGCGGAATTTGACCCGCTTTGGACTCAGCATCGCGTCACCCTCACATGCCGGAGGAGTAGGTCTGACCGCGCTGCACGCCCGCCTTCTCCCCCTTGAAGATCCAGACCTTGACCCCGATGGTCCCGAACGTGGTCTTCGCCGTGGAAGTCGCGTAGTCGATATCGGCGCGCAGCGTGTGCAACGGCACGCGGCCTTCGTGGTACCCCTCCACCCGCGCGATCTCCGCTCCACCCAGCCGGCCGCCGCACTTGATCTTGATCCCCTGCGCCCCCATGCGCATGGCGCTCTGCACCGCGCGCTTCATCGCGCGCCGGAACGAGATGCGCTGCGCCAACTGGTGCGCGATCTGATCGGCCACCAACTGCGCGTCCAGCTCGGGACGCTTGATCTCCTCCACATTGATCCCGACTTCCTTTCCCGTGAGCTGCGCCAGCTCGTCACGCAGCTTATCCACCTCGGCGCCCTTCTTCCCGATCACCACACCCGGCCGGCCGGTGTGGATCGTGACCACGACTTTCCCCGGCTTCCGCTCGATGGTGATGTCGGAGATGGCCGCATGGCCCAGACGCGCCTTGAGGTACTTGCGCAGCAACTCGTCTTCCTTGAGCAGCGCGGGGAAGTCGCGGTTGGCGAACCAGCGCGACCGGTGCTCTCGCGTGATGCCGAGGCGAAAGCCTATCGGATTCGTCTTCTGTCCCATGATCAACCCTTGCGCTCGGCCACCACGATCTCGATGTGGCTCGTCCGCTTCTGAATGGGGGTCGCCCGGCCCATGGCGGCCGGCATGAATCGCTTGAGCTTCGGGCCTTCGTTCACCACCGCGTGCTTCACGTACAGGCGGTCCATGTCCATGGGCTCGTTATGCTCCCGCGAGAGATACTCGGCGTTGGCGATGGCCGACTTGAGTACCTTCTCGATCTGCTTGGCGGCGTGCTTCTTGGAGAACATGAGATACGCCAGCGCATCGTTCACGTTCTTCCCGCGGATCTCGTCGATCACCAGCCGCATCTTGTATGGCGACTGGCGCGTGGTGCGCTGGATGGCACGCACATCGGCCATCTTACCTGCCTCCTCGTGCACCTGGCGCCGCCTTCTTATCCGTGGCCTTGTTCCCGCTGTGGCCCCGGAACAGCCGCGTGGGCGCGAACTCGCCCAGTTTGTGTCCCACCATGTTCTCCGTCACATACACTGGAATGAACTTGTTCCCGTTGTGCACCGCGAAGGTGTGCCCCACGAATTCCGGCGTCACGGTGCTCGCGCGCGACCACGTCTTCACCACGCGCTTCTCGTTTCGCTGGTTCATGACGCGCACCCGCTTCTGCAGCGCCTCCTGGACGAACGGACCCTTCTTGACACTTCTCGCCATGGTCTGATTTACCTCGTCGCCTTTCCGCGTTTCCGCCCGCGCACGATCAGGCGCTGCGACGGCTTCTTCTTGTTGCGCGTCTTGACCCCTTCCTTCTTGCCCCACGGACTGACGACGTTGCGCCCGCCCCGCGTGCGGCCGCCGTGCGGGTGGTCCACCGGATTCATCACCTCGCCGCGGACCTTGGGGCGACGTCCCATCCACCGCGTCTTCCCCGCCTTCCCCCAGGAGAGGAGCTCGTGCTCCGCGTTGCCCACTTCACCAACGGTCGCCAGACAGTTGCCGTGCACCATGCGCATTTCCGACGAGCCGAGCTTCAACGTGACGTAGTCGCCCTCCTTGGCCACCACCTGTGCTGACATCCCCGCCGCGCGGGCCATCTGCCCGCCCTTGCCGATCTTGAGCTCGATGTTGTGCACTGCCGTCCCCAGCGGGATGGCCTTGAGCAGCATCGCATTGCCAAGCCGCAGATCCGCGTCCGGCCCGGACACCACCGTATCACCGACCTTGAGCCCCTTGGGGTGCAGGATGTAGCGCTTCTCGCCATCCTCGTATTGCACCAGCGCGATCCGTGCGGACCGGTTCGGATCGTACTCGATCTCCCGCACGATGGCGCTCACGCCAAACTTGTCCCGCTTGAAGTCGATGATCCGATAGCGCCGCTTGTGCCCGCCGCCGCGACGCCGCATCGAGATGTGCCCATGGTTGTCGCGCCCGCCGGACTTCTTGAGCGGCCGCACGAGCGACTTCTCTGGCGTGGACCGCGTGATTTCGGAGAAATCGGACACGCTGCGGAAGCGCGTCCCCTTGGTCACCGGTTTGAATTGACGAATGCCCATGGCTCACACCTCGAAGATCTGCTCGATCACGTCGCCCTCGCGCAGGGTGACGATTGCCTTCTTCCAATTCGGACGCCGCCCGACGGTGCGGCCCATGCGGCGCGTCTTGCCGCGCTGCCGCGCTGTCCAGACGTTCGCGACGTGGACCCCGAACAGCTCCTCGATCGCGCGTCGGATCTCTGGCTTCGACGCCTCCGGATGCACCTCGAACGTGTATTCACCGCGCTCCTGATACGCGGCCGAGCTCTTCTCGGTTACGATCGGGCGGACAATAGTACGATACAGCGTCGGCATCGCTTACTTCCCTCCCTGCTTCTTCGGCCGGCTCGCGCTCTTTCGGGCCGCGGTTTTCCGCGTCGCACCCTTGGCCGTGCCGGACGTCGATCGCTTGGCCGCGCCCTTTCCGGCGCTGCTCTTCCTGGCGGCCACCTTGCGAGCAGTGGTCTTCTTCCTGGCACCGGCCGCCTTGGCCGCCGACTTCCCGGAAGACGTCTTGGCCGCCGTCTTTCGTGTACGCGGCGACTTCGCAGCCGGTGTGCCGGCCGCTCGCTTGCGGCTCGCTGCGGCGCCCGCCTTCTCGGCGCCTCCCCGACCAGTCGCGCGCGACTTGCGAGGCGTGGCGGAGCCCCCAGCAGATGGCGCAGCGGCTCCGGCTGCATCCCCGGGAGCGCCAGGCTCGGTGCTGCCCGCCGCCGACTCCGCCTCCGTCGCGTCGCCATTCTCCACGAGCGCCGGGGACTCGATGACCACCACATCGGACCAGAGCAGGTGGTATGTCGAGACGTCGCGGTACGGCATCACATGCACGAGCGGCAGATTGCGCGCGCTCAGATGGACCGCCGGCCGTACGTCGTGGGTGAGCACCAGCACCTTCTGCCCGTCCACGCCGAGCGCGCGAAGCAGGGCGACCATGCGGGCGGTCTTCGGCTGCTCGAATGCGAGCGGCTGGACGACCAGCAGCGCCCCCTCGCGCGCGCGGGCGTTCAGCGCGCTCTTGCGGGCCAGCGCGCGCACCCGCCGCGGGATGTACTGCGCATAGCTCCGCGGGTGCGGGCCGAACACCGTTCCGCCGCCCACCCAGTGGGGCGCACGGCTGGAGCCCTGCCGCGCGCGTCCGGTGCCCTTCTGCTTCCATGGCTTCCGATTGCCGCCAATCACGCGGCCCCGCGTCTTGGTCGCCGCGTTTCCCTGGCGCTGGTTCGCCAGAAAGGCCTTCACGGCCTGATGCATGACCGGCATGTTCACCACCCCGTCGAACAGCTCCGGGGGGAGGGCGGTGCGGCCCTGCGCCGCGCCCTCGTTCGTGAATGCCGCCGCATCCAATGATGTCGTCTCAGCCATGACCTCAGCTCTGCTTGCGGACGAAGACGATCCCATTCGGGGGACCGGCTACCGCGCCGCGCACGTAGATCAGATTTCGCTCCGCGTCGATCTTTTCGACGCGCAGATTGCGCTGCGTATGCCGCGCGGCACCATAGTGCCCCGGCATCCGCTTTCCCTTGATGACGCGGGACGGGTCGGTGCCCGGCCCGATGGAGCCGGGACGTCGGTGCTTGGTGTTGCCGTGGGTGTTCGGCCCGCCACCGAAGCCGTGCCGCTTCACCACCCCCTGAAAGCCGCGCCCTTTTGTCGTGCCGGTCACCTTCACGCGCTCGCCCGGCGTGAAGATGTCCACTTTGACCACGTCGCCTGGCGCGTAGCTCGGACGCTCCGGATCCTTGCCCGGCGCATCATCGAGTCGAAAGCTGCGCAACACCTTTGGCGGCGCATCGAGCCCCGCCTTCTTCGCGTGCCCGATCGCGGCTCTGGTGGCGCGACGCCCACGCGGGGTCCGCTCGTTCGGTCCCGATGCCCGAGCCACCCGCTGCCGGCCGAACCCCAGTTGCACCGAGACATAGCCGACGCGCTCCTGCTCCAGGACCTGGACCACCGGATTCGGCTCGGCCTCAATGACCGTGCACGGAATCTGTTGCCCCGCGTCGTTGAAAATCTGGGTCATCCCCAGCTTCTTGCCGATGATGCCAATCATGTATTCCCTCGTTGAGTCGCTGCCGGGCCATGCGCCCTCGTGGCAGTTGGACTATGAGCACTGCAGGGTATCGGGTGTCGGGTGTAGGGAACAGCACGCGCGAACGGCGCGGCTCCCATCCACCCGACACCCGACTCCCTACACGCTGCCGCTCTCCTACTCGACTTTGATTTCCACGTCGACGCCGGCTGGCAGGTCCAGTTTGGTCAGTGCATCGACCGTCTGTGACCGGCTGTCGAGAATGTCAATCACGCGCTTATGCGTCTTCAACTCGAACTGCTCGCGCGACTTCTTGTCCACGTGGGGCGACCGCAGAACGGTCCACCGTTGCGTCTTCGTGGGGAGCGGGATGGGGCCCGAGACCTGCGCACCCGTCTTCTCCGCCGTCCGGACGATATCGGCCGAGGCCTGGTCAATCACGCGATGGTCGAATGCCTTGAGGCGAATTCGAATTCTTCCAGCCATGTTTGAGTCTCGAGTAATCGTGGTGCGTGGGTTACAGAGTGAGTCAGTGGGGCAGCAGATCAGTGGGGCAGGCACGGCCCGAGGGAGGGCATGCCGCCGACCCGATCCCGCGGCCTCACTTGATGATTTTCGTCACCACGCCGGCGCCCACGGTCCGGCCGCCCTCGCGGATCG
>DASUKA010000088.1:0-67156 GCA_036278935.1 Gemmatimonadaceae bacterium
TGCGGCGGGCGCCGCGCCCGTGCGGGTTCTGGCGGACACTCAGCCGCCGGAAAATGTATGCGTCGGTCGGGACGGAACGCGCTTCACCTTGCGCACCCCCGGCGGCGTGCGGCATCTCCACACGCCGCTCGTGGGGCGGCATCAGGCCATGAACACGGCCGTCGCCCTGGCCATGCTGGAGGCGGCGGGCGCGCCATACGCCGCTGCCGCACGCGATGCGGAAACCATGCTCTCGCATGTCAGCATTCCGGGGCGCTTCCAGCAGTTCGGCGACATCATTGTCGATGTGGCCCACAACCCGGCGGGCACGGCAGCGCTCTGCCACACGATCGAATTGCTGCACCTGCCGCGCCCGCTCACCGTGTTGCTCACAGTGCTGCGCGACAAGGATTGGCGGGGGATGATGGAGCTGCTGTCGCAGCACGCCGACCGCATCGTGCTGACGGCGCCGCCGAGCGTACCGGCCGACCGCGCGTGGGTGCTGGATGAGGCCGCGGCCTTCGCGCACGAGCGCGGATGGAATGTCGTGGTCGAGCGCGATTTCGACCGCGCACTCGAGCTCGTGCGCGAGGGCGCGGCGACGACGCTTATCACCGGCTCCTTCCATACGGTGGGAGATGCGATGGCGCGCTTGCCGCTCTGTTCGCCAGCCGCGTAGATTTGGCGAATGTCCCACGGAGCACTGCCCGGCTTTCGCGATATCTATCCTGCCGAGTTCGCCGAGCGCACCTTCATTGTGGAGGCGTGGCGCGAGGTGGCGCGGCGCTATGGCTTCGTGGAGTACGATGGACCGCCCCTCGAGCCGCTGGAGCTCTACACAAGGAAGAGCGGCGATGAGATTGTCGACCAGCTCTACACCTTCACGGACCGCGGTGGGCGCGCGGTGGCGCTCCGCCCCGAGATGACACCGACGCTTGCACGCATGGTGGCGGCGCGCGCCAATGCCATGCGAAAGCCCGTTCGCTGGATGTCGATCCCGCAGCTCTTCCGCTACGAGCGCCAGCAGAAGGGACGCTTGCGGGAGCATCTGCAGCTCAACATGGACATCCTGGGCGAAGCGGATGTGACCGCCGACGCGGAGCTGCTCTCCGCGGCAATCGACATCATGCGCGTGGCGGGGCTGACCGCGGCGGATGTGCGGGCCCGCGTGTCAGACCGGCGCCTGCTGCAGCAGTTGCTCACGCTTGTCGGTGTAAGCGCGGAGCAGTTGCCGACCGTGTTCGGCGCAGTGGACAAACTGGAACGTCAGCCGCGCGCCGCGCTGGAGGAGACGCTCGCGCGCGGTGGAATTGCGGCGCCGGTGATCGCGCGCATCTTCGAGATGCTTGGGATTCGGGATCTCTCCACGCTGCGTGCGGCATACGGCGCGGAGCCTGGCTTGCAGGACATCTTCGAGTCGCTGGAACGCTACTTCGACTATCTGGACGCGCTTGGCGTGGCGGAGTGGGTCCACTTCGATCTCGCCATCGTGCGCGGGCTGGCCTACTACACGGGTATCGTGTTCGAGTTGTTCGACGCGCGCGGCGAGTTTCGCGCGATCTGTGGAGGCGGACGCTACGACACGCTGCTGCAGGCGCTGGGCGGGGTGGACATGCCGGCACTGGGATTCGGGATGGGCGATGTGGTGCTCGGACACGTGCTGCGCGCGCGCGGGCTCATGCCGGAGGGGGCTCCGGCGCTCGAGCTCTGGGTTGCCTATGCCAGCGAGGAATCGTTGCCCAACGCGATGCGCGTGGTCGCGGCATTGCGTGCGCGCGGCCGGAGCGTGGAATATGCCCTCGGGCATCAGAAGCTGGCGCGGCAGCTCCGCGCGGCGGGTGCGGCCGGCGCCCGCGAGGTGCTGGTGGTTGGCGCCGCCGATATACCGCCCGGCGAGGCGATCCTCCGGCGGATGGCGGATGGCCAGCAGGAGCAGGTGGCGCTCGACGCGTGGATCGGGACACAGGGGAAGGTCGGAGTCTAGGCGGCAGGTATTCGTGCGGTTGTCGGGAGGCTGGTGGTGAACGCGGGTGCGCGGGGCGCGCCCGGTTGGAGTCGCTCTCCGGCCTCCATAGCTCGCACTCATCGCATCAACTCATTCATCCATGGCCGAGGAAAGAAAACTCACGACGCGCGCGGAAGACTTCAGCGCCTGGTACAACGAAGTCGTGCTGCGCGCCGAGCTGGCGGATTATTCGCCGGTGCGCGGATGCATGGTCATCCGTCCCGACGGCTTCGGCATCTGGGAGCGCATGCAGCGCGCCCTGGATGACGCGTTCAAGGCGACCGGGCACCGGAACGCCTACTTTCCGCTGTTCATTCCCGAAGGGTTTCTGCATCGGGAGGCGGAGCACGTGAAGGGCTTCGCCCCGGAGATGGCCGTCGTGACGCACGGCGGAGGCAAGCGGCTCGACGAGCCGCTCGTCGTCCGCCCGACGTCGGAGACGATCATCTACGCCATGTTCGCCAAGTGGGTGCACAGCTACCGCGATCTCCCGCTGCTCATCAACCAGTGGGCCAACGTCGTGCGATGGGAGATGCGGACTCGGCTCTTCCTGCGTACGCTCGAGTTCCTCTGGCAGGAAGGGCATACCGCGCACGTCACGCACGACGAGGCGGAGGCGGAAGCGCGCAGCATCCTCGTCCTATATCGCGACTTCATGGATGAGTGGATGGCCATGCCGGTGGTCACAGGGCAGAAGACCGAGTCGGAGCGGTTCGCGGGTGCACTGCGCACGTACTCGTGTGAAGCCATGATGCAGGACAACAAGGCGCTGCAGGCCGGCACGTCGCACAATCTGGGGCAGAATTTCTCGCGTGCGTTCGACCTCACCTTCCAGACAGAGAGCGGCGGCAGCGACCATGCGTGGAACACCAGCTGGGGAGTGTCCACGCGGCTCATCGGTGGTCTCGTCATGACGCACGGGGATGACCGGGGGCTGCGCATTCCGCCGCTGCTCGCGCCCACGGAAGTGGTCATTGTCCCCATCTGGCGGAGCGACAGCGACCGGGTGCGCGTGCTGGAAGCAGCCGGTCGAATCTGCCAGTCGCTGGGCTCGTGGGAGCGGCGGGAGCCCAACCGCTTGCGCATCCACCTGGATGCCCGCGATACGCTCAAGCCCGGCGCGAAGTACTACGAATGGGAGTTGCGCGGCGTGCCCATCCGTCTCGAGCTCGGCCCGCGCGATCTGGAGAAGAACCAGGCGGTGCTGGTGCGCCGCGATACCGGCGCAAAGACGCCCGCGTCGCTTGACACGTTGGGGGAGGACATCGAGCAGCTGCTCGAGACCATCCAGGGCAGCATGCTCGAAACCGCGCGAGCGCGGCGCGAGGAGCACAGCGTGCGCGGCGCGATCACCTACGATCGATTCCGCGAGATCATGAACGACGAGGGGGCGTTCGTGTACGCCGGATGGTGTGGGAGCGCGGCGTGCGAGGCCAAGATCAAGGATGAGACGAAGGCTACCATCCGGGTGCTGCCGGACGAAGAGTTCCGTTCCGCGGAGCGTCCTGGCCGGTGCCTCTGTTGCGACGAAGTCGCCACGGCCGAGGCGCTATGGGCGAAAGCCTACTAGTGCGTGCCGGCTTCTGGCGCGACGACACCGCACTGACCTGCGAGGGCGTCTCGCTCGAGCGTGTCGCCTCCGAGGTCGGCACGCCGGCGTACGTCTACAGCGCGGGCGCTATTCGCGGGCAATACGCGGCCCTTGACGCCGTGCTGACGACGATCCCGCATCGGGTGCACTACAGCGTCAAGGCCAACTCCAACGGCGCCGTCCTCACACTGCTACGCGACCTCGGGGCCGGCGTGGACATCGTGTCCGGCGGAGAGCTCTATCGGGCGCTCCGTGCCGGCTTCCGCGGGTGCGACGTGGTATTCAGCGGCGTTGGGAAGACGGAGCAGGAGCTGCGCGAGGCGTTGGAGGCCGGTGTGCTGCTCATGAACGTGGAGTCGGAGGCGGAGCTGCGGTTGCTGAACGACGTGGCGACGCGGCTGGGACGCGACGCGTCCGTGGCGCTGCGGGTGAACCCGGAGGTCACGGTGGATACACCGCATCCCTATACACGCACCGGCGAGCGCGGCATGAAGTTCGGGATCCCCGCGGACGAAGCGCTCGAAACCGCGCGGCTGGCGATGCGGCTTCCGCACGTGCGGCTCGCGGGAGTGGACATGCACATCGGGTCGCAGGTGGCGCAGGCGACGCCGTATGTGCTCGGAGTGCAGCGACTGCTGGCGCTGTGCGATCGGGTGCGGAGCGAGGGCGGGGACGACCTTCAATACTTCGATATCGGAGGAGGGTTTGCGGTGCCGTACCAAGCCGAGCCGCCGACCGACCTTGCCGCATTCGTAAAGGAGGTGCTCCCCCCCATAGCGGCTACCGGGTTCACGCTGCTGGTGGAACCGGGTCGCTTTCTGGTGGCGAACGCGGGCGTGCTGCTTACGCGTGTGCTGTATCGCAAGCGCAGCGGAGGCCGCGATTTCGTGATCGTCGATGCCGGCATGAACGATCTCATTCGCCCCTCGCACTATCAGGCGTACCATCGCATCGAGGCCGTGCGGCCCGTGCACACGCACCGCGCGGTCGACATCGTTGGACCGGTGTGCGAGAGCGGCGACTCCTTCGCCGCCGGGCGGGAACTGGACGATGTCCAGGTGGGTGACCTCGTGGCGATTCATTCGGCAGGCGCGTACGGAGCATCCATGTCATCCAACTACAACTCGCGTGTGCGCGCCGCCGAGGTGCTGGTGGATGGAGAGCGCTTCGCCGTGACGGCCCAACGCGAGTGCTACGAGGACCTCGTCCGGCAGGAGCCGGCCGAGTTGGACTGGAGGCGCGGCTGATGCGCATCGGGCTCATGGCAGACTCGCACGACCACGTTCCGGCCATCGCGGAGTTCGCGAGCACCTTTCGCGACGCCGGCGTCGCCATGGTGCTGCACGCGGGCGACTACTGCTCGCCCTTCGCGCTCGGCGCTCTGCTGGCGGCGGGGCTGCCCGTGGCCGGCGTCTTCGGCCGGAACGACGGCGACCGCGAAGGGCTGCGTGCTGAAGCGGCCAGGGGCGTCGGCGGCGAGCTGTATGAATCGCCGCACAGCGTTGAGCTGAACGGCACGCGTATACTCCTGGTGTACGACATCGCCGACGTGAGCGACCGGTCGATCAACGCCCACGCGATCGTGGTGCACGGGTGCACGCATCTGCAGGAGCAGCGGCTGTGCGGCAAGACGCTGATCGTGAATCCGGGCGAAGCCTGCGGATGGTTGCACGGCGTGCCGACTGCCGCGATCCTCGATCTCACGACCAGGCATGTGGACATTCTGACGCTCAAGGGAGAGCCGTGACGCCCAGCCGCATCCTCATTCTCGACTACGGATCGCAGTACACCCAACTCATTGCGCGCCGCGTACGCGAGGCGCGTGTGTACTCGGAGATCCATCCGCCGACACGCTCCAGCGAGTGGATTCGCGAGTGGCGGCCGACCGGCATCATTCTGAGCGGCGGACCCAATTCGGTGTATGACGACGGCGCTCCCACGGCGCCGCAGGACCTCTTCGAGATCGCGCCAACGCTGGGCATCTGCTACGGCATGAATCTGATTGCGCGTCTCGTGGGGGGAGAGATCGTCCCAGCGCGGCAGCGCGAGTACGGGCGCGCCGAGATGGTCGTCGACTGCGCCGATGGACTGTTCGCGGGCTTTGCCGCGGGCGAGTCGACGACGGTCTGGATGAGTCACGGCGACCAAGTTCGGTCGATGCCGCCGGATTTCGTGATCACGGCCCATAGCCTCAACTCGACGATCGCCGCGTTCCGGCATCGCGAGCGCGCCATCTACGGCGTGCAGTTCCATCCCGAGGTCGCACATACGAGCCGCGGCGCTGAAGTCATCGCCAACTTTCTCTTTAGCATCTGCCACGCGCAGCCGGACTGGAACGCGGGCGCCTTCATCGAGCAGTCCATCGCGAGTATTCGCCAGCAGGTGGGCGGCGGGCGCGCGATCTGCGGGCTCTCCGGCGGTGTCGACTCGGCCGTCGCCGCAGCGCTGGTGCACCGCGCGATCGGCGGTCAGCTCACCTGCATCTTCGTCGATCACGGCCTGCTGCGGGAGCACGAGCGCGAGCAGGTGGAGCGCACCTTTCGGGCGAATCTCGGGATGGCGCTGATCACCGTCGATGCGTCGGCGCGCTTTCTCGAGGCGCTCGACGGCGTCGACGATCCAGAGGAAAAGCGACGTCGCATCGGGCATACCTTCATCGACGTGTTCGAGGAGGCGGCAGCGTCCATCGGCGACGTCGAGTTCCTCGTACAGGGGACGCTCTACCCCGACGTGATCGAGTCATTCTCCCCGCGCGGCGGACCATCGGTCACCATCAAGACGCACCACAACGTGGGCGGGCTGAAGCCGGGGATGAAGTTCTCGCTGATCGAACCGCTCCGTGATCTGTTCAAGGATGAAGTGCGGCAGGTCGGGCGCGAGCTCGGGTTGCCCGAAGTGATCGTCGGCCGCCATCCCTTCCCGGGACCGGGGCTCGCCATCCGCATCCTCGGCGCGGTGACTCCTGCCGCTCTCGATGTCCTGCGTCGAGCGGATGGGATCTATCTGGACGGCATTCGCGATGCGGGTCTGTACGATGCCATCTGGCAGGCCTTTGCCGTTCTGCTCCCAGTGCGCAGCGTGGGCGTCATGGGCGACTTCCGCACCTACGAGAACGTCGTCGCGCTACGCGCCGTCACGAGTCAGGACGGAATGACCGCGGACTGGTTTCCGTTCCCACCCGATGTGCTCGCGACGATCTCCAGCCGGATCATCAACGAGGTGCACGGCGTGAACCGCGTGGTCTATGATGTGAGCAGCAAGCCGCCCGCGACGATCGAGTGGGAGTGAGAGGGCGAGGGTGGAGGGAGTAGGGGGTGGGGTGTAGGGGAATGGCACCCCGGCGAGGAGCTCTCCGCCCGCCTACCCGACACCCGACTCCCTTACACCCAGCCATTCGGTCGTACTCACCTTACTCCGTATAATAGATGAACCTCCCACACGACTCGCAGGTGCGGATCTCGGTGTTGCGTTCCTTGTCGTGGCCCCTGCTGGTGGGAACGTGCACAAAGCATCCGTAGCAAACGCCATTGAGCACGGGGGCGACCACCCGTTCATGGCGGCGTGCGACGCGCTGGTAGGCCGCGCGCACGCGGGGGGAGAGCTGTGTTTCGCGCTCGGCAATGCGCTCGCCGATGCGCTCGGCGCGCTCGGCGGGATCCACGGGCACGCCCGCGGCTGCGTACTCGGCGGTGGTGATATCGCGGCGCAACGTCTCGAGATCCTGAATCTCCAGCAGAATCTCCAACTCGGGATGCAACATTACACGCCCTTCTCCTCAAGGAGCGCCAGGAAGTCGTGCGGCGTCTGGATTTCGCAGAGACGCTTCGGGACGTCAGGCTCCTTGCTGAACTGCGCGATCTTCCCCAGCACGGGGAGGTACTGATTCGACACCTCGAGCGGCGGTGCCACGATGAGGAAGAAGAAGTTCACCGGCGCCTCGTCGATCGCCCTGAAGTCCACGCCCTCCATCTTGCGGCCGAACGCCACACGCAACTTGGTCACAACGAGTGATCGGCAATGCGGAATGGCGATCCCGCGTCCGATGCCGGTCGAGCCGAGGTTCTCGCGGCGCTTCAGCATCTTGTACAACATGCTTTCCGACTTCTCGTCGAGCTTGAGCAGCGCGATCAACTCCTTCAGCACCTCATCCTTCGTGGTGGCGCGCAGCTCGAGTTCGATGGCGTCTTCAGTGAAAAATTGGCGGAGTTCCATCTATGTCCTCAGGTCTCGGAGTGCCGGGTATCAGGCAGAAAAAAATTGAGCACAACACTCGAAGTTACGCATGGGCCGGAATAGTGTCAAACAGCGACGTTGCATGTACTTCGGGGCACCGTTAGCTTCACTGCATCATGCGCTTTCCATTCCCGCTCGCTCCCGCCGTGCCGCTGTATCTGGCCCCCATGGCCGGTGTATCGGAATCCCCCTTCCGGCGCATCTGCCGTCGGTTCGGCGCGGATGTCGTGGTGACGGAGTTCCTCTCGGCCGAGGGAATCCGCCGCGAGAACGCGGCGACGATCGCCAAGCTGCGTTTCTCGGCGGATGAGCGCCCCATCGGCGTGCAGATTTTCGGCGCCGAGCCGGCAGCGATGCGCGAGGCGGCGGCGCTCGTGACCGATGTGTTCGCGCCCGAGTTCATCGATATCAACTTCGGCTGCCCGGTCAAGAAAGTCGTGAAGCGGAACGGTGGGTCGGGGTGCCTCAAGGATCTCGCGCTCGTGACAGAAGTCATTCACGCGGTACGACAGGGCACGCACCTCCCGGTGACCGTGAAGATCCGGAGCGGTTGGAGTGAGGAGATGCGTGATCCGGTCACGATCGCGCTGCGATGCCAGGACGCGGGTGCCAGCGTGCTCACCCTGCATCCGCGCACGCGCGCGCAGATGTACACGGGCCGGGCGCGCTGGGATGAAATCGCCGTCGTCGCGCAGGCGCTCGACATCCCCGTGCTGGGCAACGGCGACATCACGTGCGCGGAGGACGCGGTGCGGATGCAAGCCGAAACCGGTTGCACTGGCGTCATGATCGCGCGTGGCTCGTTCGGTCAGCCCTGGGTATTCCGGCAGACGAGGGCGTTGCTGGAAGGGCGCCCGCTCCCGCCCGCGCCGCCTGTTGAGGAGCGGTTTGCCATTGCGATCGAGCATGCGCGCATGGCGGAGTCGTACGAGAACGACCCGCGCGGCGCCGCGATCGAGTTTCGCAAGCACCTCGGCTGGTACGTGAAGGGGTTGCCCGGCTCGGCAGATTTGCGCAAGCAGCTGCACGCCGTGGTGTCGTTGAGCGAGGTGGAAGGAATTTTCGGGGCCTACCTCGACGCCATGCGGCGAGGGGATGTGCCGGGCGGTGCGTTGCCGGAACGGCCGTCGGCGCCCGCCGCGGCGTGAGACGCGATCGCGTCCTGGCGTTGCTGCGCCAGGTTGCGGACGGCGAGATCGATCCGGCGGCCGCGCTTCAGCAGCTCGCGTTTCAGCCGACAGAGTCGCTCCCCTTCGCGACCGTCGATCACCACCGCGCGTTGCGGCACGGGTATCCCGAAGTCATCCTCGCGCAGGGCAAGACGACGGAGCAGGTGGTGGCCATCGCGTCAACCGTCGCTTCCTCGCAGGATGGCTTTCTCGTCACGCGAGCCGCGCCGGACACCAGACGGGCGCTGTGCGATCGCTTCGCCGGAGCCGAGGTCAACGAGCTCGGGCGCACCGTATTTCTGGCCGGCGAAACGCCGCCGCCCGCGGGGCGAGGAAGCGTGCTGGTGGTGACGGCAGGAACGAGCGACCTCCCGGTGGCCGAGGAGGCGACAGCCACCGCGGCGGCTATGGGGAACCGAGTGGACCGGCTCACGGATGTTGGCGTGGCCGGCCTGCATCGGCTGCTCTCGCGCAGCGAGGTGCTCGCGGGTGCGGCGGTGGTCATCGTGGTCGCCGGCATGGAAGGCGCACTGGCCTCCGTGGTGGGCGGGCTCGTGGCAACGCCGGTGATCGCGGTGCCGACCAGCGTGGGCTACGGGGCGAGTTTCGGCGGCGTGGCCGCGCTGCTCGCGATGCTGAACAGTTGCGCCTCCGGCGTGACCGTCGTCAACATCGATAATGGGTTCGGTGCCGCATATGCCGCGTCCAGGATCACCCACGGCTGATCTCCCTCCATTGGACCAACGATCCCCAACATCTTCCTCGAACGCTGCGCTACCCCGCAGCTGGCGACCAGCCGCACCGTGGGCCGCCGGGATGCTGGCGTTGATCGCGAGCGGTGTAGCGCACTCGCTCCTGGCCTCGCTCATCGCCAGTCTGGTGGGAATCTCGAGCTGGCGGTGGCGCGTCCAGGTCGGTCTGGCGGTGGCGGCCGCGGGGCTGGCCATGCTGCTGTATGGCGACGAGCGATTCTCCCGCGCGCTCACCCCTAGTGAGGTTGCCGCGCTCGGCGCGCTCTTGCTCCTCGCCGCCATCGCGGGGGCACTCTGCCCGAAGCCACAGGACGATCCGGATGCCGCCACGCCCGCACATGGCGGGGCAGGAGCGATGCGCGACGCCCGCGAGCGCGACCGGCGCACACCGGTGCCCAGGGGAGGCGCCTGGCAACCTGACCCCTCAGCCTCGGGCGACCGGATCGCGCTCGAGATCACCCAGCGCTACCTCCGCGACGCGTGCGCAGCCATCGGCGCGGATGAAGTGCTCCTCTGGCGGCGCGAAGGGCAGGAGGATGAGCTGAATTTTGTCGCGTCGTCCGCGGGAGACAGCACCGGTGCGTCCTTCGAGACCGATCCCCCGGTGGACTCGCTCATTCACTGGGCAGCGCAGCAACGCATCGTGGCGACGAACTACGACGCCGATGCCGCGCTCTTCCTCTGCGCGCCCGTGGGCAGGGAGGATCGTTCGCACGGCGTGCTCGGCGTGTATGCGGCGGATCGCCATCTGATGGAGCGCGACCGCGCGAAGGTGATGGTTCGTCGGCACGCCGCGTACGCGGCACACGTGCTCGACCTGCTGGCGGATGGCCGGAACGCGCGGCTGTATCAAGAGCGGCACGCGGTTCTGGTCTCCGCGGCCGAACGCGTGCAGAACAACGAGGGGCTGGACGCCCTGGAGGAGACGATCTGCAAGATCGCACACGAGGTGTCGGACGCGACCCGCGCCGCATTCGTCCGTTGGAACGAAGAGAAGAATGGGGGATGTGTTGCCGCGGTCTCCTCGCCTCATGCGATCACCAAGGGCTTCCGTGTGACCGCCGAGTCCGTCGTGGGCAATGCCTGTGTGACGCGACAGCGCTCTACCGTACGCGAAGCGTATCGCATGTCCCCGGACTTCCCTCTGTACGGCGACGGCGAACCGTGGCGCCGGGTCAACTCCATGGCGGTCGTGCCCCTCATGCGCGGACAGAAGGTGCTGGGGGCCATGATCGTGGAAGGCGATCAGCACGGGCAGATCACTGCGGTGGTGGCAGACATGCTCCTGCTCATGGCATCCATCGCGTCGGTGGCGCTGGAGAACATGCTGCGCCTGGAGGACGTACGCGAGCGGGCCGCGACAGACGCGCTCACGGGATTGGCGAACCGCCGAGTCTTTGACGAGCAGTTGGAAAAGGAGCTCGCGGAGTGCGACCGGTATGGGCACCCCGTGTCACTCATCCTGCTGGACATCGACCGATTCAAGTCGGTGAACGACCAGCACGGACACGAAGCGGGCGATGCCGTGCTCGTGGCCATCGCGCGGACGATGGAGCAGGTGGTTCGCACCATCGATCTGTGCGCCCGCTTCGGGGGCGAAGAGCTGGCGCTCGTCCTTCCGCGGACGCCGCTCGCATCCGCGGCGGAGATTGCGGAACGGTTGCGCCAGGCGATCGAGAGCTTGCATGTGCCAACGGGTGAGCGGACGCTGTCGGTGACTGCATCCTTTGGGGTGAGCTGTTATCCGGAGAGCGCCGACGCGCACGACGCGCTGTTCGTGAGCGCGGACCGGGCGTTGTACCAGGCGAAGGCCGCTGGTAGAAACTGCGTGAAGACAGCTGCTGTAAAGCACTTCGCGGTGTGATTTAGCTCGTGGCAGCTAATCTATATTCGTACATCGCCGGCACATTGACTCGAACGGACGGGGCTGCTAGATTGCCTACCAACGGGGGCGACTGGCTTCGACGGGGTTGGTGAAGCCGTGGCTGCGTGCCCAGGTCCTCGGGCTCCTGGTAAAACACTCGGGACATTTTCACAACTGCCAACTCTAACTTGGCCCTGGCTGCGTAACTTCGGTTATGCACCTGCCCGCTGAACAGCCCGCCCGAGGCGGTTGAGCGGGTATCGCAAATTCGGGATGGCCCGTGGTCCGCGTCTTCCGGTCACGGGTGAGATTCTGAAGACTTGTTCGGGCGTGGGCCTGTCCATCTGCCAGCGACCGGAGACCTCAATCGATGGGCTATGCACGTAGACGCTGTGGTGGATCGAGTCTCGGACCGGGGTTCAATTCCCCGCGCCTCCACTTCACGCAAGGCCACACCGGGCATGCCCGGTGTGGCCTTGCGTCGTCTGTGCTCGCCATGAGTGTCGTTGTCGCTGGGCAGTCGTCGCCGGGTGGGCGCCGATGCTCATCGCGCTCGCCGGCAGGGAGCCGGCGCGGTATCGAGCGACCCGTGTGCCGATGATGACACGCCCCCACGACCCCGGCCCCGCCGCCGCGCGCGAGCAGGCGCAACTTGTCGACGGCAATGCCGAGCATCCAATTGCCAGTGCGCAGCGCGGCGCGATTCGCGTGGGCACCGCTTCCTGGACGGATCCCACCCTCACGGCGCCCGGTGTCTTCTATCCCCGCGGTGCAACGACAGCCGAGGACCGGCTGCGCTACTACGCCTCGTGCTTCTCGCTCGTGGAGATCGACGCGACGTACTACGCGCTCCCCACACGCCGGATGGCCGAACTCTGGATGGAGCGTACCCCGCCGGATTTCACCTTCGATTGCAAGGCGAACGCGCTCATGACCGGACAGCCAACGGAGATCTCGCGTCTGCCAGCGGATCTCCGCGCCGCGCTGCCCGAGTCGCTCGCCTCCAAGCCGCGCATCTATGGCGCGGAGCTGCCGAACGAGCTCTACGACACCGTCTGGTCCCGTTTTATCGACGCCCTCGAGCCGCTGCGCTCCTCCGGGAAGCTGGGCTCGGTGCTACTGCAGTACCCGCGATGGTTCACGCCGCGCGCGGAGAACCGCGAGGCCATCCTCGAAGCGCACGAGCGGCTGGGCGACCTGCGTGGGGCGGTGGAGCTGCGCAACGGGCTCTGGTTCACCGAGCGGAATGCGGAGCGAACACTCGCGTTCTTCGAGGAGCACCGCATTCCCTTCGTCATGGTCGACGAGCCGCAGGGGCTCAGAAGCAGCGTGCCACCGATGGTGGCGGTCACGTCGCCCGCAATTTCCATTGTGCGCTTCCACGGGCGGCGCGCGGACACGTGGGAGAAGCGCGGCATCTCGGTGGCCGAGCGGTTTCGCTACTTCTACGACAAGACAGAGCTCGCGGAATGGGTGCCGCGCATCGAAGAGGCAGCCGCTGCGGCTAACGAAGTGCACGTGATCATGAACAACTGTTACGCCAACTACGGAACGACGAACGCGTTGCAGCTCTCCGCGATGCTGGGCGAGGCGTCCCCGACCGGGAGCTGATCCGCATGCCCGCGCGCGACGCGCGGCAGCGGGTTGACGCGCTGGGCCCCTCAGCCCCGGGCCCTGGAGCCGACGCACGCGTTCGGCCCAACCCTTGCCCGTGATCCGGCCATGGCCCACGCGAGGAGCCGATGTCCGGGAGCAGCTTCCACTCGCCCCGCCCGCAACGCATGAGCGGCATCACGCGACAGGAGCAGAGGTCGATTACGCATGGCGACTTCTGGATCCCTGAGGCGGCGCGCCGGGTGTACCAGCGCGCGCTGACGGCGCTCAACGCCGCCGGCGTTCCCTACGTCATCGCCGGGGCGTACGCCATCTACGTGCATACGGGGATTTACCGGGAGACCAAGGACCTGGATGTGTTCGTGGAGCCCCACGCGGTGGTTACCACACTCCAGGTTCTCAAGGCGGCCGGCTTCCGCGCGCGGCTGGAGCAACCGCACTGGCTCGCCAAGGCCACGTGGGGGCGGCACTTCGTGGATGTCATCTTCGGCATGGGCAACGGGCTTGCCTTCGTAGACCAGGAGTGGTACGCGCACAGCCGTCCCGCCATTCTCGCGGCCACTCCCGTGCGCGTGGCGCCCCCCGAGGAGTTGCTCTGGCACCGCCTGTTCATTGGCGAGCGCCACCGGCAGGACATGGCGGACATCGTGCATCTGATCGTGTGCGTGGGGAGTGCGATGGACTGGCGCCGTCTGCTCGATCGGACCGGGGAGCACTGGCCGCTGCTTCTCGCGCAGCTGCAGATGTTCGGGTACGTCTACCCGGAATACGCCGGTGCCGTGCCGGACTGGGTGATGCCTGAGCTGCTGGAGCGCGCGCGCGCGGAGCAGGCGCGGCCGCGAAGTGGGGAGCGGGTGACGCGCGGCACGCTCATCTCGCGTTTCAGCTTTGCGATCGATGTCAACGAATGGGGATTCCGTGACGCGCGGGATGCGCTCGTGCGTCGTGCCGAGGCGGCGCCGATGGTCCGCGAGATCGCGGCGAGCTCGGTGTGGGATGTGCGATCACCAGCCACGCAGGAGTACGATGTTCGTACGCGATAATGGCGCAGGCGACGCGCCGATGCGCTGGCGCTCATGAGCGACGACGGTGCCGCCGCGGAACGGCGTGGCGGGGGAGACCGCCGTCGCGACCGCACGAGCGTGCGCGTGGCCGCCGTGGGCGATTTCCACTGCGGCGAGTCGGATGCCGGGCTCTACCGCGATCTCTTCGCAGCCGCCAACGATGAGGCGGACGCGCTCGTGCTCACGGGCGACCTGACGCAGCGGGGTGCGGTGGCCGAGTTCAGGATGGTCGTGGGAGAGCTGACGGACGTGAAGATTCCGGTCATCGCGGTACTGGGCAATCACGACTTCGAAGCGGGCGAGCTGGCGGAAGGGATCGCTCTACTTCGTGCGCGCGGCATCCACCTTCTGCAGGGCGAGAGCTTCGAGCTCAGCCCGCAGGTCGGCTTCGCGGGCGTGAAGGGGTTCATGGGCGGCTTCGGGCGCGGCACGCTCACCGCCTTCGGCGAGCCGGAGACCAAGGCATTCGTCGGATGCGCCATGGAGGAGGTTCAGAAGCTGGAGCTCGCGCTGCGCCGATTGTCGTCGCCGGTCAAGATCGCGGTGCTCCACTACGCGCCGGTGGCCGGCACCGTGCTCGGTGAGCCGGAGATCATTCACCCCTTCCTGGGCACCGACCGGTTGGCGGAGGCGCTCGACCGACATAGCGCATCGGTCGCATTTCACGGCCACGTACACTCGGGCACCTTCCGCGGTGAGACGCCGGCGGGCTGCCCCGTGTTCAACGTCTCGCTACCGCTCCTTCGCAAGGCCGGCATCGGCCCCATGTACTATCTCCATGAGATCCCATTGCCGCCGGTGGCCGTTCAGCTGCCGCCGGAGTCCAGCGCCGCGCGCGCCGCCGCCAGCCGTGCCACCGGCACGCGGTACGGGGAGCACGAGACGTAGTCCAGCCCGGTCTGATGGCAGAACGCGATGGAGCGCGGGTCGCCGCCGTGCTCGCCGCAAATGCCGGTCTTGAGGCCAGGGCGTGCACGCCGGCCGTCCGTCACCGCCATCTCGACCAGCTTGCCCACGCCGTCCACATCGATGGTCTGGAAGGGATCGTCGGGAAAGATGCCGCGCTCCACGTAGCCCGGCAGGAAGCGCCCCGCATCGTCGCGGCTCAGGCCAAGCGTGGTTTGCGTGAGGTCGTTGGTGCCGAAGGAGAAGAACTCGGCCTGCGTCGCAATCGCTCCGGCCGTGAGCGCGGCGCGCGGCAACTCGATCATCGTCCCGATGCGATAGGCAAGGATTTCCCCCATAGCGCCGATCACCTGCGCCGCCGCCTCCTCGACGATCGAGCGCTGATGCGCGAACTCTTTGACGGAGGAGACGAGCGGGATCATGATCTCCGGCCGCACGTCGATGCCCCGCCGCTCGGCGCGCACCGCCGCCTCGAAGATGGCGCGCGCCTGCATCTCCGTGATCTCGGGATAGATGATGCCCAAGCGGCACCCGCGGTGTCCGAGCATCGGGTTGGTCTCGCGCAGCGACTCGACGATGCGCGTGAGCTCGGTTCGCGGGATGCCGAGCGTTTCCGCCAGCCGCATGGAATCCTCGCCGCCGTGTGGAAGGAATTCGTGCAACGGCGGGTCGAGCAGCCGGATGGTCACCGGGAGCCCATCCATGGCCTCGAAGATTCCGTCGAAGTCAGCGCGCTGCATCGGCAGCAGCTTCGCGAGCGCGCGACGGCGTCCCGTCGTGTCCCGCGCGACGATCATCTCGCGCATCGCGTTGATCCGGTCGCCCTCGAAGAACATGTGCTCCGTGCGGCACAACCCGATGCCTTCCGCCCCGAAGCTTCGCGCGATGCGCGCATCCTGCGGCGTATCCGCATTGGCGCGCACGCCGAGGCGCCGCACCGCATCGGCGCGCGAGAGCAGCCGCGCGAAGGACTGATAGACGGCGGAGTCCGCCGCGCGCATCTGTCCCGACAGCACGCGCACGACCTCGCTCGGGATGGTGGGGAGCTGGCCTTCGAAGACGCGCCCGCTTGCGCCGTCGAGCGTGATCCAGTCGCCCTCTTCCACGACATCACTGCCGACCGTGAACCGCCGGTGATCCAGGTCGACGTGCATCTCCCGGCACCCCACCACCGCGCACTTGCCCATGCCGCGCGCAACGACCGCGGCGTGACTCGTCATCCCGCCGCGCGCAGTGAGCACCGCGCGCGACGCGACGATCCCGTGGAAGTCCTCGGGCGTCGTCTCTTCGCGCACCAGAATAACGGCGTCACCCGAGGCCGCGCGCTGCTCGGCGGCGTCCGGGTCGAACACCGCCATGCCGCTGGCGGCACCGGGGCTCGCCGGCAGTCCCGATGCAATCGGCTGCGCGCGGGCCGCCGGATCGATGATGGGGTGCAGCAGTTGGTCGATCTGCGTGGGCTCCACGCGCCGCACCGCCTCGATGCCGTCGATGAGCCCTTCGCGCACCATGTCATCGGCAATGCGGGCGGCCGCGGCCGCCGTTCGCTTGCCGGTGCGGGTCTGCAGGAGATAGAGCGTGCCGCGCTCCACGGTGAACTCGATATCCTGCATGTCGCGGTAGTGCTGCTCCAACCGCTCCTGCACCGCCAGAAGATCGCTATACGCCGCCGGGAGTCGCTCGGCCATCTGCTCGATGTCGAGCGGCGTCCGGATGCCGGCAACCACGTCCTCACCCTGGGCGTTGACCAGGAACTCGCCGTAGAAGCGCTTCTCTCCCGTGGAGGGATTACGCGTGAACGCCACCCCGGTACCGGAGTCCTCGCCCAGATTCCCGAACACCATCGTCACTACGTTCACCGCGGTGCCCAGCGTTTCCGGGATGGCGTTCACGCGGCGGTAATCCACCGCCTTCTTGAGCATCCACGACTTCCATACGGCCTCGATCGCGCCCCAGAGCTGTTCCTCGGGCTCCATGGGGAAATCCGCGCCGATACGGTTGCGGATCAGCGCCTTGTATTCCTCCACGAGGTTGCGCAACGCGTCCTCGCTCAGCTCGGCGTCGGTCTCCACGCCGGTGGTCAGGCGCTTGGCGCGCAGCAGATGCTCGAAGTCGGCACCCTGCACGCCCAGCACCACGCTGCCATACATCTGAATGAAGCGCCGGTACGAATCGTAGGCAAAGCGGGCATTCCCGCTCTGCTGCGCGAGGCCCAGCACCGTGCGGTCGTTGAGCCCGAGGTTGAGGATGGTCTCCATCATCCCCGGCATCGACACCGCAGCGCCGGATCGGACGGAGACCAGCAGCGGGCTGGCGGGATCACCGAAGCAGCGCCCCGTGGTCTCCTCCAGGCGCCGCAGGTTGGTGGCAACCTCGCCGCGCAACGACTCCGGGTAGCTCCCATGCTGCAGATAGGAGATACAGACCGACGCGGCGATGGTGAATCCCGGCGGCACGGGAACGCCAAGGTTGGTCATCTCCGCCAGGTTCGCGCCCTTGCCGCCCAGCACCTCTTTCATGTCGCGCGTGCCGTCGGCTGCGCCGTTGCCGAAGAAATAGACGAGCTGGGGGGTCACAGGGGGCATGGGTTGATTGAAGATACGAAGTGCGTGTTGGTCAGTGAGTCAGCTTGTCAGTGAGTCAGTAAGAGGGTGACAGGATAACGGGAGTCGGATTTGGGGTGTCGAGGCTGTCATTCCGAGCGTAGCGAGGAATCTCGGGCGGGCGAGCAGGAGATTCCTCAGTCGCTTACGCTCCTTCGGAATGACAACGCCGCTCTATCGCCCACACCTCTGACTCACGGACCCACTGAACAACTGACCCACTTCCTTCAGCAACCGCAGCCAAACCGCAGCTTGTCCGGATCGCTGGGAGGCGGAGTCGGATAATCTCCGGAAAAACATGCATGGCAAAAGCCGTGCGGGCCGTCCGGGACCGCCTCCAGCATCCCCTCCAGCGAGAGATATCCGAGGGAGTCCACGCCGACCTGCTCGGCGATCTCGGGGACGGTGAGGTTGGCGGCGATGAGCTCCTCGCGCGAGGGGGTATCGATGCCGTAGTAGCAGGGCCCGGTCACCGGCGCCGAGGCGACGCGCATGTGGACCTCCCGCGCGCCGGCGGCCCGGATGAGCTGCACGAGCCCGCGCGTGGTGGTCCCGCGCACGATGGAGTCGTCCACCATCACCACGCTCTTGCCGGCCAGCACTTCGCGCACCGCGTTGTACTTGACCTTCACCTTCGCGTTCCGGCCGGCCTGCGATGGTTGGATGAACGTGCGGCCGACGTAGTGGTTGCGGATGAGCGCGAGCTCCAGAGGAAGCCCGGTCTGTTCCGCGTAGCCCAGCGCCGCCGCGTTCGCCGAGTCGGGAACGCCAAAGACGAGGTCCGCGGTCGGGGCGGGGCACTCGCGGCCCAGGCGGCGGCCGAGCGCGCGGCGCGCACGATCCACCGAGCCGCCGTAGATGCGGCTGTCCGGTCGGGCGAAGTAGACGTACTCGAAGACGCAGCGGCGCGTCTCGCGCGGCGGGAAGGGATGGATGGAGCGCATCCCGGAGTCATCGACGATCACGATCTCGCCGGGTTCGACGTCGCGCACATATTCGGCGCCCACGATGTCCAGCGCGCACGTCTCCGAGGCGAACACCACCGCGTCACCCACCCGTCCGATCGCCAGGGGACGCCACCCGCGCGGATCGCGCGCCGCCAGAAGGGTGGTGCCCAGGCTGACGATGAGAGAGTAGGCGCCCTCCGCCACCGAGAGCGCCTCGACCAGACGGGCGTCCGGCGCGTCGCACTTGGAGCGCGCGATCAGGTGCACCAGCACTTCGGAATCCATGGTGGAGCTGAAGATCGAGCCCGCGTCCTCCAGCTCACGCCGCAGCTCGGTGGCGTTCACCAGATTTCCGTTGTGCGCGAGGGAGATATAGCCGTCGCGAAAGCGGACCAGCACGGGCTGCGCGTTCTCGATGGTCGAGGACCCCGCGGTGCTGTATCGCGTGTGGCCGATCGCTATGGCTCCCGGCAGTTCCACAAGCGTATCGGAGCCGAGCCCTTCCGACACGAGTCCCATGCGCCGCGCGGAGAACGCCGTGCCGGTGTCGTCCACCGAGATGATCCCCGCGGATTCCTGCCCGCGATGCTGTAAAGAATAGAGTCCCATGCGCGCTGCTGCTGCAGCGCTCGGCAGGCCATACACGCCAAAGATTCCACACATCGGCTACACACTGGCTGGTTGAGGATGCTGTTCGAGCACGGCGGACTCCGCCGGCTCCACGCGCATCGCGGTGGCAATGGCCCCGTGATACGCATGTGCGAGTACACCAAGCGGTGCCGCCATTACGCGCTTGCCAATCCGGAACGTGAGCGCATCGGCATCGCCACGCACGCGGCCAATCTCGTAGGCCGGCACGCCGTGGTGTTCCGCAATGCCGAGCATGCGTGCGGCCGCTGCCGTACTCACCAGTACGCGTCCCTGCGCCTCTCCGAACAGCAGGCATCGGAGCGGCATGGCGCCCCAGCGTGAGAGGTCGACGTCCGCTCCGGTGAGACGCTCGCGGTCCCCGATGGCGCATTCCGCCAGCGCGACCGCCAGGCCCCCATCGCTGCAATCATGGGCGGACGATACCACCCCGTCGCCGATCGCCTCGAGCAACGCCTCGATGACGGCGCGCTCGCGCTCCAGATCGCAGTTGGGCGGCGCGCCCGCGACCACGTTGTGGATGCGGGCGAGATACTCGCTCCCGCCCAATTCGAGCGTGGGCTCGCCAAGCAGTACGATGGCGTCACCTTCCGCGCGAAAGGAAGCGCCCGTTACATGCACGAGCGATTCGACGAGACCGATCATCCCGACCACCGGCGTGGGGAAGATCGCGCCGCGAGGGCTCTCGTTGTACAGCGAGACGTTCCCGCCCGTGACCGGTGTTCCGAGGGCCCGGCAGGCCTCGCCCATCCCCGCCACGGCCTCACGGAACTGATAGAACACCTCAGGCCGTTCGGGGTTGCCGAAGTTGAGACAGTTGGTAATGGCCTTGGGGCGTCCGCCGACACACGCGACATTGCGCGCGGCCTCCGCCACTGCAATGCGGCCACCCATGCGCGGATCGAGCGAGGTGTATCGCCCGTTGCCGTCTGTCTTCATGGCGATGCCCACATCGGTGTCATGCAACCGCACGACCGCGGCGTCCCCGGCACCAGGGCCGACGATCGTACCGGTGCGCACGGTCGAATCATACTGGCGATAGACCCACTGCTTACTCGCGATCGTGGGCGAGGCAAGGAGCTGCGTCAACGTCCACACCGGATCGCGCTCCTCGGCGCGCTCGGGAATCGCGAGCACGTCGGTGCTGCGTAGCGCAGCGACGGCATCCGCCTCGCGCGCCTCGGGCGTATACATCGGACAGTCGGTGACCAGCCTCGCGCCAGGAAACTCCGCCACCACGCGCTCGCCCTCAGTCACGCGGTAGACCGGCTCGGCGATAACCTGACCGATGACCGCTGCGTTGAGGTCCCACTTGGTGAGGATGTCGCCCACGGCCTGCTCGTGGCCGCTCCGTGCCACCACGAGCATCCGCTCCTGCGATTCGCTGAGCAGGATCTCATACGGGGTCATGCGCTCCTCGCGCACCGGCACCCGGGAGACATCGATGGTGATCCCCACATCGCCGCGTGCCGCCATCTCCGCGGACGAGGACGTGAGGCCCGCCGCCCCCATGTCCTGAATGGCCACGATGTGGCCGCTGAGGATGAGCTCCAGGCTGGCCTCCAGGAGCAGCTTCTCGGTGAACGGATCCCCCACCTGCACCTGCGGGCGCTTGGCCTCGCTCTTGGCGGACAGCCCCTCGGAGGCAAAGGCGGCGCCGTGAATCCCGTCGCGGCCGGTGCGCGCGCCCACTGCCATGATTGTGTTCCCGATGCCTTCGGCCTTCGCGCGCATCAACTCGGCTTCGCGCAGCACACCGACGCACATGGCGTTGACCAGCGGATTGCCTTCGTACGATGGATCGAAGGCCACCTCACCAGCCACGGTGGGTACGCCGACGCAATTGCCGTAGTCACCGATACCCTTCACGACACCGCCCAACAGGTACCGCCCCCGCGGCGTTTCCAGCGTACCGAAGCGGAGCGAGTTGAGCAGCGCGATGGGGCGGGCGCCCATGGTGAAGACATCGCGCAGAATGCCGCCCACGCCGGTGGCCGCCCCCTGGTAGGGCTCTACTGCCGAAGGATGGTTGTGCGATTCGATCTTGAACACCACAGCCAGCCCATGCCCCACGGCGATTGCGCCGGCGTTTTCGCCGGGCCCCTGCAGCACGTAGGGCGCCTCCGTGGGGAGCGTCCGCAGCACGGAGCGCGAATGCTTGTAGGAGCAGTGCTCGCTCCAGAGCGCGCTCACGATCCCGAGCTCGGTGAACGTGGGCGCACGGCCGAGCATCTGCTCGAGGCGCTGATACTCCTCGGGCGTGAGTCCGTGCTCGGCGATGAGTGCCGGGGTGATCGCCGGATCGCCGGTTCGCGGTGAGGGCGTCACTGGGTGTCCTCTGGCCGCGCACGCTTGGCGGTGCGTTCCATCCGCTCGCCGCTCATGCCGATACCTCCGACAACATCGAGGAAAACAGCAACGCGCCGTCCGCAGAGCCCAGCGCCGACTCCACGGCTCGCTCGGGGTGCGGCATCATGCCGAGCACGTTGCCGGCCTCATTGATGATACCCGCAATGTTGCGCATCGACCCGTTGCAGTTGGCGCTGGCTACGGGCTCTCCGGCCGCATCCACATACCGGAACACTACCTGACCGGCGTCCTCCAGATGCTCCAATGTGCTCTCAGCGGCCACGTACCGTCCCTCGCCATGGGCCACGGGTATGCGCACCACCTGCTGATGCTGGAAGCTGCTGGTGAACAGCGTATCGGTCCGCTCCACGCGGAGCAGCACGGGTTGCGAGATGAACTGCAGGTCGGCATTCCGCAGCAGTGCTCCCGGAAGGAGCCCCGCCTCGCACGCGATCTGGAAGCCGTTGCAGATGCCCAGCACCGGTCCTCCACGATTGGCGTGCGCGACCACCTCCTGCATGATGGGACTGAAGCGCGCGATCGCCCCTGCGCGCAGATAGTCGCCGTAGCTGAAGCCGCCGGGAAGGATCACGACATCCACGTCCTCCAGGTCGTGCGACTTGTGCCAGAGGCGCACCGCCTCCGCACCCAGCACTGTCGCTACGGCGCGATAGGCGTCATCGTCGCAGTTGGAACCGGGAAAGGTGACGATGCCGAATTTCATAATGGCTCGATCCCCGCGATTTCGAACTCCTCCGTCACCGGGTTGGCCAGCAGTTGCTCGCACATGTTGCGGACCGCGTCATCGGCGCCGGAGGCGCTTGGCGCTGAGAGGTCGAGCACGATATTCTTGCCAATGCGCACGTCACCGACGTCGGTGAATCCGAGCGCATGCAGGGCATGCGCAACGGCCGTGCCTTGTGGGTCGAGAATGCCGCGCCGCGGCATGATGCGCACGGATGCCCGAAAGCGCGTCAACTGGGTCATTCAGTCCTCTCATCGATGTGACGGCGCAGCGTCGGAGTCCGCTCCGGCGTGCGCGCGATGGATCGCCGGCCGCGTCGACGCCGCCGGCGCTCGCCGCCCGGCATCTCTCCGAGCGTCACCGGACGGCCGTTCTCGCCCTCATACTCATCCACGTCGTCAAAGAGCGGATCGCCCGTGGGTGCACGTTCGATGAGGCCGAGCAGGAACGTCTTGCCGAGCCCAAAGGCGATGTAGGCCACGAGCGCGGGAAAGGCGAACGCGTACGGGCGCACGAGCACGCCCACGACCAGCGCGAGCAGGCCGAACGCTTCCACCAGACTCCGCACGCTCTTCACGCGGACAGTCGCGAGCGCGGGGTAGAGCACGTGGCTGATCATGAGAAAGCTCAGGACGAGCATCAGCCCCGGGACAATCGTATGCCATGGCCAGCCAGCCACATTGGTCTGGGTGTACAGCGACGTCTGGCTGAACCAGTAATAGGTGGCCAGCGTCATGCCGGCCACCGGGCTGGGCAGCCCGTGAAAATGCGTCTTGGCGCGGCCGCCCTGTTCGATGTTGAACCGCGCGAGGCGCATCACCGCGCAGGCAATAAAAAAGAAGGAGAACAGCCAGCCCCAGCCGTCGCGGTTCAGCACCGCGAAATACATGATCATCGCGGGCGCCACGCCAAAGCTGATGACGTCGACCAGCGAATCGAGCTCAACGCCAAAGCGACTGCCCGTGCGCGTCATGCGGGCCACGCGCCCGTCGAGCAGATCCATCACGCCGCTCAGCACCACGCTCCACCCCGCCCACACAAACGCACCGCGTGTGGCGGACACCAGGGCGAAAACGCCAAAGAAGAGGTTGCCGAGGGTGAAGCCGTTGGGGAGCAGCACCACGGCGCGTCGCATATCGGGACGGCGGAGGGCGGGGCTCATGTGCAGAGCTCGGCGAGTACGGTGGTGCCGGCCACAGCACGATCTCCCACGCTCACCCGCGGCTGTGCGGAGGGGTCCAGATAGACATCCACGCGCGATCCGAAGCGGATGATCCCCATCCGCGTTCCCTGCGCGCACCGATCGCCCACGCGCGCGTAGTTCACGATGCGACGCGCGATGAGGCCGGCGATCTGCCGCACCAGTATCCGGCGGCTTCCGCTCTGGATTCCCACCGACATCTGCTCATTCTCCAGACTGGCCTTCTCACTAGCGGCGTGCAGGAACTTGCCCTGATTGTAGTGCAGATACTCGACCACGCCGTCCACCGGGTAGCGATTCACATGAACATTGAAGACGTTCATGAAAATCGAGATCCTGAGCGAGCGCGCCTGCAGGAATGACGGCTCGTCCACCTCCGTGATCATGACGATTCGTCCGTCCGCAGGCGATACGACCAGGGCATCGCCGCGCTCTCCCGCCCGCTCCGGATCCCGAAAGAAGTAGGCGACCCAGAGGGCCAGGACCACGAGACAGGCCACGAGGAGCCACAGCCACCCCGAGTGGTGGCGCGCGGCGACGGCCACGCTTATCAGCACGACCGCCACCGCGAGCGCGATGAACGCCAGCCCCTCTCGCGCGAATCTCACACGAGCGCCGCGCGATCCAGCTCGGCGCCCGTAATGCGCCGATAGGCGTCGAGGTAGCGCGCGCTGGTCGCCTCCACCACCTCGCTGCTGAGGGGCGGCGGGGGCGCATCGCCGTTCCATCGCCCAGCCGCCCGCTTGCCCTCGAGGTAATCGCGCAGGGGCTGCTTGTCGAAGCTCGGCTGCGAGCGGCCGGGGGCATAGCTCTCCGCGGACCAGAACCGGGAGCTGTCAGGGGTGAGCACCTCATCCGCCAGCAGGATGGTCCCGTCCGGCGCGCGGCCGAACTCCAGCTTCGTATCGGCAATGATGATCCCCTTCGGCTCGGCCACATCCCGCCCATACTCGTAGACGAGCCGTGTGAGTCGCTCCAGCTCCGCGGTCACGTCCGCGCCGATGATCTCGCGCATGCGGCCGATCGTGATGTTCTCATCGTGTCCCTCGGTGGCCTTGGTGGCCGGGCTGAACACCGGTGGCTCCAATCGGTCGCTCTCGCGGAGCCCTGGCGCCAGCCGCTCACCCGCGAGCGTGCCGTGCCGCGCATATTCCTTCCAGGCGGAGCCCGTAATATAGCCGCGAATCACGCACTCGATCGGAACGATGCTGGCTCGGCGCACCAGCATCGCGCGGCCGGCGATGTCCGGGCGATGGCCGGCGAGGGCAGGGACCGCCGCGATGATCGCATCCGCATCTGCCGTGATCATGTGGTGCGCCACGCGCCCCTCGAGTTGCCCGAACCACCATGCGCTGAGTTGTGTGAGCACCGCCCCCTTGAAGGGGATCGCTTCGTCCATCACGACATCGAACGCGCTCACGCGGTCCGTGGTCACCAGCAGGAGCCGGTCTCGATCCACCTCGTAAATGTCGCGAACCTTCCCGCGGGCGATCTGCGTGAGGGGCAGGGTACTGCGCATCATGATGGTCATACGTGCGGGGCCTCTCGTTCCAGGGTCATCGCCGGCGCGGCCGCGAGCACGGGATCCACCACCTCGCGAAGAAAGTCGTCCACCTGCGCCGGTGCCCGCCCGACGAACTGGGCGGGATCGGTAATCTGCGTGATGTCGTCGAGCGCAATCGGGAAGGCAGGATCCCCGGCCAGCCGCTCGAGCAGGTCATTGCGCGGCGCACCGTTCTTGAGCGCGTCCCCCGCCGCCAGACTGTGACGTCGGATCACCTCGTGCACCGCCTGCCGGTCGCCCCCCGCCCGCACGGCGCGGACGATGAGCTTTTCGGTCGCCATGAACGGCAGGACTTCGTCGATCCGGCGACGAATGCGCGCCTGATGAACCTCCAGCCCGCCCGCAACGTTCGCCATGAGGATGAGGATCGCATCCGTTGCCAGAAACGACTCCGGGATCACGAGCCGCCGGTTCGCGCTGTCGTCCAGCGTACGCTCGAAGTACTGGACGCTGTGCGTGAGATTCGCGCTCTCCTCCAGAGTGATCACGAAGCGCGCCAGCGCCGCGATGCGCTCCGAGCGCATCGGGTTGCGCTTGTACGCCATGGCGGAGGAGCCGATCTGCTCGCGCTCGAAGGGCTCCTCCACCTCGCCCACGGACTGGAGCAATCGCACATCGCCGCTGAACTTCGACGCGCTGGCCGCGATGCCCGCCAGCACCGAGAGTCCCTGCGCGTCCAGCTTTCGGCTGTATGTCTGCCCGGTGACGGGCATGGTGTGCTCGAAGCCCATGGCGCGCGTCACCAACTCGTCCAGCCGCCGCACCCGGGCGTCGTCGCCATCAAAGAGCTCGAGGAAGCTCGCCTGCGTTCCCGTGGTGCCCTTCACGCCGCGGAGCGGGAGGGTGGCGATGCGGTGGTCGAGGTCCGCCAGGTCGAGCACCAGATCCTGCATCCAGATGGTGGCGCGCTTGCCGACGGTCGTGAGCTGTGCGGGCTGCAGGTGCGTATAGGCGAGCGCCGGCTCGGCACGCCACCGCCGCGCGAAAGTGGCGAGCACACGGAGCACCTCCACCACCTTCGCCCGCACGAGCTCCAGCGCGCGGCGCATGAGGATGAGGTCCGCGTTGTCGGTCACGAAGGCACTCGTGGCGCCCAGGTGAATGAACGGCCGCGCCACCGGCGCCACGTCACCGAAGGCGTGGATGTGCGCCATCACGTCGTGGCGAAAGCGCCGCTCGTACGCCGCCACTTTCTCGAAGTCAATGTCATCGAGGTGCGCGCGCATCCGCCGGATCGCTTCGTCGGGGATATCGGCGCCCAGCTCCCGCTCCGCCTCCGCCAGAGCCAGCCAGAGCCGGCGCCAGAGGCCATATCGCACCTGCGGCGACCAGAGCTCCAGCATCGCCCGCGAGGCGTAGCGCTCCGCCAGGGGCGACGTATACGAGTGATGGTCGGCGCTCATTGCACGGTGAAGTCGGTGAAGTAGATGCCGCCGCCACGCTCGAAATACATGCGGATTCCGCCGCGGCCATTGTAGGCGCGCAGTACCTTCGCCACCTCCTGCGCGTTGTCGATTCTGGTCTGATTGAGCTGCACGATCACGTCGCCTACCTCGATACCCAGCTCCTTCGACACGCGGTCGCTCACCTTGTACACGAGAGCACCGTGCCGGCTGCGGATGCCCTTCTCGGCGCGAATTGCCGGCGTGACCGTCACCAGCTCGAGCTCCTTGAGGACTTCCACCTTTGGCGCACTCACCTCCGGCAGATCGGCCACCGTCGCCGAGACCGAGAATTTTCTGCTGCCGCGGCGGACGAGGAGCGGCACCCGCTGTCCGACGCGCAGCTCGAGCTTCTCCGCTTCCCAGTCAAACGGGTTGTGCAGCGCACGGTTCCCCGCGCGCAACAGTTGGTCCCCAGGCTCAATGCCGGCCTTGGCCGCAGGGGAGCCCGGTTCCACCGACCGCACGTGCACCCCGGCGCGCAGCGCCTGCCGGGAGTTGCCGGATCGTGGCAGCTCGATCTTGAGCCCCAGCCATGGACGCCGGATGGCGCCATGCGCGAGCAGGTCCTCCGTCACGCGCTTCACCCGGTTGATCGGAATCGCGAAGCCGAGCCCCACCGACCCGCCGCTCGGCGTGTAGATGGAGCTGTTGACCCCGATCACTTCTCCGAGCGCGTCCACGAGCGGACCGCCCGAATTGCCCGGGTTGATAGCGGCATCGGTCTGGATCATGTCGACGTACAGCGCCCCGCCTTCCGTCTGCGCGCCCAGATTCCGTCCCGTACCACTGATCACGCCGGCTGTCACGCTTGGCTCGCTGTTGCCGAGCAGGAAACCATACGGATTGCCGATGGCGATGGCCCATTCGCCAATGAGCAGGCTGTCCGAGTTGCCGAGCGTCGCAACGGGAAGGTTCTTCGCGTTGATCTTGAGAACGGCCAGGTCGTTGATCTCGTCCTTGCCGAGCAGCTTCGCAGGATACGTCGTGCCATCACGGAGTGCAACCGAGATCGTAGTGGCGCCCGCGACCACGTGCGCGTTCGTTACGATGACGCCGTCCGGACGCAGGATGATGCCGGAGCCGAGCCCCGGCAGCACGCGCTTGGTGGGTGTCGCACCGAAGAACGCGTCGAACGGATCGAGCGGGGCGTTCTCCTCCACCTCCGTCTGCACGGTGACCACCGAGGGCGCTACGTGCGCAACGGCGTCGGTGATCGCCGTACGGCGCGACGCAACGGTGCTCGCCGCTACCGCGACGTGGGATGGCCGCGCACTGTCCCCCGAAGGCACGGTGGCGCGAGGGGGTGATGCCACGGGGGGCTGGGCCGCACTGGCGACTGCCGCGGATAGCGGCGTGGACGCATCCGACCCTGTGCCGCCGCACGCCAGTACCAGCACCGCAAGCAGCGCCGGCGTCGCTCGAGCGATCAGGGCGGGGTGCGACCGTGCGCGAGCTGTTTGCTCCATGCGTTCAGCATCTGATCGAGTGACCGATCGGTGAGCGGATGGACGAGTAGTGCATGCAGCAGCGAGGGTGACACTACCGCGCCGTTGGCGCCCACGCGGGCGGCCTCCGTGAATTGCGCGGCGTCGTGAATGGAAGTAACCAATAAGTCGCACTCGAGTACGTAATTGTCGAAAATGTCATGAACGGCGCGGACGAGCGTGAGCCCGTCCGTTCCGGTGTCCGCCAACCCGCTCACGCAGAGGCTCACGTAGGCCGCGCCCGCCTTGGCGGCGAGTAGCGCCTGTGCCGGGGCGAACACGAGCGTGCTGTTCACCCGCACCCCCTCGCGCGCCAGCCGGCGCGTTGCGCGCAGCCCTTCCTCGATCGCCGGGATGTTGAGGGCGACGTTGTCCGCAATGCGCGACAACTCGCGTCCCTCACGGTAAATCTCATCGGCCTGGAGCGACATGACGTCCGTCAGCACGGGCCCCGGGACCGCCTGGCACAGCTCGGCCAGATAGTCGCGAGCCTCTTCGCTCGGCACCTGCTGCGCCAACGCCAGCGCAGGAGCCATCACCCCTTCGGCGAGGCCAATGCCGGTCGCCCAACGGATCTCGGTAAGGTCAGCCGTCTCGAGGAGGATTTTCATTCCGGTGTGAGGTAAAGATTACGCGGATACCGCACACGGTCCAGGAACAGGCCATGTGCCGGGGCCGGCGGTGAGGTGGCCTGGTTGTCCCGCGCCGTGAGAAGCGCGCGGAGCGAGGCCGCGTCACGTCGCCCGCTGGCCGCGTCGATCATCGTCCCCACCAGCAGGCGGACCATGTGATGGAGAAAGCGGTTCGCCTCGACTTCGAACGCAAGCCCGCCGGGCCGCTCCGTCCAGACCGCGCGCACGATATGGCACTCGTGCGTGTCGTGCGCCGGCGCCGTTCCCCGCACGGCGAACGCCAGGAAACAGTGCGTCCCCGGGAGCAGCGCGGCCTGCGCATCGAGCGCCGCGCGGGAGATCGCGCGCCCCATCGGCCACTCCCATCGGCGGCGGAACGGTGACTGTGCGCCTTCATCGGTGCCAATATAGTATGTGTAGCTGCGGGCGAGCGCGCTGTAACGCGCATGAAACTCCGGGCGCATCTCACACGCCGCCGCCACCCACACGTCGGCGGGAAGCACGGCGTTGAGTGCACGCCGCAACTCGCGGGCGCTCCATCGCTCCGGAACGCGCACCCCCGCCGCCTGGCCGCGCGCATGCACGCCTGCATCCGTGCGGCCGGCACCGAGAACCGGCACCGGCGTGGTGCACAACCGGCCGAGTGCTGCCTCGAGCTCCCCTTGCACCGTGCGCTGACGAGGCTGGCGCTGCCATCCCGCGAACCCCGCTCCGTCGTACTGCACCACCAATTGCACGGTGCGCTCCGGCATGTGCAGAACTTACCCGGTGCCGCAGGGCTGTCAAGCAACATGCGCGGCCGTCCGAACCGATTGACAGCGCGACACCTACGCCCCTACATTCCCGTCCCGCCCCGGCCTCGCCGGATGCCCTCCACGCGTGGTATGCCCCCGAGAACACTTGCTTCGCTTGCTCATGCCCTTGGCGCCGCATCCGATCTGGATGCGACGCTCGTGGCGCTGGATGAGGCGCTGGCCGAGGTGGATCGCTCGGCGCATGCGGTGCTGTTCTTCTATGACGCTCGGCGCCAGCTCCTTGCCGAGCGACTCCAAGTCGCCGCCGGCGTGGTCGAGCGCGCTCGCACCGAGACCACCTTTGACCATCTCCCCGCCGCCGCCCGCGCCGTGATTACGCGCGGCGGCCAGTTCGCCGATCTGGGCGACGAATCGGACGATTACGCGCGGCTGTTCGGTCTTGGCGGGATGTTGCAGGAGAGCGGCGTCCTGGCGCTGCGCGGCGTGCAAACGGATGGTGCGCTGGCGGCGGTTGTCGCGCTCTACGAACCGCGCCGCATCTTCGGTACGCGCGTGATGGAGCGATTCGCTCCGTATGTGGCGCTCTTCGAGCTGGCGTTCGCGCGCTTTGCCGAGCGCGAGGCGCGCGAGGAGGCCGTGCATACGCTGGAAGACGTCACGCGTCGCGTGCACGGTGAGTATGTGAAGAAACTCGCCACGCTGGAGCACGAGCTGGCCGCCGTGCGTAATACGCCGGCCGCCGGGACCCCGGAGGTCGCGCCCGGGCGCATCCTGGCGCTCGAGACCGAAACGGCGCAGGCTCGGGAGGATGCACGGCGCTCGGCGCGCCGGGCCGAGGTGATCGAACAGCAGGTCTCGGCCGCTATCGGCCAGCTCGAACAGGCGCATATCGAGTTGCACCGTCGAAGCGAGGTGCTGCGGCAGAAGACGCGCACGCTCTATCTCATTGATCGCGTGCTCTCGCTGGACTCGAGCACCGTGGACCCGCGCGCGCTCGCGGATGGGCTACTCGCCCTGGTCGGCGATGACATGCAGGCGCAGCGCTGCTCGCTCATGCTGCGGGTGCCGGAGACGACCGAACTTTACATCGCGGCCGCGAAGGGCCTCGGTCCGGAGATCGTCGACGGGACGCGCGTCCCCATCGGTCACGGCGTGGCGGGAAAGGTGGCGGCGAGCCGACAGCCGCTGCTCGTGACCGACGTGACGGAGGCGGCCGCACACCCGCTGTTGCGCGACGAGTACTTCACCACGGGGTCCTTCATCAGCTTTCCCCTGGTCTATCACGAGCAGCTCATCGGCGTGGTGAACCTGACGAACCGTGCCCGTCGCGGCGTGTTCATGGAGGAAGACGTGGAGCGCGTGCGGCTTCTGGCGCTCCTCATCGCCCTCGTGGCGTCGCATGCTGCGCTGCCGGAGCGTCTGCTCGAATCCATCAGTGTCCGCTGAACCGCTGCGGGCCGCCATCCGCGCCCTCGCCTCCGGCATGTCGCTGTCGGCTGACGAGACCGCCGCCGCATTCGATGTCGTGATGCGGGGCGAGGCCAAGCCCGCGCAGGTCGCGGCGCTCCTTATGGCGCTTCGCGTCAAGGGGGAAACGGCGGAGGAGGTGACGGGCGGCGCTCGCGCGTTGCGATCCGCCATGGTGCATCTCCCGGCCGAGGATCCGCTTGCACTTGTGGACACCTGCGGTACGGGTGGCGGTGTGCTGCAGACGTTCAACATCTCCACCGCGGCTGCACTCCTGGCGGCCGGCGCCGGCGTGCGCGTGGCGAAGCATGGGAACCGCTCCTACACCACGAAGTGCGGGAGTGCCGACGTGCTGGAGGCGCTCGGCGTGCGCATTGAGATGCCGGTGGAAGCTATGCGCAGAACGCTTGCGGATGCCGGCATCGTGTTCATGTTCGCGCCGGCCATGCACCCGGCCATGCGACACGTGGGGCCGGTGAGGGGGGACATCGGGGTGCCGACGATCATGAATATCCTCGGTCCTCTCGCCAACCCCGCCGGCGCCGGTCGACAGGTTGTGGGCGTGGCCGAAGAGGCGCGCCTGAGTGTGCTCGCCCATGCCCTCGCGGCGCTCGGCAGCGTGCACGCGCTCGTCGTGCATGGCATGCCGGGCATCGATGAGGTGTCCCCGCTGGGAATTACGCGCGTCCTGGAAGTGCGAAACGGGACGGTGCGGGAGTGGACCATCGACCCGCACTGGTATGGACTCCAGGTGGCTGATGCCGCCGAGATCGCGGGCGCCACGCCGGAGGCGAACGCCGAGGTGATCCTGCGGGTATTGCGAAACGAGGAGCACGGTGGCGCGCGTGCCGCCGTGCTGTTGAACGCCGCGGCCGCGCTCTACGTGAGCGCCAGAGCGCCGAGCTACGCGGATGCGCTCCGGCTGGCCGGCGACGCCCTGGAAGCCGGGGCCGGGTTGGCCGCGCTGGAGCGGCTGCGGCGCGGCAGCGGATGAGCGCGGACTGCGCCCGCCTGGCGCCGCTTCAGTGCGCAGCGCCGCTCTCAGTAGCGGCGCACGACGCCAACCACGACGCCCTGGATCAGCACATCGTCTTCATGCACGTACAGCGGCATCATCGCCTCATTGGCGGGCTGCAGCCGGATGCGCCCGTCCGGCTCCCGGTAGAACTTCTTGATGGTGGCCGAGGATTTGTCGACGAGCGCGATGACCGTTTCTCCATCGGCCGCGCTCTGCCGCTCGCTCACGACCACGAAATCGCCGTCGCGAATCTGCTCGTCGATCATCGAGCTGCCGCGCACCCGCAGCACGTAATGGTTGCCGCTCCGTCCGGTGAGGTCCTGGGGGACACACACCGATTCCTCGATGGGAACGGCCTCGATGGGATAGCCGGCGGCGACGGTGCCGAGGAGCGGCAGCACGACGGCAGTCGGGAGCACTTCCGATGGAAGAATCTCGATCGCCCGGCTTTCGTTGTAGGCGCGCTTGATGTAGCCCTTGCGCTCCAGGTTGCTCAGGTGCTCGTGGACAGTGGCGAGCGATTTGTAGTTGAACCGGCGCGCGATCTCATCGAAGCTCGGTGCGTAGCCGTTCTCCTCTCCGTACTCCTGCAGATACGTGAGAATCTCGCGTTGGCGCTTGGTGAGTGGCATGCTCTGGTCCCGGCGAGAGGATATTGAGTAGAATTCAGGATCACCGCGGTGCTCCCGAAAAGACGCCGAATAACACTATAGGCGAAGAACTCCCGAAGTGCAAGCATCAACTTCCACGTGGACGCCGCCCGGCGGCGTGCTCGGCGGCATCGTGCACGAGGCAATCGGTCGTGCAACCCAACTCGCCAGCGCGGAGTCGCGCCTGCGTGAGGCCGTGCGCCGCGCGCGGGACCATCGCGACTTTGCCGGCGCCCTGCGCGGGCCCTCGGTCGGTGTCATCGCCGAGGTCAAACGGCGCTCGCCGTCAAAGGGGACCATCAATCCCGCCCTCTCCGCCGGGGCGCAAGCTGCGGCCTACGTATCCGGTGGCGCGGCGGCGATCTCCATTCTCACGGAGCCCGTGCACTTCGGCGGCTCGGGCGCGGATCTGGAGGAAGCCCGCGCGCGTGTGCCGGTCCCCATTCTGAAGAAGGACTTTCACGTGGAGCCGGTGCAACTGCTGGAAGCGCGTGCGCTGGGGGCGTCCGCGGTGCTGCTCATCGTGCGGGCACTCTCGCCACGGCAGCTGCCGGTGATGGCCAGCGCGGCGCGCGATCTGGGGCTCGAGATGCTCGTGGAGGTCCACTCCGAGGCGGAGCTCGAGCGGGCGCTGGCCATCGATGCTGCGGTCATCGGCGTCAACAGCCGCGACCTCGAATCGCTGGACGTGAGCCCATCCACCAGCGCGCGGCTGATCCCGATGATCCCTGCCGGGGTGGTGGCGGTCGCGGAGAGCGGAATGCGGGAGGCGGCCGACGTGGCGGCGGTGGCGGCGGCGGGGGCGGACGCAGTGCTGGTGGGCTCCGCCATATCGGCGTCGCCAGATCCGGAGGCCGCGGTGCGTGCGCTGAGCAGCATACCGCGGTGTGGCCGTGAGCGTTGAGATCAAGTTCTGCGGGCTCACGCGAGCGGAGGACGCTCTCGCGGCGGGCGAGCTCGGGGCGCACTACGTGGGCGTGGTATTCGCAGAGGGCTCCGTGCGGCGGCTCGACCCGTCTCGCGCGGCTGCCGTGCTGGACGCGGCCGGCGAGCAGGCACAGCGCGCCGGCATATTCGGGACGCTCGACGTACGGGAGGTGTCCCGCGTGGCGCGTACGGCACGGCTGCACGTGGCGCAGCTGCACGGCGACCCCGACGCCTCCCAGGTGCGCGCTGTGCGGGAAGTGGCCGGCGTGGCAGTGTGGGCGGTCATCCGGGTGCACGGCAATGCACTGCCAGCCCACTTTGAAGAGCTGGCCGAGGCGGCGGACGCGGTGGTGCTCGACACATACACGCCCGGCCGGTTGGGCGGCACCGGCGTGCCGTTCGATTGGCGCGCCATCGGCCGGTTGCCGCTTGCTGGCGTCGCGCGCCGCGTCGCGGCGGGCGGCCTCACGCCGGCAAATGTGACCGAGGCGCTGGCGGCGCTCGCTCCGGATGTTGTGGATGTCTCCTCCGGCGTCGAGTGCGAGCCGGGCATCAAGGACCACGCGCGCATGCGCGCCTTTGTGGACGCCGTGCGGCGCTGGGAGCGGGAGCCATGACCACCACGCACCTCCGGGACCACTTCGGCATCTTCGGTGGGCAGTATGTGCCCGAGACGCTCGTGCCGGCGCTCGATGAACTGACGCACGCGCTGGACGAGGCGCAGCGTGATCCGGCGTTTGCAGCGGAGCTCGCGAGTTTGCTTTCGACCTACGTGGGTCGTCCTTCTCCGGTAAGCGATGCCCCCCGGTTCTCCGCCGTGGTGGGCACTCCGGTGTACCTCAAACGCGAGGATCTGAACCACACCGGAGCGCACAAGATCAACAACACCGTGGGGCAGGCGCTGCTCGCCCGTCGCATGGGAAAGTCGCGCATCATCGCTGAAACGGGCGCCGGGCAGCACGGTGTGGCGACGGCCACCATCTGTGCGCGCTTCGGGCTTGCCTGTGTGGTCTACATGGGCGAGGAGGACATGCGGCGGCAGGCGCTCAACGTCTTCCGCATGCAACTGCTGGGGGCGGAGGTCGTCCCGGTGACCGCCGGGACGCGGACGCTCAAGGATGCGACAAGCGAAGCGATTCGCGATTGGGTCACACATGTCACCGACACGCATTACATCATCGGCTCTGTGGTGGGCCCGGCGCCCTATCCCCGCATGGTGCGCGACTTCCAGTCGATCATCGGCCAGGAAGCGCGCGCGCAGATGCTCTCGCGGATTGGACGGTTGCCGGCGACCATCGTGGCATGCGTCGGTGGGGGCTCGAACGCCATGGGAATCTTCCACGCATTCGTGGAGGATGCAGGCGTGGAGTTGATCGGGGTGGAGGCCGCGGGCGAAGGACTCGATACCGCCCACCACGCGGCATCGCTCTCGAGAGGGCGGCCCGGGGTGCTGCATGGCGCCCTCAGCTATCTGCTACAGGACGCGGGTGGTCAGGTGCACCCCGCGCACTCCATCTCGGCGGGGCTCGATTATCCCGGCGTCGGGCCGGAGCACTCGTACCTCAAGGACTCGGGCCGCGCAACGTACGTGTCCGTCACCGATGAGCAGGCCCTCGAGGGCTTTCGGCTGCTCAGCCGTCTGGAAGGGATCATTCCCGCGCTCGAGAGCGCGCACGCCGTGGCGTGGCTGGCGTCCCAGGCGGGACGCTGGAGCGATGACGCCCCGGTGCTCCTCTGCGTTTCCGGACGCGGCGACAAGGATGTGGCGCAGGTGAGCGAGCGGATGCGGGACGCGCGGTGAGCTCCTCGGTCCCCGTGCTGGATGGCCAGGACGATGCCGCCGCGGAAGCGGCACCCACGCCCTTCTCGCCCGCCCTTGTGGAGGAGATGCTCCGAAGCCTCACCAAGACCATCCGCACGCACCAGCTCTACCTCCCGAACAATCCGATCTATCAGCGAGCGATCGACGGGCTGCGCGTCGCCTTCGCGGCGCTCTGGCAGGAAACCAGCGAGCTCGTCATCGAGGTCACGGCGAGTGAGTTTCGCTGGCTGGGACACGTGGTGATGCGCGAGACGTCGCGTGCGGAGAGCCTGCCGTGGGTGTTCTACAAGGACGGTCTGCGCGAGCTCACCTTTCTGCAGGGGGTCGAGGACAGCGAGCTTGCGGTGCTGCTCGATATCATCCACCGCATTCGGATCGCCTCGCCGGAGGAGGATGATCTGCTCACCCTGCTGTGGGAGCAGGAGTTTCTCTCGTTCCGCTATCGCTTTGTCGATGTGGCCTTCGACGACGCGGCACCGCTCACTCCGGGCGAGGCGCACGAACCGGCGACGAAGGCATCGGTGCGGGACGAGGTGGCGGCGGAGGAGATGCATCCGAACATCGTTCGGATGGAGGACTTCGATTCGGCCACGTATTTCCTGGACGAGCAGGAAGTGGACTATCTGCGCCGCGAGATTCAGACCGAGTACCAGACTGATCTGCGTCGCAATATCATCGCGATGCTGCTCGACATCTTCGAGCTGGAGACGAGCCCCGCGACGCGTGAGGAACTTTGCGGGGTTCTCGAGGGGGTGGTGCTGCATCTGCTCTCGGAGGGGCAGTACGGGGCCGTGGCGTACCTCCTGCGCGAGGCGAAGACGGTTGCCTCTCGCGCGGCGGAGCTCACGGCGGAGCATCGGGCGCGCCTGGCGCAACTACCGGCCCGCCTCGGCCAACCCGACGTGCTCTCGGAGCTGCTTCGGGCGCTGGATAGCGCCGAGGCGATCCCCGCGCAGGAGGATCTCGATGCCCTGTTCGAGCAACTCGGTGGCGGCACACTCGGCGTCGTGCTGGGATGGGTCGGTCGCGTGCAGAACACGCTCCTGAGCGCTATTCTGGAGAAGACCGCCACACGCTTGGCCGCGGCCAATACGGGCGCGCTCGTCCAGCTCATCGCCAGCACAGATGAGGCCGTATCGCTGGAGGCGATGCGTCGATCGGGTGCATTGCGCACGCCGGCCGCCGTCACGCCGCTCGGCGCCATCCTGAGTGGGGCTTCGGTGCGGCTGCGCCAGGGTGCGGCGCAGGCCCTGGCGGAAATCGGCTCGCCTGGCGCGCTGCGGCTGCTGGAGGATGCGGTGGATGACGAGGACCGCGACGTGCGCCTCACCGCCGTGCGCGCCCTCGGCGCTTTCAATCACCGGGCGGCCCTGCCGAAGGTGGGCGACGTCGTGAGTGGGAAGGCGGTGCGCGACTGCGATCTCACCGAGAAAATGGTCTTCTTCGAGGCGTTCAGCATCCTGGCCGGCGATGGGGGCATCGAACCGCTGGACCGGCTCCTCAACGCGAAAGGGTTGTTCGGCCGTCGTGCCGACCCCGAAACACGGGCGTGCGCCGCCATGGCGTTGGGAAGGATCGGGACGCGCGACGCCATGGCAACCCTCGAGCGGGCGGCCAGCGACAAGGATGTGCTGGTACGGAACGCGATCAACAAGGCACTCCGCGGGGGCGGCACATGACCGGGGCGCCGGTAACCATCCCCGACAGCACCGCGCAGCCGGCGGTGACGCTGGCCGGCCGCGGGAGCGACGCCTTTGCGCGGGTGGCGGGGCGTGACTTGCTCATGGCGTTCTACGGCGCACTCAGGGCCATTCAGCTCTACCCCCCGGACAATCCCGTTGTCCAGAAGACGCTCGACGAGGTGGTGCGCCTGAACGCGGAGTTCCTGCGGCACGAACGGGAGCTCGAAGTGCGCCTGTCCGGCGGGTTCATTTTCATCAACACCACACGTCTTCGCCTGGACATCGACACCTTTGCCAGCTTCGGCCGTATTCGCGACGTCTTCGTCAAGGCCGGGGTCGGTGTGATCCGCGTGCGCGAGGAGGCGACCCCGCGCGAGTGGATGGTGTTCCTGTCGCTGCTGCAGGCGCCCGCATCTGATGATCCCTTCGAGACGCTGGAGTCCATCCTGGCGCGTCTGACGGAGCTCGAGATTGCTGCCTTTGACCTCGGACCGCCCTCCGAGGTGGACGACGAGCTGCTGGAGCGCGCCAAGGAAGCGGCCAAGCGGACATATACGCAATCGGTGCATGTGACCAAGGAGGTCATCAACTCCGTCCGCATGGGCCGGAGTCCCAACATCAAGCGGATCAAGCGCGTGGTGCAGGGGATTGTCGATCAGATCCTCAACGAGGAGGCATCGCTGATGGGCCTGACGACGCTGCGCGATTACGACGAGTACACGTTCGTGCATAGCGTGAACGTCTGCATCTTCTCCGTAGCACTAGGCCGAAAGCTCGGACTCACGCGCTTTCAGCTGTACGAGCTCGGCATTGCCGCCCTCATGCACGACATCGGCAAGGCCCGCATCCCTGCCGAGGTGCTGCACAAGCCTGGTTCGTTGACCGACGACGAATGGCGAACCATGTGCTCCCATCCGTGGCTTGGCGTGTTGGCGCTGTTCGGAATGCGTGGGCATAGCGATATTCCCTATCGCGCCATGGTCGTCGCCTTCGAACACCACAAGAAGACGGACCTCTCGGGCTACCCGCGGCACCTGCGGCCGAGAACGATGGGGATGTTCAGCCGCATCGTGGCGGTCGCCGACGGCTTTGATGCGGCGACATCGCAGCGCGTGTACCAGTCGGAACCAATGTCTCCCGCCGACGTGTTGCGGGAGATGCGTCACAACCCGCGGCGCGGGATGGACCAGGTGGTGGTGAAGGGGTTCATGAGCCTGGTGGGACACTACCCGGTGGGGACGGTGGTAGTGCTCGACAGCTTCGAGCTGGCGATCGTGCACTCGGTGAACCCGGTTCCGGAGGCGATCTCGCGTCCCCTCGTTCGCATCGTGAGCGACGACCGCGGCAACATGCTCTTCCCTGGACATGTCGTGGATCTCAACGAGCGCGACCCGGATACGGACGCATACTTGCGCACCATCATCAAGGTGACGGACCCCGAACGCTACGGCATCCGTGTCGGCGACTACTTCGTCTGATGTGATTGCGCGGCGTCTGGCCGCGCTGCGCGCCGAGGGCCGGCGTGCCCTCGTCATCTACGTGACGGCGGGACATCCGACCGTGGACGAGTCGATCGCGCTCATTCGTGGGCTGCCGACGAGCGGCGCGGACATCATCGAGGTAGGCGTACCGTTCTCCGATCCGCTGGCGGACGGGCCCGTCATTCAGGCGAGCTCGCAGCAGGTGCTGGCGGCCGGCATGGATTTCACCGGGGTGCTGGACATTGTGGCTCGCGCTCGTGCCGAGGCGCCCACCGTGCTCTTCAGCTACCTCAATCCGCTGCTCTCGGCCGGTCCCGACGCGCTCGACAGGGCGGCGGATGCTGGCGCCAGCGGCCTGTTGGTCACCGATCTTCCGGTGGGTGCTGACCCGCCGCTCGAGGCGCGGTTCGGTGAGAGCCCGCTGGCGTTCATCCGCCTGGTGGCACCCACCACGCCGCCGGCGCGCATGGCGGAGATCGCGCGTCATGGCTCGGGCTTCGTCTATCTGATCAGCCGGCTGGGCGTCACCGGAGCCCGTGCCGATGTGCCCGCCGAGCTTCCACGCACGGTCGCGTTGCTGCGCGAGGCCACTACGCTTCCCATCTGCGTGGGCTTCGGGATCTCCCGCCCCGAGCAGGCAGCGGCAGTTGGGCGACTGGCGGACGGCGTGGCGGTGGGAAGTGCGGTCGTGAGCGCCGCCGCCGGTGGCGCGGATCGCGCCCTGGAACTGGTGCGCACGCTGCGCGCGGGGCTGGACGCGCTGTAGGAGCGCGGTCTACCGCTCCACGCGCAGGGCGCGCTCAAGCGCCGCATCCGGACGGACGAACACCGTCCGCGCTCGCTCGACCCGCACTCTCCCCGGGGGGTCGCCGCGCCCTTTCCGCACATACTTGCGCCGCGTCCAATCGACGGGGACCAGCGTCGAGCTTCGCATACGGCTGTGCCACGCGGCCAGCATCGCGGCCTCCTCCAGATCACGGGCGGGCGGGGACTCATTGCGCGTCCATCGCAACACCACGTGCGCGCCGGCGGCATCGCGCGCATGCAGCCAGACATCGTTGGGCGACGCGTAATGAAAGGTGAGCTGGTCGTTCGCCGCTGCACCGCGCCCCACACGGATCTCCAGCCCGCCGCTGGATCGATAGCTGCGATACGGTCTGGCGACGGGTGACTCGGCCGCTGCCGCGGATGCTACACCTCGCTCCTTGACCCGCCCGTCCGCCGTGGGCCGCTCGAGTGCCGCGGCCAGTTCCACCCGTGCGATCCGATCGGGCAGCCGTTCAAGTGCACGCTCCATCGAGCGCACATCGCGATACAGCCGCTCCGCCGTGTCGACCGAGCGCTCGCCGGTGCGTGCAGGCACGGTCTGGAGACTGCCGTCGGGAAGCCGGACGGTCTCTGGCGCGGGGAGGTCGCCGAGCATCATGAGGGCGTCGGCCAGCTGGCGCCAGCGGGGAGCGTTCGCGGCATGCGCCAGCTCGTCGCGCATGCGCTCAAGCGCCCGCGCTCTCCGGGACGGCGCGTGGGACGGCTCGGACGCAGACGACGTCGGCGCTGGCTCGATGAGCGACGGGGCTGTTTCCGCGTCGTCGCACCACGCGAACGCCACGAGCTGCCCGCCGCAGCGTGCCGGCTGCGGGGCAGGGAGCGTGCACACGGTCTGGTAGGCCTCGATGGCGCGTGCCTCGCCCAAGCGCACGAGCCATCTCGCGAGCATCGGGCTCATCCATCGTCCACTCAGCAGCAGATCCTGGTTGCCGTGGGTCACGGCCTGGGCAATCTCGTCGGGCGTGAGGAGCGGGCGTGGTGTGGCGGCGGCCGGCAGCGCTGCACCGAGCGCGGCCAGCCGCTGGCTCGCTCCGCCGCTGAGCAGGGCCCCCCGTGCTGTGGGCACCAGGCTGACTTCCAGGGTGGCGTGGCGCACCGGCGACCCGCGGAAGGTACCGGGGCGCTCGAAACGCACGATAAAGCGCCGATCGTCAATCGGGGCCGATACCTCGGCAACGGTCCAGCCCTGAAGGTTCCCGTGCTCCGGCGGCTCCGCCATCTCCTCCACCCGCGCGTTCGGCGCCGATAGGCCGATGCGTATGGGCGGGGAGCCATCCACGGCGAGGAGCACGACATGGGCGGCCCGGTCAAGCAGACATGCACGGGTGCGCCGACCGCGCCATCGCGCATCCAATTCGCGTGCGATGTAGTGCGCCGTGAGGCTATCCATCGGAACGACGCGGCAGGTTTGACACGCGCGCACGATGCCGGTACGTTCCGGCCGTGTCAACCGATGTCTGACATCGCTTACGTCGCGCTCGGATCCAACCTCGGTGATCGGGCCGGCTACCTCGCACAAGGGCGGATGGCGCTCGCGGAGTTGCCGGGGAGCCGTATCGTGGCGGTGTCACCTGTGGAGGAAACGCCGCCGGTAGGCGACGTGCCGCAGGGCTCGTATCTGAACCAGATGGTCGCTCTCGAGACATCCCTTGCTCCGCGGGCCCTGCTGGACGCGCTCCTCGCGATCGAGCAACGCGCTGGACGTGTACGCGGGGTTCGGTGGGGACCACGAACGCTCGACCTGGATATCGTGATGTTCGAAGGGCAGGAAGTGCATGAGCCCGACCTGATCGTGCCGCATCCGGAACTGCCGAACCGGGATTTCTGGCAGCGGGAGCTCTCTGAACTCACCGGTGGGCGATGAGCAGCCAGGCACTGGCGCGGACCAAGGCGGTCACGGTACGGGAGTTCCTCGCCCATAAGGCGCGGGGCGAGAAGATCGTGGTCGTCACCGCATATGATGCACTCTTCGGCCGACTCGTGGATGAGGCCGATGTGGATGCCGTGCTCGTGGGCGACTCACTGGGCGATGTGGTCGCCGGCTACGAGTCCACGCTCCCCGTGACGCTCGACCAGATGATCTACCATGCGTCAATGGTGCGGCGGGGCGTGACGCGGGCGCTACTGATCGTGGACATGCCGTTCCTCACCTATCAGGTGAGCGTGGAGCAGGCGCTGCGCAACTGCGGCCGGGTGATCCAGGAGACGGGCGGACAGGCCGTCAAGCTGGAGGGCGCAACGGACGAGGTGGTCGCCGCCGTGCGTGCCGTGGCTGGCGTGGGCATCCCCGTCATGGGCCATCTCGGCTTCACGCCGCAGTCGGTGCACGCGCTCGGCGGCCACCGTGTGCAGGGACGGGAGCGCCTGGAGGCGGAGCGGCTGGTGGATGGTGCGCGCCGTCTGGAGTCCGCCGGGGTGTTCGCCATCGTGCTCGAGCTGATCCCGGCTGCGCTCGCCGCTGAAGTCACGGCGGCGGTGAGCGTGCCGACGATCGGGATCGGCGCCGGCGCGGGATGCGATGGCCAGGTGCTCGTGCTTCCCGACCTGCTCGGACTCAACGACCAGTTCACGCCACGATTCCTCAAGCGGTACGCCGCCATGGCCGACGACGTGCGTGGCGCGGTATCCCGATTCGGGGAAGACGTACGTGCGGGGCGCTATCCCGATGACGATCACAGCTTCTAACATGCAGGTGGTGAATCGGATCGCGTCGCTGCGTGGGGCGCTTGCCGAGTACCGGCGGCGTGGGGTGGCGATTGCCATCGTGCCGACCATGGGCCATCTCCACGCGGGACACCTGCAACTAGTGGAGGCGGCCAGACGCCATGCCGGGGCGGTGGTGATGAGCGTTTTCGTCAACCCGCTGCAGTTCGGGCCGCACGAGGACTTTGCCCGGTATCCGCGCGATCCGGAGGGCGATGCGGCGCAGGCACAGTCCTGCGGCGTCGACGTGCTGTTCGCGCCGTCGGTGGCGGAGATGTACCCTGGCGAACGCACCGTGGTCGTGACTCCGCTCGCGCTGGCGGATCGCTGGGAAGGTGCGGCGCGTCCGGGTCATTTCACCGGCGTGCTCACGGTGGTCACGAAGCTGTTCAATCTGGTGCAGCCGCAGGTGGCCGTCTTCGGCCAGAAGGATATCCAGCAGGCGACGCTCATCCGCGCGATGGCGCGCGATCTGGACACGCCGGTCGACATCGTGGTGGCGCCAACGGTGCGCGACGCGGACGGCCTGGCGCTCTCGAGTCGAAACATCTACCTCAGCCCGGAGGAGCGCCGTCGTGCGCTGGTGCTGCCGCGCGCGCTGCACACCATGGCCGAGGCGTTCGCGCAGGGTCAGGATGACGCCGCCGATCTGGAGCGCGAGGGGTGGGAGGTGCTGGCGTCTGAACCCGGTGTGCATGTGGACTACCTGGCCGTGGTGGACGCGGAGCGGCTCGAGCCGGTGGCAGTGGCGGAGCGCGGCACGATCGTGGCGGTGGCCGCGCGGGTGGGAAGCACCCGACTCATCGACAACGTGATCCTGGGCGACGCATGATCTGGAGCGCTGTGGTGGCCGCGCTCGATGATGGCGATACCTTCAGGTCGCGCGTGAGCGTGTATCTGCATCCCCTTGCCGGAAGCCCGATTCTCTGGCATGTGTTGCGGGCACTCGGCGAGGTATCGCCGCCACCCGTCGAGATCCGGGTCGTGCACCGCGCCGCTTCGCCCATCTCGCTGCCCGACACGCTCTCCGTGCCGGTGATGGCGGAGCCGGTACAGCCGCGCAAGGAGCTGCGCTCGCTGCGCGCCGCCATCACGCCGCCAGGCCTCAAGGTGCTCATGGATGGCGCGGCCCCGCTGGTCACCGCCGATACCATCGCCAGGCTGCTCCGCATGGGGGAGGGGAACGTGGCGGCGCTCCCGGACGAGCGTGAGGAGCGCGCCTACCTCGCGGTGGGTGGCGAGGGGCCGGCGCTCGCGTCCGCCGATGACCCGCGGCGGCCGCTCGGAGCGGTGCGCATCCCGCCGACGTCGGCGGAGGAGCTGATCCGCGTCACCGACCGGCATTCACTCTCCGATGCCTCTGTGGCACTCCGCGACCGGCTCGTCCGGTTGCACGAGGAGCGAGGGGTGAGCTTCATCCTGCCCCAGACCACGTGGATCGATGCCGATGTGCGCATTGGCGCCGATACGGTCATCTACCCGGGTGCCGTGATTGAGGGGCCTACCGAGATCGGCAGCGAGTGCGTGATCGGCCCGCACTCGCGCATCATCGAGGCCACCATCGGCCGCGGGGTGGAGCTCAAGGGATGGAACTATGTGGCGCGTACGCGCATCCGCAATCAGGCCGTGCTCGAGCCCCATGTGCGACGCGGCTTCGATTGAGCTGCCCGTGTGGGCGCAGGTGAGCGACGCGCGCCGCGCACACATCGCGCGGGTGGTCGCCCTCCTGGACGGGTGGGCGGACGCGCTGCAGCTCGACACAAGGGAGCGCACGGCGTGGCATGATGCCGGACGCTGGCACGACGCACTGCGTGATGCTCCGGATGACGTGTTGCGCGCGCTCGTCCCCGACCCACAGCGGCCAGCCGAGCTGCTGCACGGTCCGGCCGCCGCCGTCAGGCTCGAGCGGGATGGCGAAACGCGGGCGGCGGTGCTGGCGGCCGTGCGGTGGCATACGGTGGGGTGCAGGGCATGGGGACGGGTAGGGCGGGCGCTCTACATGGCCGATTTCCTTGAGCCAGGTCGCCGATTCGACGCCCTCGATCGTGCGCGGCTCGCCCGCGGCGTGCCGCGGGACTTCGACGACGTGTTTGTGGAAGTCGTGCGGCGCCGCCTGGAGTGGGCGCTCCGCGGGCGGCATGAACTGCTGCCGGAGACGGTGGCACTCTGGAACGCGGTCCGCTGACTCGCTCGCACCGTCGCATCGTGAGCGGGATCCTCGTGCTGATCCTGGTGGGCGCCGCAGTCTATGGCATGCTGCCGCATCACGGCGGGCCTCGCTCCGCATCAGGATCGGCCACGGACCCGGCGGCCGTGCGTGCGCCAGCCGGGGTCCGGATTCAGGTGCAGGTGCTGAACGCCACGCGCACCACCGGCCTGGCGCGCCGCGCCACGTTCGATCTGCGCGACCATGGGTTCGACGTGGTGGATATCGGCACGGCCAACGAGCAGAGGGACACCACCCTGGTCATCGACCGGTCCAATCACCCGGCATGGGCACGGCTGGTGGCGCGGACGCTCGGCGTTGCCGTAGTGGAATCGCAGCCGGACAGCTCACGCTACCTCGACGTCACCGTGCTGCTGGGTACGACCTGGCGTCCGCCGGCCAAGCCGTTCTACCCGTAGCTGCCCGCATGCGGCGGCGATATCGGTGCCGCGGCTTGCGCGGATGGCCACCTCCACCCCCTCGTCCCGCATCTCGCGCGCGAAGGCGGCCATTCGTGTGGTGTCCGAGGGCGTGAGGCCTGGCGCACCACCGGGGTGGAGCGGAATCAGGTTGACAAACGCGTGACACTCGCGGGCCAGGCGTGCGAGCTGCAGGGCGTGCTCGGCAGCGTCGTTCACGTCGCGGATCATCACGTATTCGAACGTCACACGCCGGCTGAATGCCTTGGCGGCATCGATCACGTCCGCCAGGGGGTACTTGATGTTGATCGGCATGAGCGATCGGCGCAGCTCGTCCGTTGGCGCATGAATGGAGATGGCCAGCCGGAACTGCTCGGCGCGTGCGGCAAGGGCGACAATGCCGGGGAGTACGCCCACGGTGGAGACGGTGATACGGCGCGCCCCGATGCCCAGCCCCGACTGGCTGTTGAGGATGCTGAGGGCGGGGTCCACCGCGCGCCAGTTCATGAGTGGCTCGCCCATGCCCATGAACACGACGTTGGTGACGGCAATCGGCGGATCCAGCAAGACCATCTCGCGCACCTGGCCGGCGATCTCCCACGCCTCCAGATTGCGCGAGAATCCCATGCGGCCGGTGGCGCAGAAGGCGCATCGGAGCGCGCACCCCGCCTGGGAGGAGATGCAGAGCGTCATCCGCGACCGGTCCGGGATGGCGACCGTCTCGATGGCCTCGCCATCCCCTAGGCGGAAGAGGAACTTCCGCGTCCCGTCGACGGAGCGCTGATGCGCGGCGATCTCGAGTCGCGGAATGGTGAAGTGCTCGCCAAGCAGCGCGCGAAACGGGAGCGGGAGCTCCGTCATGGCCTGAAACGAGGGGGCTGGTGCCTCCCAGAGCCGGCGTGCCACCTGCGTGCCCCGGTATGCGGGCTCGCCGTGGGTCACGGCAAAATCCCGCAGCACGCGCTCCGCTTGAGCGGGTATCAGATTGAGAAGATTGGGCTGGTCACTCACGATATGGTCCTGATCGCCTGGCGCTGCGCCTGATGCCGCTCGACGGTCGGGGCATGCAGCAGGCACGTTCGCAGCCGTAATCTAAGCGCGGCGGGACAGCGCTCATGCCGTGGGCGATGTGCGCATCCAAGGTCAAGCGGTAATTGGAGATGCCGCGCCCGATCGTCGGGTGCCGGCGGTCGCGCGTGGCTACCGGTGCGTGTCGCAGGTCGTTAGTTTATTCGGTTACGATATGACACAACGGAGCCGACGTGCTGCTGTCTGAGCTGCTCTCTGCCGATCGGGTGAAGGTGCCGCTCAGAGGTCGCACAAAGAACGACCTCCTCCGGGAACTGGTGCAACTGGTGGCCGAAGGCCGAGACGGGTTGGAGGTTGAACCTGTCCTTGCTTCGGTGCTGGAGCGCGAGCACGTCTTGAGCACGGGGATCGGGAGCGGTATTGCCATTCCGCATGGCAAGACGCCGTTTGTGGATCAGCTCGTGCTGGCGGCGGGTGTCGCGCCGCAGCCCGTCGATTTCGACGCCCTGGACGGACGACCCGTCCAGCTCGTCTTCCTTCTGGTGGGACCGGAGAGCGCATCGAGTGCGCACGTCAAGGCGCTGAGCCGCATCTCGCGGCTCCTTCGGCGCGACCAACTCCGGGCGGACCTCCTGGCGGCGCGGTCACCGGAGGAGTTTCTCGCCATCGTCCACGCGTCGGAGGCGAATTGACCGTTCGACGATGGGCGCCGCCCCTCGCGTGGGCGGTGTTCATACTCATTCTTACCTCCCTGCCCGGCGCCATGATTGCAGGCATTCGTGCGCCCGTGGGAGCGGACAAGCTGGTGCATTTCACCCTGTATGGGGTCCTCGGCCTGCTGGCCGCGTGGCCCGCGCTCGCGGCCCGACGGTGGGCACGCGCTGCGCTCATCGTGCTCCTCCTGATCTCGGCGTTTGGCGCACTGGACGAGTTCCATCAGCGCTTCATCGCTGGCCGTTCCAGCGACGTGCATGACTGGATCGCGGATACACTCGGCGCGGCCGTAGGGATCATGGCTGCGGTGCGCGCGCGCCGGCGGGAGCCCGCTGCGTGAGCGAAGCGACCTTCGCCACGACGTACCGATCGCACCTCTGCGGCATGCTGCGAGCCAGCGACGTGGGTACGCGCGTGCGGTTGGGCGGGTGGGTGCACCGCAAGCGGAATGTCGGCGGTCTGGTCTTCATCGACCTCCGCGACCGCAGCGGCATCGTGCAGCTGTCAGTGAGCGAGGAGCGCTCCGGCTCGGATGTGCTGAGCATCGCAGCCGCCGTTGGCGTCGAGAGCGTGGTGCTGGTAGAAGGGGATGTCGTGGCGCGTCCTCCCGAAGGGCGCAACGGCGACCTGCCCACGGGCGACGTGGAGGTGGCGGTCACGGCGCTGCGCGTGGTCGGTCCAGCGGTGACGCCCGCCATTCCCGTGGCGCGCATCGCCGGCGAGCCGCTCCCGTCCGAAGAGTTGCGCCTGCGCTACCGGCAGCTGGACCTGCGCCGCGCCGAGTTGCAGCGGAATCTGGAGCTGCGGCATCAGCTCATGCAGGTGACACGGCGCTACTTCAGCGAGCAAGGGTTCCTGGAAATCGAGACGCCCATTCTCACCAAGCCGACTCCGGAAGGAGCGCGCGATTATCTCGTTCCCAGCCGCCTGCACGCCGGCGAGTTCTACGCCCTCCCGCAGTCGCCCCAGCTCTACAAGCAGCTGCTAATGGTCGCGGGCTTCGACCGCTACTTCCAGCTCGCGCGCTGCTTTCGTGACGAGGACCTGCGGGCGGACCGGCAGCCGGAATTCACGCAGATCGACGTCGAAGCCTCCTTCGTGGCGCCGGAGGACATCTACGCGCTCACCGAGGGGCTGCTGCTCGCCGTGTGGCGGGAAGCGGGTCACGAGATCGCGACGCCCTTCCCGCGGATGTCGTACGCGGAGGGCATGGAGCGCTACGGGACGGACCGGCCGGATACGCGGTACGGGCTGGAGATCTTCGACGCGAGCGATCTGTTTCGCGGTGCGGATTTCGCGATCACCCGTGCAGCGCTCGAGCAGGGCGGCCGCGTCCGCGGTATTCGCGTGCCAGGTGGGGCTCGTCTGTCGCGCAAGCAGGTGGACGGCTTGGAGGAGCTGGCACGGGGCGCCGGGGCGCGCGGGCTGCTGCGACTCAAACGGCAACAGGGGCAGCTCGAAGGGCCGGTGGCCAGATACCTTGGCGCGGACGCGGCAGCGCGTCTCGGGCTCGAGGAGGGCGATCTCTGTCTGCTCGTAGCCGCCGCCGATCACGTCTCGAGCCCGGCCCTCGACCGCGTGCGGCAGGCGGTCGGGCGCCTCATGGGGCTCGTGCCGGATGGCGCGCTTCATTTTCTGTGGGTCACCGACTTCCCGATGTTCGAGCCAGCCGCAGAGGGTGATGGGCTCACGTCGGTGCATCACCCGTTCACCGCGCCGCACCCCGAGGATGCACCGTTGCTGGAGCGTGAGCCCGGGCGCGTGCGCTCCCTCGGCTACGACGTCGTGCTGAACGGCACCGAGTTGGGGGGCGGGAGTATCCGCATCAGCGACCCGGCGCTACAGGAGCGCGTGTTCGCCCTGTTGGGTATCGACCACGACACCGCGCAACGCCGGTTCGGCTTCCTGCTCGAAGGGCTGCGATCCGGCGCGCCGCCGCACGGCGGCATTGCCCTGGGGGTTGACCGGATCGCGATGATGCTGGCCGGCGCGCCCTCCCTGCGCGATGTGATCGCATTCCCCAAGACCACGGCGGCGCGCGCGCTGCTCGAGCAGGCGCCCAGTTCCGTGCCGTGCGCGGACCTGGAGGCGCTCCACATTCAACCTGCACACCCATCGGAGACCAACAACGACGACGAAAGCCGGAACGAGCGTCCGGCGGGCGACCAAGGCGGCGAGAGACGCCGCGGTGGACCCCGCCGTGAGTAATGACGAAGTCATCACGCGCCGACTCTCCACCGAAGGGGCCGATCTCCTGACCCTGGCCGGTGTGAACGACGCCAACCTGATCGAGTTCGGCCGGCTCTGCGGCGTGCGCGTCGCGCTGCGTGATGAGAATCTGAGCCTCACCGGCCCACCCGAAACGGTGGAGCGCGCCACGGCCGTGGCGCAGCGTATGGTGGACGTGGCCAAGCAGCATCTCCCCCTCACGCGAGACGACGTGCTCCGTCTGAGCGAAGAGTGGGGGCATGGCGAGCAGGGGAACGGGGCGGAGGGCGGCGACGGCGCAGCGCCGGATGCCGCGCGCATTGTGCTCCCCGGCGTGCGGCGGATCATCCAACCCAAGACGCCGGGGCAGGCGACGTATCTGCGCCTGATGGCGGAGAATGACATCGTGGTGGGAATCGGGCCGGCGGGAACGGGCAAGACGTATCTCGCCGTGGCTGCGGCCGTGGAGGCGCTCGCGAGGAAGCGAGTACGGCGGATCGTCCTCGCGCGCCCAGCGGTGGAGGCGGGGGAGAGCTTGGGGTTCCTTCCGGGCGACCTGCAGGCGAAGGTGGACCCGTATCTGCGGCCGCTCTATGATGCGCTCGATGACATGATGCCGCCGGAGCGCGTGCAGCGGGCGCTCGAGACGCGCACCATCGAGATCGCGCCGCTGGCCTACATGCGTGGGCGGACGCTCGGGGATGCATTCGTGATTCTCGACGAATCGCAGAATGCCACCAGCGCCCAGATGAAGATGTTTCTCACGCGGCTGGGGGTGAACTCGAAGGCGGTGATCACGGGCGACAAGACGCAAATCGATCTTCCGGCCCGGGAGGAATCGGGGCTCATTCAGATCGAGCGGATTCTCAGCGGCATCGATGGCATCGCGTTCCACTATCTCTCGGAATCGGATGTCATCCGGCATCGACTCGTTCGGGAGATCATCAAGGCCTATGCGCGGGATTCGGGTGGCGACTAACACCGGTGGCCGCCGACAGGTGGAGCGCGCGCTCAGCCCGGCGCCGCCGGACGGGTATCGCTCCCGCGTGGCCTATCATGGCGCGCGGATCGCCCTGCTGGTGGTGCTGGCAATGCTCACGTACGTGCTCTTTCCCGCGTCGCCGGCGGTGGACTCACCCATCTTCGAGGTGGGATCCGTGGCCACCCAGACGGTCATCGCGCCGTTCGCGTTCACTGTGCCAAAGTCCGCGGCGGCACTGGCCAAGGAGCAGGATGAGCTGGCGCAGTCCGCCAAGCCGATCTTCGTCTATCTGCCTGCGGCGCTCGACTCGGCGCAGCGCCAGCTCGCGACCTTCATGGACTCCGTACGCGCAGCCGTGGCCGGTGCGCCGGACGCGAAGCAACGCGTGCCGGCGGTAATCGGGGTCGCCGCGGCGCTGGGGGTGTCGCTCACCGACTCCGAGGCCCAGTACCTGACTTTCTCCGCGCGCCGGCGCGCGATGCACGACGCGCTGCGGCGTGTGCTGGCGCGGTGGCTGTCGGCGGGCGTTGCGCTCGGTGCAGCGATCGATGACGTGCGCGGGGAGGTGATCATCCGTCGCGGGAGCGAGGAGCGCGGCATGCTGGCCGATAGCGTGTTGACCTTCGGCTCCCTGCTCGCGCGTTCGCAACCCATGCAGCCCGACCGCAATTCGTCCGTCGCGGACGGGATCTATCTCAAGCTCTTGAGCGCGTTCTTCCATCCCACCATCGCGCTCGACCGACACGCCACGGACCAGCGCCGGCAGGAACTGCGGAATACCGTGGACCCGAATCTCTTCCAGGTGCGGGCCGGGGAGAAGATCGTCGGCGAGCATGAGGTGGTGGCGCGGGCGGCGTACGAAAAGATGCGAGCGCTGCACAACGCCATGCAGGCGCGCACGGCGGGGCAGGGAGGGCACCCGATCGGACGCATCCTCGGCGCCATCGCCTACAACGCGCTCGTGCTCGCGATCTTCGGCATCGCGGTGGTGGTGTTCCGCCCGCAGCTCTACACCTCGTATCGCTCCATGGCGCTCTTCGCGCTGGTGTTCCTGCTCGTCTTGGCAGGGGCGTCGGCGGCTGCTCACGCGCCCACGGTGTATCCGGAATTCGTGCCGGTGGTGCTCGCGGCGATCATCCTCAGCATCCTGTTCGATTCCCGCATCAGCATGATCGCCGCGATGATTCTCGCCGTCCTTGTGGGCGGGCAGAGTGTGTTTCGCGGTACCAACGCGCTGTTCATGAATCTGATTGGCGGGGCCACCGCCGCGCTCAGCGTCCGCATGGTCCGGCGGCGCGACCAGGCCTACTACTCCATCGTGCTGGTGGCGTTCGCGTATTTCGCCGCGGCCATCGCCATCGGGCTCACGCTGGGCTGGCAGTCGCAGGAGATCGGGTGGAGCGCGGCGCGTGGCGGAATGAACGCGATCGTCTCGGTGGTGTTCGCCATGTTCCTGCTGCCGCTGGCGGAGAAGCTCACGGGGGTCACCACCGATCTGACGTTGCTGGAGTACTCAGACCTGAACCGGCCGCTGCTCCGGCGTCTCAGCCTGGAGGCCCCCGGCACGTACAATCACACCATCAGCATGGCGAACCTGGTGGAGGTGGCGTGCACCGCCATCGGCGCCAACGGCTTGCTGGGCCGCGTGGGCACCTACTATCACGACATCGGGAAGCTCAAGAAGCCGCAGTATTTCGTGGAGAATCAGCAGGGGCGGAATCCGCACGACAAGCTGAAGCCGAGCACGAGTGCGGCGATCATCCGCAACCACGTGCGCGAGGGCATGGAGTTGGCAGAGGAATCCCATCTGCCGCGCAGCATCTCCACCTTCATCCCGCAGCATCATGGGACCTCGCAGATCTCGTTCTTCCTGGAAAAGGCACGCGAGCGTGACGGTACAGGGCTGAACATCGCGGACTTCACGTACCCCGGTCCCATCCCGCAGAGCGCGGAAACGGCCATCTGCATGCTGGCCGATGGCGTGGAGGCCTCGGCGCGTGTGCTGCAGGAGCCGACGCCGGAGAAGATCCGCGAATTGATCGAGCACATTGTCCGCCAGCGCATCGAGCAGGGGCAGATGCGCGATGCGCCGCTGACCCTCAAGCAACTCGACGTCGTGAAGGAGCAGTTCGCGCGCGTGCTGATCGGCCAATACCACAATCGCACCGATTACCCAGCGGCGAGCGGTGGCGTGACCTCGGAGTTCGCCTCCGTATGACAGCCATGGTCCAGATTCACTCGGAGGCGGGGCGCGTGCCGGTGTCGCGCCAGCGCATGGTCGCCGCGGTGCAGACCGTGCTGCGGGCGGAGCGCGAGCGGCTGGCGAGCGTGTCCGTCAGCCTCGTGTCGACGGCCGTGATGCGGAAGCTGAACCGCGCACACTTCGGCCGCGGGACACCCACGGATGTCATCTCGCTCGGGTGGCGCTCGCCGGAGACGGGGATGCTGGTGGGGGATATTTACATCGCTCCCGACGTGGCGCGCGCGAGCGCACGGCGGGGAGGGGTGGGAGTGCGCGAGGAGCTGATGCGGCTCCTGGTGCACGGCGTGCTCCACGCCATTGGATACGATCACTCGAGCGGCGCGGCGCGCACCGAGGGGCCCATGTGGCGCCGCCAGGAGCGGCTGGTCGCACGCGTGCTGCGGGAGCCGGCGGCATGATGGGCGGAGCGTGGGCGGTGGCCATCGGCGGAGCCGTGCTGGGCATTCTCTGCGCGGCGGCGGATGGGGCACTCGTGCCCGCCGACGAAGAGCCTCCGTCTCCCATGGGTGCGGCCAACGCGGCGCGCGTGGACGTGCGACGCTCGCACGACGCGCTGGCGACCGCGTGCGTGATCCTGCAACTGATAGCCGGAGCCGCACTGGCGTTCGCGCTCCGCCTGCCCGCACGGCCCGCGATGGTTGGCGTGGTGGGGGCTCTTGTTGTGGTCGGCGCGGTGGCGCTCGGGATGCAGACCGCGCCGCGCGCCTACGGTCGGACGCACGCGGCGGCGTTGGCTCCGGTGATGGCGCTCGTGACTCGTGGCGTGACGTTCGTTGCGCGCCCGGTGAGCGGGACGAGCGCGGCGATCGAGCACGCCCTTCGGCGCGCGATCCCCGATGGCGGGGAGGAGCCCGCGGATGCGGAGACGATCGCACGCTGGCTGCTGGAGGCCGTACAGGCAGAGGTCCCGGTGTCAACCACGCAACGGGCCATCCTGCGCCGGCTGCTCGCGCTGGACGAGACCGAGGTGCGCGAGGTGATGACCCCGCGCGTGGCCATTGTGGGCATGGAGCGGAGCACTCCGTGGTCCGAGGTGCTGGATCGCTTCCGGAGCAGCGCGCATGCCCGGCTGCCGGTGTACGACACGTCTGTCGACGAGGTGATCGGTGTCCTGGCGGCCAAGAGGCTGCTGGGCGCGGTGAGCGCGGGTGTGCCTCCGGAGCGCGGATGGTTGCCGCTCATGGGTCCGGCCACGTTCATTCCGGAGAGCAAGACCATCGGCGCGCAACTCAGGGACTTTCGCGCGACGGCGACGCAGCTCGCCATCGTCGTGGACGAGTACGGCGGCACGGCCGGTCTGGTCACTCTCGAAGACATTCTGGAAGAGGTGGTAGGCGACATTCGAGACGAGCACGATCGGGAGCGTCCGCCCATCGAAGTGGAGGAAGGGACGCGTGTCTGGGTCGCTGGGCATGTTTCACTGGAGGAGCTGGCCGGCGTGCTGCAGCATCCCGTCATGCGCGAGGACGTGGCGACAGTCGGGGGGCTGATCTACGACGTGCTGGGCCGCGTGCCGCGTGCCGGCGAGGAGTTTGTGCTCGACGACTTCCGGGTGGTGGTGGAGCGCGTGCGGGGCAGGCGCATCGAGCGCGTGTACTTTGAGCGGATGGCCCCGGTGGCGGAGCGATCGGCCTGATGGACATGATCGTTCTTCTGGCGCTGGTCGTGGCGATGGTTGCCTGGCTCACGGCGGCCGGTACCGCTGCGCGGAACGTGAGCCCGCTCTGGCTTCGGCATTGGTCGGAGCGGCGTGCGTCGGGCGGGATTGGTGCCATGGCGTTTCGGCCGGAGCGCATGGAGATGATCGCGAGCTCCGGCGCGGCGATGCTCGTGGCGCTCTGCGGCGTGCTCCTGAGCGTGGCGAGCGCACGGCGCGGTTGGTCGCTGCCCATCTCGGCGAGTGCCATGCTGCTCGCGCTGCTGGTGGTGGGGCTGATGCTGCCGAAGGTCATCGCGCATCGCTGGGCGACGCGGCTCGCACCCGTGTTGCTGCCGACGCTGCGCTGGCCGGGTGTGGTCGTGAGCGTGCTGGGCCGTGTCTGGCGGCGCGCGTGGGGCGGGCGCCGTCTGCCGGAGTCCGGCCGCAGCGCGGAGGCGACGGCCTCTGATATCGACGCGCTGCTGCGCGAAGGTGCACGCGCCGGACTCGGGCAGCGCGATGCGTTACGCCTCATCAGCGGTGTGGCGCGGTTCGGTGGGAAGGTCGTGAGCGATGTCATGACGCCGCGCGAGGCGGTGGTTGCGATCGACGCGGCGGTGAATCCTCGCCTCGCTGCCCGGGCGCTTGTGCAGAGTGGGTACAGCCGTGTGCCCGTCTATCGCGGCTCGCGCACCGCCGTGATTGGCATGGTGCACGCCATGGATGTCTTCCGCACAGGCGCCGCGTCCATCCCGGCTGTTCGTCCGGTGTCCCACGTGGAGGCGCGCACGCCATGTAGCGACGCCCTCATGATGATGCTGCGCGACCGATGCCATCTGGCCGTCGTGCGGGACGACGGCGGATCCATGTCGGGCATCATCACGCTCGAGGATGTTTTGCGGGCGTTGATGGGCGAGGTGCCAGCTCGCCACCGCCTGCTGCCGGCTGTCCGTCATGCGGAGGCAGCGCGCACGCGGGGAACTCGCATCCCGGGACGCGCGGTCGCCGCGGACCGCCCGAGGTAGCGTGCGGGCGTTCGTCGTCTTCTGGCGCCTGGTGCCATTCCTGGTGGCGTTTCTGCGCGATCGCCGGCGGTGGATCTTCATCGGACGTCCACGCCGACTGTCCACCGAAGCGCATCGCACCAGGGCGCGGCGGCTCACCGCCACGGTGGCGCAGCTCGGCCCGACCTACATCAAGCTTGCGCAGGTGTTCGCCGCGCGTGCCGACATTCTGCCGGAGCCGTACCTGAGCGAGATCGGTGAGCTCACCGATCGGGTCCCGCCGCTTCCACTCTCGACTATCGAGAGCGTGATTCAACGCGAGTTCGGGCAGCCCCCGTCCGCCCTGTTTCAGTGCTTTGCCCCGGAGCCGCTGGCCGCCGCTTCGCTGGGGCAGGTGCACCGCGCCACCTTCGCGGACCGCGAGGTGGTGGTGAAGGTGCTCCGTCCGGGGGTCGAGGAGCTCGTCGCGATCGACCTTCATGCCGCGTTCCGCATTCTCTTCTTCATCAACGTGCTCTTTCCGAATCATCACGTGCGAGCTATCACGACCATCGTACGGGAATTCGCCAAGCACATCGAGGAGGAGATGGATTTTCGCCAGGAGGCGCGGAACGCGCAGCTTATTCGCGCCAATTTCGCGAACGACTCGCGCGTGTCGGTGCCGCGCGTGGTGGACGAGCTGACCCGGCAGCGCGTGCTGGTGCTGGAGTACATGGAGGGGACGAAGGTGGACCGGCTGCACGAGCGCATCGCCAGCGGCGACATCTCCGTGCAGGCGCTCCTCGCAACGCTCGTGGAAGTCTACGTGAAGATGATGCTGGTGGACGGCATCTTTCACGCCGACCCGCACCCCGGCAACCTCCTCGTCTCGCCCGAGGGGCGTCTGGTGCTGCTGGATTTCGGGATGGTGGTGCGCGTGGAGCAGGAGACGCGCTCGCGGCTCATCCAGACGATCATGGCAGCCGTGCGCCAGGACGTCGATGGGGTGATTGCGGGCTTCTACGAGCTGGGGCTCCTGGATCCGGAGGTGGATCGCGGTACGGTGCGCGATGCGGCGCGGTCGCTCATGTCCATCGCGTTCACCCCGGACGCCCAGCCCAGACAGATTCAGCGCATCGTGAACGAGGTCATGTCAACCTTTTATCGATGGCCCATCACCCTGCCCAGCGAGCTGGTGTACTTCGGGCGGGCCGCGGCGCTGGCCGAAGGGATCGCCATGCGCTACGAGCCCACGTTCAACAGCGTGCAGTTCGCGACGCCCATCGTGAAACGCATGAAGGGCGAGCTGCTCGCCGCGATGTTCGGCGGCGCGGACCGCGACGTCCTGAAGAACTGGGCGATGGAGCTCAACGGCATCATCCGCGAGTTGCGGGACGTGCTGCGCCGCGCCGGTCGTGATGAGCTCCGCGTGCGCGCCCACCCGCGCGATGTGATCGAGATGCAGCAGTTCCTCGCGCTCCAGACGCGGCGCATCCTGCTGTGTGCTTTCGCGGGCGTCCTTGCCGTGGTGGGCGCCACGTTGGGCATCGTCGACCACAACGTGTACGTGCTGGCGATCTCGCTGCTTGCAGCGCTGATCGTCTTTCTCATCATCGTGCTGCTGCCCCTGCATCTCCTCTCGAACCCGTTCCGCGGCTACCGGCGGTGGCGATGACGGCGTCCTCAGAAACCCCGGTCATGCACGATGGACTTCTCGCCGACTTCACCGCCGGCAAAACGTCGGCGCTTGCGCGCGCGGTGAGCCTGGTGGAGAACCAGCGCGAGGGATTCGAGGCCGTGCTCGCCCTGGTGGGCACCCGGTTGGGACATGGCCGGCGGATCGGCATCACCGGGCCGCCCGGCGCCGGCAAGAGCACGCTCACCAGCCGCCTCGCGGCCCATTACCGAGCCTCCGGGCTCACCGTGGGCATCGTGGCGGTGGATCCCACGTCCCCCTATACGGGTGGCGCACTGCTCGGAGACCGGATCCGCATGGAAGCGGTTGCATTGGATCCGGGCATCTACATTCGCTCGATGGCCACACGCGGCTCGCTCGGCGGCCTGGCCGCCAGCACACGCGACGTGGCGGACGTGCTGGATGGCTTCGGATTCGACCGCATTCTCATCGAGACGGTCGGTGTGGGGCAGAGCGAGCTCGAGGTGGCGCGCACGGCGGACAGTTGCGTGGTGGTGCTGGTGCCCGAGTCGGGGGATGGGATCCAGACCATGAAGGCGGGACTCATGGAGATCGCGGACCTCTTTCTCGTGAACAAGTCGGACCGCCCCGGTGCGGACCGATTGCGCCATGAAGTGGAGGTGATGTTGGGGTTCCGGGTCGGACAGCTCTACCGCAACGTCCCGTCGCACCACGGCATGGATCAGCGCCGGCTGCTCAATCCGGCCCGCATGGCGCGCGAAGCCGCCGCATCCGCCGAGGACCACTGGATTCCGCCGGTGCTTGCCACGATCGCCGAGCGCGGTGAAGGGATCGAGGCGCTGGCCTCCGCGCTCGACCGCCACGCCGGTTATCTTGCGACAAGCGGGCTGCTGGATGCACGACGCCGGCAGCGCTTCCGCGAGCGTGTGGTGGAGGCCGTGGAACGGCAGGTGCGGGAGCGACTCTGGGGCGACCCCGACACGGCGGCGTGGCTCGATGGGCAGCTCGATGCCATGACGGCTGGAACCACCAGCCCACTGGCGGTCGCACGGGAAGTACTGAAGCGCAGTGCAAATCTTCTGACGCGGGCGAACGCATGACGACCATCCAGGATCTGACGGAGACGGTGCGCGATCAACAGGCGGAGTTGGAGCGGCTGCGCGCGGAAGTCGCCGCGTGGCGCGCGCGCTATGAGCGCGGGACGCTTCGCGATGTCGCGTTCACCAACTCCGCCGGCGAGGTGGCGCCGCTCTACACGCCGCTCGATGGGGCGGGCGTTGCTCCGGATGCGATCGGGGTGCCCGGCACCTATCCCTTCACGCGCGGCATTCACGCCACGGGGTATCGCGGCCGGCTCTGGACCATGCGACAGTTCGCGGGCTTTGGCAGTGCCCGCGACACGAATGCGCGCTACAAGTTCCTTCTGGAGCAGGGCCAGACCGGCCTCTCGGTGGCGTTCGACTTTCCGACGCTCATGGGATACGACTCGGACAGCGGGCGCGCCGAGGGCGAAGTGGGTAAGTGCGGAGTGGCGATCTCGAGTCTGGCCGACATGGAGACGCTGTTCGACGGAATCCCGCTGAACGAGGTCTCCGTCTCCATGACCATCAATGGCCCGGCGATCATTCTGTACTGCTTCCTCATTGCGGCGGCCGAGCGGCAGGGGGTGGATGCACGCGACCTGCGGGGCACCATCCAGAACGACATCCTCAAGGAGTACATGGCGCAGCATGCGTGGGTGTATCCGGTGGAGCCCGCGCTGCGCCTGATCGTCGACGGATTCGAATGGTCCGCCGCGCATGCGCCGCAATTCAACACCATCTCGATTTCCGGCTATCACATCCGCGAAGCGGGCGCCACCGCAGTGCAGGAGCTCGCCTTCACGCTGGCCGATGGCTTCACCTACGTGGAGCGTGGGCTCGCACGGGGGCTTCCTGTGGACGAGTTCGCGCCGCGGCTCTCGTTCTTCTGGGACATCCACAACGATTTCTTCGAGGAGATCGCCAAGCTGCGTGCCGCGCGGCGCATCTGGGCGCGCCATCTGAAGGAACGATACGGGGCCAAGGACCCCCGGTCGTGGATGATGCGCTTCCACTCGCAGACCGCGGGGGTGACGCTCACCGCGCAGCAGCCGATGAACAACATCGTGCGCGTGGCCTACCAGGCGATGGCGGCCGCGTTAGGCGGCACACAGTCGCTGCACACCAACTCCATGGATGAAACGCTGGCACTCCCTACCGAGGAGTCGGTGCAGGTGGCGCTTCGCACGCAGCAGGTGCTGGCGTACGAAACCGGCGTGGCGAACGTCATCGATCCGCTGGGCGGCTCCTACTACGTGGAGGCGCTCACAAACCAGATGGAAGCGGAGGCCGAGCAGCTCTTCGACGAGATCGAACGGATGGGCGGAGTGGTGCCGGCGCTCGAGACGGGGTGGTTCCAGCGCAAGATCGCGGAGTCGGCCGCACGCCAGCAGTGGGAGGTGGAACAGCACCGGCGGGTGATCGTGGGCGTGAACGAGTTCGTGACGGACGAGCCCGAGCTCACCATCCCGCTCCTCAAGGTTGGCGAGGACGCCGCGGAGGAGCAGCACGCGCGTCTCCAGCAGCTCCGCGCCACGCGGGACGGGGCGCGGTGCGAGCGACGACTTGCCGAACTGGGCGAGGCAGCGCGCGGGAGCGAGAATCTCATTCCATACATTCTCGACGCAGCGCGCGCCTCGTGTACGCTGTACGAGATTCGCGCGGCCATGGAAGGGGTGTTCGGCGAGTATCGGGAGCCGGTCTTTTTCTGATCGCATGCGCCAGACGCGGGTGGGACCGGGGCGGCGGCGGGGGCGGGGGCATACAGAGTGGTGGCAATCATACTTCGACGCGCACTATCTGCTCGAGTACGAGCCGCTGTTCTCGTTGGAGCGCGACCGGCGCGAAACCGCTCGGCTCATCGAGTTGCTGGGCCTCCCGGTAGGCGCCCGCGTCCTCGACGTGCCCTGCGGGCAGGGGCGGCACGCGCACCTGCTTGCTGAGGCGGGCTATGACGTGCGCGGGCTCGACTACTCGCGGTATCTGCTGAGTGTGGCGCGCGCGCGGGGGACCGGACCGCGGCTCCGCTATCAGCAGGGCGACATGCGCGCGCTGCCCACGCAGTGGACCGGTCGCTTCGATGCGGTGACGAATCTGTTCACCTCGTTCGGCTTCTTTCTCGATCCCGGCGATGACCGCCGCGTTCTGGCGCAATTCGCCCGCGTGTTGCGGCCTGGCGGTCTGCTCATCTGGCAGGGCGGCAGCCGCGATGGGATCATGGCACGCTTCCTCGCACGCGACTGGTGGAGGACGGCGGATGGGACGCTGGTGGCGCAGGAGCGTACTTTCGATCCACTCTCTGGAATCCTCACGGTCGACACCTCGTGGAGCGGGCCGGGCGGCGCGGGCGAGCGCCCGCACCGCATCCGACTCTACAGTGCTTCGCAGCTCGCCGCGCTGCTCGCCGCGCACGGACTGGTGGTGGAAGCCGCGTACGACGGATGGAGCGATCGCCCGATGACGCGTCGCTCCTCGCAGATGCTGCTGGTCGCGCGGAAGGAGGGGTGAGCGCCGTTGCCCCTCATCCGTCGCGAACGCTACCTTTCGAGCACATCGCGTGGGTAGGGGCCGGAGCGCGCGACGGGTAGCCGCGGCGGCCGCGTGGCGCCGCCCCCGGCCGCGCGTGATGATATGCGGGTCGGCCTCGCCCGACTCCCCACACCCGACTCCCCACACTCTCTCACCACCATGCCCCGTCCCATTCGTGTTCTGATCGCCAAACCCGGCCTGGATGGCCATGACCGTGGGGCGAAAGTGGTGGCGGCGGCACTCCGTGATGCCGGAATGGAAGTGATCTACACTGGGCTGCACCAGACGCCGGAGATGATCGCGAGCGCCGCGATCCAGGAGGATGTGGATGTGGTCGGTCTCTCGATCCTGAGTGGTGCGCACATGACGCTGTTCCCGCGTGTGCTCGAGCTGCTGCGCGCGGGCGGACGTGACGACATCCTTGTAACGGGCGGCGGCATTCTTCCGCGGGAGGACATCGAGGCGTTGCAGCGGCAGGGGGTCGGCAAGCTCTTCGGGCCCGGGACGCCGACCTCCGATCTGGTAGACTACATCACCGCATGGTTCGCCGAACGACAGCAGCAGCACGCGTGACATCACGTCTTCGCCAACTCTCGAGCGAGCTGCGCGCGCTCGAGGACACGCTCCGCCAGGGCGGCGGCGCCCGCAAGATCGAACGGCAACACGCGCAAGGCAAGCTCACGGCGCGTGAGCGCATCGCGGGGTTGTGCGATCCAGGTACGCGCTGGCTCGAGGTCGGCCTCCTGGTAGCGCATGATCAGTACGACGGGCAGGCGCCGGCCGCCGGAGTAGTGACGGGTGTCGGGCTGGTTCATGCGCGCGAGGTCGTGATCGTCGCCAACGATGCGACCGTGAAGGCCGGCTCGTGGTGGCCGGAGACCATCCGGAAGATGCTGCGCGCGCAGGAGATCGCGATGCGCTGTCGCATCCCGATCATCTACCTCGTGGACTCGTCCGGGGTGAATCTCCCATACCAGGGCGGAGTTTTCCCGGGGCAGTATGGGGCCAGCCGGATCTTCTACTACAACTCCATCATGCGGCGCTACCTGCGCACTCCGCAGCTTGCCGCCGTCATGGGCCCATGCATTGCGGGGGGCGCGTATCTGCCGGCGCTCTCCGACGTGATCCTGATGGTTGAGGGCACGTCGTTCATGGGCCTTGGCGGTCCGAACCTGGTGAAGGGGGCGACGGGGCAGGTGGTGGACGCGGAGACGCTGGGCGGCGCGTTGACGCATACTGGAATCAGCGGCGTGGCGCATTACGTGGTGAAGGACGATGCGGCCTGCCTGGCGAAGCTGCGCGATCTGGTGGCGCGGCTGCCTGACGACTCGCGTGCGCGGGCGGCTGGCGCGGCGCGGGGGGCCCCCCCCGAACACCACGATACCCCCTCGGCGGCCGACATGCATCATCCATCCGCCGCCCCCGCCATCACTGCACCGCCCGCCGAGGGCTCGTCCGCAGGCGCCCGCGAGCAACCAGAGTCGCTCTACGACCTCCTCCCCACCGACCATCGTATGTCCTACGACATGCACGCCGTCCTGCGCGCTGTGGTCGATGGCGGGGTGATCGACGAATTCCAGGAGCCGCTCGCGCGCGAGATGCTCTGCGGTGACGCCGCCATCGAGGGCATCCCCGTGGGGGTGATCGCGAACCAGCGCGGACTCATCAAGGGGCGCGCCGGCGAGCGGCCGCGCTTTGGCGGCATTGTGTACGCGGAGAGCGCGGAGAAGGTCGCCTATTTCATCGACCGCTGCGATCGCCAGGGGACGCCGATCCTCTTCGTGCAGGACGTCTCCGGCTTCATGGTCGGGCCCGACGCGGAGCACGCTGGGATCATTCGCGCCGGGGCACGGTTCGTGGAGGCCATGGCCACCGCCCTCGTCCCGAAAATCGTCCTCACCGTGAACCACGCATCCGGAGCGGGCTACTACGCGATGGCGGGTCAGGGATTCGATCCGGATTTCATCTTCAGCTGGCCGACGGGACGCATGGGCGTCATGGAAGGCGAAGCCGCGGTGCAAGCGGTGCACGGTCCGGCGCTCGAAGCGGCACGCTCGGCGGGCACGCAGCCGGCACCCGCGGTGCTCGAGGCCGTCGAGGCGATGCGCGCCGACTACGAGCACCAGCTCGATGCGCGGTATGCCGGGGCACGTGGCTACATCGACGCGATCGTCTACCCGGAAGAGACGCGCGAAGTGCTGGCCATGGCGCTGCGAGCCTCGCTCCATAATCCGGGCCCACACCTCGGCCCGTTCGTGCTGCCACCACATCTGGGAGAGACACCGTGAGTCGCGTAGTTCGTGTCGCGTCCGGGCAGGGCTTCTGGGGAGACTGGCTGGAGGCGCCGCGCCGCCAGGTCGATGGCGGTCCCATCGATTACCTCATGCTGGACTACCTGGCCGAAGTGACGATGTCGATTCTGCAGAAGCAGAAAGAGCGCGATCCATCGATGGGGTACGCGCGGGACTTCATCGGCGCGATGGAAAGCGTCTTTCCGGCCCTCGTCCAGCGCGGCGTGCGCGTGGTGGCGAACGCCGGAGGCGTGAATCCCCCTGCATGTGCGGCCGCGGTGCGCGCGGCGGCGGACCGCGCCGGTGTTGCCGGGAAGCTCCGTGTGGGTGTGGTGACGGGTGATGACCTGCTCCCGCGGCTTGACGCGCTCATCGCCGGCGGACACCCGCTCGCCAACATGGAGACCGGCGAGCCGCTCGAGAGCGTTCGCGCGCGTGTGCTGTCGGCCAATGCTTACCTCGGGGCCCTCCCGATCGTGCAGGCGCTGGCGCAGGACGCGAACATCGTCATTACGGGGCGATCCACCGACACCGCACTCACTATGGCGCCGCTGCTCCATGAATTTCACTGGGGCATGGATGACTGGAACCGGCTGGCCGCTGGCATCGTCGCGGGCCACATAATCGAGTGCGGCGCGCAGTGCTCGGGCGGGAACTGCCTCTACGACTGGCGCACCATCCCCGATCTCGCGAACATCGGCTACCCCATCATCGAGGCATCGCCGGATGGCACCTTTGTCGTCACCAAGCACTCTGGCACCGGGGGACGGATCGACATCCACTCGGTCACCGAGCAGCTCGTGTACGAGATGGGCGACCCGCACGATTACATCACCCCGGACGTGATCGCCGACTTCACAACCATCCATCTCGAGGACGCGGGCACGGACCGGGTGCGCGTCTCGGGGATTACGGGGCGGCCGCCCACCGACAAGCTCAAGGTGTCCATCGCGTATCGCTCCGGCTACAAGGCGTTGGGCACGCTCGTCTACGCGTGGCCGGACGCCCTGGAGAAGGCGGAGCTTGCCGATCGCGTGCTGCGGGAGCGTCTCGATCGGCTGGGATTGCACTTCGACGCCATCCACACGGAATTCCTTGGTGCATCGGCCACGCATGGCCCGCTGGCCATGCCAGAGGCCGACGCGGCATCGCACGGTGGCATGCCAGCGGAGCGTCAGCCGGCGCGCGCGGGGGGATCGCGCCAGTACACGGAGCGACAGCGTGACATCCCCGAGGTGCAGCTTCGCATCGGGGTCCGGGGCAGCGACCGCGCGGCCGTCGAGCGCTTCACGCGCGAGATCGCGCCGTTGGTGCTGAATGGACCGCCGAGCGTAACCGGCTTTGCCGGAGGCCGCCCGAAGGTCGAAGAGGTGGTGGCCTACTGGCCCGCGCTCATCGACAAGCGCGTCGTTTCGCCGTGCGTCACCATGGAGGATGCATGAAGGTCCGGCTGCTGGACATCGCACACGCCCGCTCCGGCGATAAGGGCGATACGGCGAATGTCGGCGTGATTGCGCTGCGGCCCGAGTGGTACCCGGTGCTGCAGCTCTTTCTGACCCGGCAGCGTGTGGCCGATCACTTTCGCGGGCTCATCACGGGCGGCGTGGAGCGGTACGAGCTGCCGAACCTCGGCGCCGTGAATTTCCTGCTGCACGGCGCGTTGGGCGGCGGTGGCACGCTCTCGCTCAAGACGGACGCGCAGGGGAAGGTCTTTTCCACGGCGCTGCTTCGGCTGGTGCTCGATGTCCCGGATGACATGGCCAGGCAGTACAACCTTCCGGCGGCTGCATGACGCGCGTACGCGCTGAGCGGACGGGCGCCATCGGCCGCATCACGCTCGCGCGTCCGGAGAAGAAGAACGCGCTGGACGAGCAGGCGGCGCGCGAGCTGCACGACGCCCTCCGGACGCTGGCGGAGGACACGGCGGTGCGCGTGGTGCTCCTGGGCGCATTGGGCGATGATTTCTGCGCTGGCGCCGACCTTGCCGCATTGGAGGCCATGATCGATGCGGCACCGGACGTGCATCGCCGCGATGCACAGGCGCTAGGCCAGGTGTTCACCGCCATCCGCGAGCTCCCGAAGCCGGTGGTCGCCGCGGTGCGCGGGCGCGCGCTCGCCGGTGGTGCAGGTCTGGCCACGGCGTGCGATCTGGTTCTCGCGCATGAGAATTCGCAGTTCGGCTATCCCGAAGTGCGCGTGGGCTTCGTGCCGGCCATGGTCATGACGATGCTGCGCCGCTCGGTGGGGGAGAAGCGGGCCTTCGAGCTGGTCGCGACCGGGCGCATGGTCTCCGCGCGTGAAGCGCTGGAACTCGGCATTGTGAGCCGCGTGCTCGGGGACGGCGAATTCGATGAGGCGGTGGAGGCGGTGCTCCAGCAATTGGCGCGTGCCGCGCCGAGCGCGCTGGCGCTCACGAAGCAGCTCTTCTACGCCCTCGACGCGCGGGGCTTCCGCGAGGGGATCGCGTTGGGCGTGGAGGCAAACGTGGAGGCGCGCACCACCGACGAGTTCCGCGAGGGGATCCGCCGGTTTGTGCGAAAGCGCGCGGAGCGGGCGTGAGACGTGTCGATCTGGCCAAGCTTGTCTTCGCCGTCCTCGGCGTAGCCATCTGGGGCTACGGTGTCCGGACGGACGCGCCGAAGCTGGAGTGGCTTGGGGTGGCCGTCATCGTCGTGGCATTTCTCATTCGCTTTCTGCCCGGCGCGGGCTCGTCGCGGCGGCGGAGGCCATGAAATAGGGGGCGATCACTCGCGCCAGCGGTTCGCTTGTTGCTCTCAGAAGTGGGTGGACGGCTCACAGGAGAGGCGCACGCGATGGCCAACGGGAAACGCCGGCGGCGGCGTCGCCCGGTCCCCGCCGAGATCGGGCCCGCTGAAGCGGATAAGGACATTCTGGATCAGTACTTCGCCGAGGTCAGCCGCTACCCGCTGCTCAAGAGGGATGAGGAACGGGTACTCGCGCGCCGCGTGCAGAAGGGCGACCAGGAGGCCACGGAGGAACTCGTGCGGCGCAATCTGCGCTTCGTCGTCTCCGTCGCCAAGAAGTACCAGAACCGCGGGCTCCCGCTCATCGATCTCATCGGCGAGGGCAATGTCGGCCTCATGACGGCGGCCCACAAGTTCGATCCGGACCAGGGGGTGAAGTTCATCTCCTATGCGGTATGGTGGATTCGCCAGGCCATTCTCGCGGCGCTCGCCCGCCAGGGGCGTACGGTGCGCGTCCCCCTCAACCGCACGGCCGATCTCTCGCGTGTGATCAAGGCCACCGCGCTCCTGCGCGAGAAGCTCGACCGCGAGCCGACGTCGGCCGAACTGTCCCAGCTTACCGGCATCTCCGAGGAGATTGTCCAGGCGCTGTCGGCACTCAACACGGCGGATGTCCGCCTGGACGCGACGGTGGGACGCGACAGCGATCGTGCGATGATCGAGCGCTTTGCCCTCGAGGAGCTGCCGAACACCGAGGCGCAGGTGATCGAGACTTTCCGCCATGCCGAGCTCGAGCGCGCGCTCCAGACGCTCCCGCCGCGCGATGCCCGCATTCTGCGGCTCTACTTCGGGATCGACGGCGACCGCGAGCACACGCTCGACGAGATCGGCCAGGTGCTGGGCGTGACCAGGGAGCGCGTGCGGCAGTTGCGCGATCGCGCGCTCAAGCGGCTGCGCGAGGGAGCGGTGGGAGAGGTGCTCCGCGACCTCTCGGCCGCCTGACCGTCCAGCGCCGCGCGTAGCGGCGCGATCGCCTTCATCGGCCCGTGGTCGGCCGGTATCTTTCCCATCCTCATGAGCCAACGTTCAATTCCCGAGCTCCTCGCCCCAGCGGGCTCGCTCGACGCCGTGCGTGCCGCACTCGCCAACGGCGCCGATGCCGTGTACCTCGGCGCCGAGCGGTTCAACGCGCGTGACTCGGGCGCGCAGCTCACGCTCGATGAAGTCGCCGAGGCGTGCAGGCTGGCGCACGGCAGGGCGGCGCGCATCTACCTCACGCTCAACACCCTGGTCAAGCCAGGCGAGCTGGCCGACGCGCTGGAGCTGCTCGGCGACGCCATTGACCGCGGCATCGATGCAGCGATCGTGCAGGACGTGGGGCTCATCCGCCTCATTCAGCGGGTGTATGCGGGCTTCGAAGTGCACGGCTCTACCCAGATGACCGTGCACGATGCGAGCGGCGCGGCAGTGCTCCGCGCTCTCGGAGTGCGGCGTGTGGTGCTGGCGCGCGAGAACACGCTCGCGGACATCCACGCCATCCACACGGCCGTCCCGGAACTCGAGCTCGAGAGCTTTGTGCACGGTGCGCTGTGCATCTCGTATTCGGGGCAGTGCTACATGTCCGGCCTGATTTCCGAGCGGAGCGCCAACCGGGGATCGTGCGCGCAGAGCTGCCGCAAGGACTACACGCTCTCCGACTCGATATCGGGCGCCGTGCTGGATCAGGGCTATCTCATTTCGGCCAGGGACCTGGCGGCATACCAGCGGCTCGAAGAGATAGCCGATGCGGGGGTGCGCACACTCAAGATCGAAGGACGCAAGAAGCGCCCGGAATACGTGGCGGCCGTCACCCGGCGCTATCGCGACCTCCTGGACCGGCTGGCGCGCGGCGAGCCGGCGGTGGCCGAGCCCGACGAAGTAGGCGAGCTCGTACAGATCTTCAGCCGCGGATTTACGCCGGGCATGTACGACGGCCGCGCCGGACGCGGGTACGTGACGCGCGATCGGCCGGACAATCGGGGCGTCCTGCTCGGGCGAGTCGCCAGCGCGCGGCGTGGCGAGCTCATCCTGGCGCTGAGCGAGCCGCTGGAACCCGGCGACGGCGTGGCCTTCGAGCCGCCCCGGCCGTCGCACGCGGATGCCGCCGTCGGATTCTCGGTAACGGCGGTGCGCACGCTGTCGCGGCACGATGGGGAGATCCGCCAGGCGGTGAGCACGCACGTGCAGGTGCCGGCGGGCTGGCGGGTGATCCGGACTTCGCAGGCCGCGCTCGTGCAGCGTGCCCGCGAGAGCTTTGCGGCGCTGCGCGGCTCGTCCGCATTGCA
>DASUKA010000089.1:0-5903 GCA_036278935.1 Gemmatimonadaceae bacterium
GTGTGCAGTCCATCGAGCGTGCCATCGTGCTTCGTGCTCCAGGCGATGACCACGGCATCCGTGTTGCCGATCCAGAGCGTGTCGCCATGCCAGGCCACGCCATGCGGACGGTTGAGCCCGCTCACCGCCGTCATGGTGGAATCAGCGTGCCCATCGCCGTCCACGTCCACCAATCGCATCACCGTCCCCTTAGTTGGCTCCGAGACGTAGAGTGCGGAGTCCGGGCCGAAGGCCATCATCCGCGGATCGTGCAGGCCGCTGGCAAAGAGGTGGATGGAGAAGCCCGAGTGCACCCTCAGGCGACTGAGCGCGGTGTCCGAGTGCGCCCAGGATCCTGCTGACGCCGAGCCGCCGTTGGTGTCCGCGGCGCTCCCCTGCGCCGTGCTCCGGTCCGCGTGCGAGCAGGCCGCGAGCAAGGCGGCGGCCGCGATGGTCAGCACTCTCAATGGCCAACGATGCATGATCCTCCTCTCCCCTAATCGGTGTTCGTGCAGCACCGACGCGAGTGGCGCGCCCGTGCCCGTGCGCCATGGCAGGTGAGTAGATTGCGAAGAGAGCCGTCCATCCACAAGCGGGACCCATCATGAGTACGACAGCCGCCATTCCCGAAGCCATCGCCCATCCGCCAGAAACGCTGGAAGGATGGTATGCGCTGCATCAACTCTTCTCCATCGACCGCGCCGCGTTGCGCGCGCGCGATGCCGCCGGTGCGGACGAACAGCGGGACCGCTTCCGCGCCATGCTCACCGCGCTGGCCTCACCCGGCGAGGGCGGATGGAGCGCACCAGTCCGCCTCATCGGTTCGCGGGCCGATCTTCTGCTGATGCACTTCCGTCCCACACTCGACGCGCTCGGCGCGGCGCAGCGGTGCGTGGCGGCGGAGCCTGCCGCGGAGGCGCTGCGTCTCGTGTCGTCCTTCCTGAGCATCACCGAGGCCGGCTTATACCACGTGACCGCGCAGTTGGCGCGCGACGCCGCGGCGCGCGGAGGGGCTATAGGAGATGCGACGTACGCGGAGGCACTCGCCGAGCGTGTGCAGACCGAGCGCTCGAGCGCGCACATCCAGCGCCGACTCTATCCGCCGCTCCCACCCGAGATGCCCTACGTGAGCTTCTATCCCATGTCCAAGCGACGGGCGGTGGGGCAGAACTGGTACGCGCTCTCGCTGGACGAGCGCAGCCAGCTCATGTATTCGCATGGCAAGATCGGCCGACGCTACGCGGGCAAGGTGATGCAGGTGATCAGCGGTGCCATCGGGCTCGATGTCTGGGAGTGGGGCGTGACGCTGTTCGCCAGGGACCCGCTCGACTTCAAGAAGCTCGTGACGGACATGCGCTTCGACGAAGCGAGCGCGCAGTACGCGGAGTTCGGCGAGTTCTTCGTGGGGAAGGTGGTTACGCCCGCGGAGGCTGCGGCGCTGCTCTGATCGGCGGCGCCAGACCCGCGGGCGCGACACTTGCCCCACGCGCGAGGGCACGGCTACACTACGGCCCACTGTCAACCACCTGAGGTGTCGCATGAGTTCCACCCGGATTACACGCGCCCCTCGCGGCGCTGCATGGATCGGCTCTGCTCTCGTTGCCCTCTGTGTTTTCTGTGCCGCCGGCCCGCTGCGCGCCCAGAGCGGGATGAGCGACGCCGATATGAAGGCGATGCAAAGCTATCAACTCACCGCGTCGGGGCTGACCAAGTACACGCGCGCGGTGCACAACATGATCCAGGTGACGAAGGCGCATCCGGAGATCGCGAAGGAGGAGGACGGGAGCAAGGCGAATTCGCTCGCGGATATCGCCGCGATCTACGATCGGCATCCGGAGGTGAAGCGCGCGATTACCTCGGCCGGCATGTCGAGCCGCGATTTCGTGCTCTTCACGATCGTGCTCGCGCAGTCCGGGGCGGCGATGTCGATGCAACAGGCAAACGGCGGCAAGCTCCCGCCCGGCGTCCAGCCGGCGAACGTCGAGTTCCTGAAGGCACACGAGGCAGATCTGCTCAAGCTGGAGCAGGAGATGCAGCAGGCTGACAGCGCGGCGGCGGATACGTCAGGCGGTAGAGGGCGGTAAGTGCTAAAGAGAGGGGAGCGGGCCGGGAATGTGCGCGGGGATTGCACGCGACGTTGAAGCGGGGAGTGTCGGGCGGTAGATTGCCGGGGAGTCTGCGGCGCAGGCCGCGGGCGGGACGTAGCGCAGTCCGGTAGCGCACCTGAATGGGGTTCAGGGGGTCGCGGGTTCAAATCCCGCCGTCCCGATTTGCATGCCTTACAACGACTTCCGTTGTGGGGCGTGCGTCGTTTTGGGGGCTAGCTGCTACGGTTTCTGCTACGGTTTACCCCTGGTTACTGCCCATTGGCGACCTCTCGAACCTTCGTGGGCTCGCTCACGACCGTGAGCAACGTCTGCGGGTCCACCTGTTGGTAGCACCGTTCCAGTGAGCGCAGATCCCGCCACCCGCCCGCTGCCGCCACATCCTGCGCCGGGAGATGCTTCCGCGCAGTGGCCCACGCGCGGCGGTATGGATGGAAGTCGCCACCGTCCATCGGTGTGAGCTCGGCCATCCGCTCAGCGCGCTCCAGCAGAAGCCGTGCATGATAGCGATCCCATGCCGTGACCGGCCGCTTGCCGGGCATGGCAAAGAGCGGCGTCTCGCCGATGACGGGATGGCGCTCTTGCACGAGATCGAGCGCCGCGCGCGCGGCTTCGGAGAGCGGCACCCACATCTCGACGCCTTCCTTGTCCACCTCGCCCCGCTTGCGGAGCTGGCCGTGGGGCGCCTCCGTCGTCGTCGTGCGATCCACATCCGAGGCGCGGAGGGAGCAGATGGCCGTCACGCGCCAGCCCATCGCTTCCACGAGATCCATGAAGGGGCCGAACAACCCTTGCGGGTCAGCGGCATCACACTGGGCGCGCACCACCAGGTACCGATCGTACGTCGCTACGGGCCGCTTCACGTTCTTGTTCTTCGGCCGCGGATAGCCACGGATGGGATTCTCCGCAAGGAGCCGCGAGCCGTCCGAGAGTTTGAGCCGCGTGGCGTAGTTCAGGACGCTGTTCAGGAACACGATGTCGGCACCGATGGTGGTGTCGCTCGGCTTCGTGGAGAGCCGCTTGCGCTTCCGCTCTCCTGCATCGTCGAGCTCCCACACCTCGATGGTGCCCGCACGCCGTTCGCGGACGAACCGGTCGAGGGTTGGGGCATCAATCGAGCGCACATCGCGCGCGCTCCCAAGGAAGTGCTGCCACATCACCATGCGCCGACGGTCTTCGGCCGGCTGATCACCCTTCTTGTGGGCCGTGACCTCTCGCTCGTACCGGGCGAACAGCTCCGCGAGGGTGAGCCGGCCGGTGTGCGCTGCTTCCAGGGTGGCGAGGAGCGTGGCCGATAGTTCCTTCGCCTGCTCCTCGGCGCGTCTCCGGTCATGGTGGCGCAGTGCGCGCCACGCCCAGTTGCCCATCTGCGTCTTCTTGCCGTTCGGCCGTGTGCCGTCCCACCACTTCAGGTAGAGCGGGCCATCGAGGGCGCGCTCGAATGCGGTGACCGTATGCCCGTAGCCGCCAACCGTCACCGTCCAACGCTTCCGGGGTCGTCCCATGGCTATCTCCTCCGGGCTGTGGTGAGCTTGCTGCCGATCGCCGTACGGGTGATCTCGTCGGGCAAGCTACCGTCCGGGGAGGAAAGCGCGAGTGGTGCGTGGCGAGCACGCTTCCGCGGCACGTCGGCCAGGCGGATGCGCGGGGCATGCTTCTGCCCGACGTTCTTGAGTTTGCCCTGACGGATGAGCCGCGAGAGGTGATCCGTGGAATAACCGGTCTCGTGGGCGGCCACCCCGAGGGTGACGGTGTCGTCGAGCCCCGCCTCGAGCGCGACTTCCAGCTCGCCGGCCGCATACTCCAACGCGGCGGCCTGCCCCACGGCCGCGAGCTGGCGGAGCCGCTCCGCCTCGGCGCGCCAGCGCTCGGCGAGGCGAGCGAGGATGCCGTGTGGCGTCTCCGGCACCACCCGTTGCTCAGCCATCACGGGCCCTATCGGAAGCGGTGTCCGCACGCTCGGCAGCCGGCAACGGTGGAAGGATCCCGCACTCCCGGTCCAGGTCGTGACAGGCGAGCGCGAGCGCACCCGCGGGCGAGAATCCCCTCGGGCGGCGGCGCTGATAGGCCACCCGGAGTGCACGAGCGGCATCCAGCAGGTAGCGGAGCGCTCGGACGACGGATGGCGCCGCAACTGTCCAGGTCGAGCCCTGTGCGGGCAGCCGGTCACACAGCGCTCGCACATTGGCCGCGAGGTCGGGGACAGCCGCGGCCGGGTTCACCGTTGCCGCCGGTCAGGGCCATCGACGATGATCTGCTCGTAGCGACTGGCCGCCGCCGCGCCCATGACCTCCGCGAGCGGATTCACATTCGTCGTAATGAGCACGGCGGCAGTCTCATCCCAGGCGTGGCAGGAGAACATCGCCAGCTCGGTGTCATCGAATGCCGTCCCCGCGGTGGGCCGCACCTCGTCGATGACCACGATGCGGTGCTCGAAGAGCATGCGGCGGACGTGGGCGGCTTCCAGTACGTGCGTTGGCGTGAAGGGCGAGACGCCGCCATAGCGGAGCTCGTTGGCCAGCGTGTACCACGGCCGCGCGTAGACCTTCTCATCGAGGGCCAGGAGCGCGTTCGTGGCCGCGTAGAGCAGGTGACTCTTGCCGGCGCCCGTAGCCCCCACCAGTGCGAGCATCGCGCCGCGATGCGCCGCCGCATCCGCCACCCATTGCCGGACGGCGGCGAGCGCAATACGCTGCGCCCGCGTCGTGCAGATGAAGCTCTCGAAATCGGCGCCCTGGAACCGGATCGGGATGGCGGGCGGCGCATGCTGCCGGATGACCGGCTGCTTGGTGCCGTCCGGCTCGATCGTCACGAAGTGGGACGGCAGATCCGGCGTGATGACGGTGTTGGCGGGGATGCGTGGCCAGTCGGCGCGGTTGATGTCGCGGAGGCGGGTGGGTTGGCTCATCGTGCCAGTTCCTCTTCGGTGTCGAGCGGTTGGCGAGCGATCTCTGCAGGGTCCAGCCCCATCCGGCGGAGGACAGCCTCGTTGCCGCTCGTGTCGTAGGGGGCGTATTGCTGCGGCGTGGGCCGGCGGCCGAAGGCGCCGTTGCGGGCAGGTGCCGCTGACATGGCCTCCAGAAACTCACGCCACCGCTTGTTCGGCCCATAGAACGTCGCCCCCTGCATCACGTACTCCGTCTGCTCCTTGCCACTGGCACGGATGTACTCGGCGTAATGCTTCGTGGCTCGCATCAAATCGCCAGGATCTACCCCCGAGCGTACCGTGGCGCGCCATGCCTTCTCGGCCGGCGTACTGGGGTTGCCGCCCGCTCTGGCCGGATACATGGCCCACGCAGCGGCGAACCCGTCATCCGCTCCGTCTGCGGCGCGAACGCGCCGAGCGGTCTTTGAGGTGTGGTTGGTAGGTTGGTGGGTAGGTGGGTGGGTGGGTGCCGGTGGAGTCTCCGGCGGTCCCTCCGTGGAGTCTCCAGCGGAGACTCCGCTGGAGACTCCATCGGTGCCTCCGCGTGATGCCCCGCGCTCTTTCCGCAGGTGCCACCGACGACGTTCCTTCTCCTGCTTCTTGATCAGGTCGCCGTTCCACTCCTCCCAATCGTGGATCGTCCCATCAGTGGCGAACTCCGCACGCCAGGCGGCGGCGAAGTCGCCGGGGGCGCCGCGCCATTTCGCCCATGTCTCGAGCAGCTCGTCGGGCACCCTCTCCACTCTGCCATCCGGCGCGTGAATCTTCGCCATGCCCAGCAACATCGTGAGATGGCCGACTGCCGCGGCATGGATGACATCGCCGAGTTTGCCAGCTCTGCGCGGAAAGAGCGCACGGGCGAACCGCCAAACTTTCGGGTTCTCACCGATCGC
>DASUKA010000090.1:0-80009 GCA_036278935.1 Gemmatimonadaceae bacterium
GGTAGTCGCCCCGAATGTCGTTGGCCTGCAATCCCGCCGCGTAGCTCTTGAGTGCGCCCAGCGAAGCGGTTGTCACCTGCTCGAGCGGCGGCGCCGCCCGCACGCTCTTGAGCGACTCGCCGATCCTGCCGCGCAGCTCCTTGGTGAGCCGGTCGATCGACGGAATGAGGTCGCCGGCGTCCTTCGCCGACTCGCTGTAGGACGCGAGCTCATCTCCCGATGCGGCCGCAATGAGACGCGCCGTCACGATGTAGCCGCTGCCGGCGGGCACGACGCGCCCGCCGACGACTGCTTTCGCACCGGTGCGCTGCGCGATCTCGCGCGCGATGGCGAGATCGACGCGCGTCGTGGCGGGCCGCTGCATCTGCTCGAGCGCCGCGACGATGGCGCTCGTCTGCACCACGTGCACCACCCGGCTCTCCGACAGGTTGGTCCGAACCGCCTCGGCCAACGTCGAGCCCAAGGACGTATCCACGCCGGTCGCGTCGAACGTGGCGACGATCACCTTGTCGCTCGGCCCCAGTTTCCCGGCCGCGAGCAGCGAACCGGCCGGCCCGATGCCCAATGCACGGAGCAGCATGAAGCCGCCCACGAGCACCACGAAGACGGCGACCGCCCATACGCCGCCCAGCATGGTGCGGCGCCACGACACGTGCGGGCCGGCCTTGATCGCCAGTGCGGCCATCGTGCCGTGCGTCACCAGGCTCGGAGTGCCCCTGGGCGTGAACGTCGGCGATTGGGTCACCGCTCGCCGCATCACGCGCTGGGTGTACGCGGTGAAGAGGATGACCGGGAGTCCCAACGCCATGAGGATCAGCGCGGCGGGGAGCACCCAACTCGGCAGTCCGATGCCGACGATCGCCGCCTGCGCCAGCACCGCTACCGCGATGAACGCTACCGCGTACACGCCGAGCGCCTTCCAGAACATCCGCGGCCCGCCCAACAACACCGCCGGCATGACCGGGCGGTTGGGGTCGCTCGTCGTCATCGCATCGAGCGTCCCGAGGATCTCACTCGCCGACTGGGGACGAGCGGTCGCATCTTTCTCGAGACAGCGCATCACGAGCGCGGCGAGTGCGGGCGGCGTATCCGGTCGCAACTCCTGCACCGGCCGCGGCGCCTCTACCATGTGCGCTGCAATGAGACGCTGCGGCGTGCGGTTCGCGAAGGGCGGCTCGCCCGTGAGCAACTCGTACGCCATGCAACCGTACGAGTAGATGTCGGCGCGATGATCGAGCGTCGGATCGCCGGCCGCTTGCTCGGGGGAGATGTAGGCGGGCGTGCCGATCGCCGTGCCGAGCTGCGTGAGCGTCGCCGAGTCCGGACCGGTGCGCGCCGCGGAGAGCGCTTTCGCGATACCGAAGTCGGTAACGACGGCCGCGCCGCCCGAGAGCAGGACGTTGTCCGGCTTGATGTCGCGGTGGACGATCCCGCGCTCATGCGCGTAGGCGAGCGCGCGCGCCACGTCGCGGAGCACGCTCACCACCTCGCTGGTCGACAGCGCCCCGCGCTCGCGGAGTCGCGCGCGGAGACTTTCCCCATCGACGAACGGCATGGTGTAGTACGGCAGGCCGTCCATGTCGCCGGCGCTCAACACCTGCACGATGTTGACCTGCTGCAGCGACGCGGCCACGCGAATTTCGCGCTCGAAGCGCTCGGCGCTGATCTCGGCGGCGATTTCCGTTGACAGGACCTTCACCACCACGCGGCGTCCGAGTCGCGTCTCCACGGCGACGAAGACGTGCGACATGCCGCCCCCACCCAACTCGCGCTCGAGGGTGTAGGCGCTACCGAGATGTGACTGGAGCTGGTCGCGAAGGGTCATGACAGGGAGGCACCGCCGTCAGTGCTTCACTTACTTGGCGTCCCGAGGTGCAACGGTTGGAAACGGCACGCGATTCGCGACGACGGCCTTGCCCGAATCGAACAACGCATGCCAGCCCATCTCGGTGTAGAGTATGGCGACGCTAGCCAGCAGCGTGTCGTTGGCCGTCGCGCTTGCGAGCGCGACAATCAGCGCAAATGTACGGGCACGGGGTGAAGTCTGCCACTGACGCATCGCTTTGCCTGACTCCAGTACCGGTCCGCTACGATCGCCTCCCCGGCTGAGCTCACGCCGGCGGACACCGTACGTGTCGCGCACGCCGAGCGCTACATGGACTGGCCATCGAAGGCTCTGCCCGTATGATGGCGCTCGGCGGTGGGGCCACCAGGAAAGAGCCACGCACCTCCGCAGCGCGACCCACGAGCCTCATTGATATCCCGCGCCCTCACTTCCGCGCCATGAGGACCCGTGCCTCGGGATAGTACAACCAGGTCACCACGCCACCTGGATGCACCTCGCTGAACCCGGCGGCACGGAGCAACCCGGCATATTCGCCGATGTGCGCGAGATCCACGATGGCCAACCGGCCGCCCGGCCGCAGCATCCGAACGATCTCCTCGATCGCGCGCCGCCGCTCATCACGTCCGTGGACGTTGTGGATGGCAAGGCTCGACACCACCGCGTCGAAGCTCTCGTCGGCGAAGGGCATGGCACGCATGTCCCCGTCGTACACTTCCACGCGGTCCGCTACGCCTTCCGATGCAGCATTGGCCAGTGTGGCATCGCGCGAGTTTTTCCCCTGGTCGACCTGGGACCAGAGGTCCAACCCCACGGCGCGCCCACCCGGTGTACGGCGCGCCGCGCCAATGAGCAGCAGCCCGTGTCCGCACCCCACGTCGAGTACGCGCGCATCGGGCGCGAGCGCGAGACGGTCGAGCACGCGGTCGCGCAACCGGAGCTTCCCAACGCGGCTGCCCAGCAGCATGATCACCCCGCCCACCACGCAGCTTGCCCCGGCGCTCATCAGCATGCTTACCACCGGCAGTAAGTGGTGCGCAACCTGTGGCGCGACGCGGAGGGCGACGCGGCCGAGCAGGTACGCCGCTGCTCCGCCGAAGAGGAGACCGCCAACCACGCCGGGCGCATCGAGTCCGTAGTCTGCACGCGCGCGGGTGGGGATTGTGAGAGGAGTACTCATCGCGCTCTTGCTGGAGACCCGCCGTAAGTGAGGATCGCCGGGCGAGGCTCGCCCGGCGATCTCCGACGACGATGACTTCCGACGCCGTGTACCGTGAAAGGCGGGCGCTCAGCCTACGGCCGCCCACCTCGCCGCCGCCCGCCGTCTGCCTGCGCCGCCGCGTTCGCGCTCCGCGGCCAGACATCGTCGCTCACATTGCGGTCCGGGAATCGGCCGCGCGGATCGAGCGTGATCTTCTGGATCTTCCGTCCACCAAAGTCCAGCGTCGCGGTGAACGTGCGACTGCCCGCGAACCAGACGGTCACCGGGTAGGTGACAATCGCGGTGAGGCTATCCTTCATCCGGCTGTTGCGCATGGGCCGGATGCGCGGGCCCGTGGGCGCGAACTGCACCGCGAGCACGACGGGCGAAGGCATCTGCCCATCCTGACGCACCGTCACGGTGGTTTTGCGGCCCGCCGTCTTCACCTGCTGGATGGAACCGTCCACCGACTCATCATTGAAGAGCCAGGCATTCCAGAACCAGCCGAGATTGCGGTGCAATGCGTGGTCCATGAAGAAGGCATAGTCCCATGGCGACGGATGCTTGAAGCGCCATGCCTTCGCGTATCCGCTCATCGCGCGCCACACGGCGGTGTCGCCTACCACTCCGCCCAGCGACGAGAGCATCTCTGGGGCCTTGCCGTACGCCTGGAACGAGTAGCGCGGGCCGCCGTAGTTCGCGTCCCACATGAGCGGTGCCTCGCGCTCGTCACCCACCATACGGCCGTAGCTCTGGCCCCGGCCGTCGAGCTCGGGCGGCTGGTGCTGCCGATCAGCGGCCGAGAGGATGTTCATGTACTGATTGAATCCCTCGTCCATGAAGCCGTACCACGTTTCGTTCGTCCCCACCATCATCGGCCACCATTGATGGCCGATCTCGTGGTCCGACGCCCGTGCGCTCGACATGATGAACGACGGATACTCCATCCCGAGCTCCGGGCCATCCACCATGGTGAGCCCCTTGAACGTGTACGGCATCCAGAGCTTCGAGTAGAACTCCAGCGCGTGTCGCGCGATGGCGCCGGCCTGCGCGTACTCCTGCGAGTGGCCCGCCAGGTACATGATGTTGACGGGGATCTCTCCCTTACCGGGAATGTCGGCGCGCGTCGCGTCCCACACGAACTGGTTGGACGTGGCCCAGGCGAAGTCGCCCGCCGTGTCGATCACGAAGTGCCAGACGAGACGCCCGCCGGGCGCTCCGGCCGTCGACACGCCCGGCCCGCGCTCGTTGGCGCCGACGATCGTCTGCTGCGAGTCGGACTGCAGCACGTGCGACAGCCGCTCCCGCTCTTTGGGCGTCAACACCTCCTCGGGGTTCTGCAGCACCCCGGTTGCTCCCACGATCCAGCCGGCCGGCATGTCGAGCTTCACATCGAAGTGTCCGAAGTTGTTGTAGAACTCGGACGGGCCGAGGTACGGATCAGTGTCCCAGCCGCCCTGGCGCAGATCGTCGTAGACGGCCACGCGCGGATACCACTGTCCCACCTGGTAGAGCGTGTCACCCCACCGCCCCATACGGATGCCGCGCGTGGGCGAGATCACCTTGGGGACCTCGAAGTTCCACTCCGCGCCGAGCGTGGCGGTGCTGTGCGCGGCGATAGGGGTGGGAAGCGAGATGCGCGCCGAGGTGAGATTGAGTCCATAGGCGGCGAGCGTGACTGGCGGCGCCGGCTGTCCGCGCCGCCGGCGCCTGCGCGGCGGAGGGTTGAGATCGACCTCGGCGCCATTCAGGGTGAGCTTCGTGACCTTCATCCCATACGTGATGTCCGTGACGACTTCCGCGCGCGGGACGTTCGGCGCGAAGAGATTCTGGTCGAGGCGCAGCACGATGGCGTGCATCGCGGAGTCGCTGTTGTTGTGAATGATCGTGGTCTCCTGGCCCGTAATCGTGGACGTGGACGGGTCGAAGCGCGCGTTGATCGTGTAGTCCATCCACAGCTGCCAGTAGTTGGGTCCGGGGCGGCCGGTGGAGTCGCGCGTACCGGCCGCGAAGGCGCGCCGGATCATGTTGGTCATCGGGATGTCGCGCCGCACGGCGCGCGCGGGGTACTTCGCAGCGGCGGCCGCGGCCTGCGCCTGTGCGCCCGCGGTCACGGCGGCGACGCCGACCAGCGTTGCCAGCGCGCCCACGAGTTGGGATCGCTTGATCATCAGGGCTCCTGAGTGAATGACGTGGCCTCCGCTCGCGGCCGGACGCCGGGCCGCGGGGGCGAGTGCGATGCAGTAATACCACATTGACCAGCGCGCGGCGAGTCCGCCGCCGAGCAGGCTGTATATGCGGTGGGGCGTGGTGGCTGCCCGGTGTGGTTGCTCCGCGCGCGGTTGGCCGGTTACTCTATCCTCTGGCAGCGTCCGGCGAACGCCGCGCTCACCCTGCGCGCGACTGGCGCGACTGCTGCCCCCGCCTCTCTCGCCCACCGGCCCCGACATCATGGCTACACGAGCTCTCCCCCGTCTCGCCGCGCTCGCACTGGCACTCGCCGTGTCCACGGCCTGCGCTCCTGCGCAGCGCACCACGCCCTCCTCCGCACCCGCCGCTGCGCTGCAGCAGGGCATCATGACGGCGGACTCGCTGATCTCCCGGGCGGTGGCCGCGGAACAGATTCCAGGTGCGGTCTTCCTGGTGGCACACGACGGTCAGGTGGTGCATGATAGCGCGTTTGGCTACGCGCAACTCTACGACGACCATATGCACCGGCTCGCGCGCCCGCCGCGCATGCGGACCTCCACGCTCTTCGATCTCGCCTCCGTCACCAAGGTCATGGCCACCACCTTCGCGGTGATGATGCTCGTTGACCAGGGGCGGGTCGCGCTCGATGCGCCGGTGTACCGCTACCTGCCGGACTTCCGCGGTCCACATCGCGACAGTATTACCGTGCGCAATTTGCTGCAGCACTCGGCCGGCCTGGTGCAGTGGCAGCCGCTCTACTATCACGCGTCGAACGAGTCCCAAACCTACCAGGTCATTCGCCACATGCCCCTCAAGTGGGGCGTGGGCGAAGGGCGGCACTACAGCGACCTCGGCTTCATGCTCCTGGGCTACATCGTCGAGCATGTGACGGGAGAGCATCTCGACACGTACCTCGAGCGCACGCTGTATCACCCGCTGCGCCTGCACTCCACGGTGTTCAACCCGAAGCAGCATGGGTTCACGAACTTCGCGGCGACGGAGCTCGGCAACGGGTACGAGCGGCACATGGTCTATGACTCGACCTTCGGCTATCGCTACCTCGGCGATCCGGCCGCGTGGGACGGATGGCGTCACTATACGCTGAAGGGAGAGGTGAACGACGGGAACGCGTGGTATGCGAACGGGGGCGTGGCGGGGCATGCCGGTCTCTTCTCCACGGCATCCGACCTGGCCGTACTGCTCGAGCTGCTCGACAACGGGGGCAGCTACCACGGTCGGCGCTACATCAGCGCGAAGGTGGTGCATCGGTTTTTCACGCCGGACCGCTATCACAACTATCTGGGGTGGATGCTGCCGCAGGGCTTCCCCGCGGGCAGTTTTGCGCACCCCGGATTCACCGGCACCTATGTGATGGGGGTGCCCAGCGACAGCCTGGCCATCGTGCTACTCACCAATCGTCAGAACGTCGGCACGAACGCGAAGGGGTACTTCACCGATGTCGGCCCGCTGGATACAGCCGTCGCGCACGCGGTGGTGCGTGCCGCGCGGGCGGGTGCGAGCCGAGCGCCCTGAGCGCGGCCTGGCCGCTACTTCGTGCGCGCGTACCTGCCAATGAGCTGTCCGCGCGCGATGATATGGCTGCGCATGACTGCCTCGAGCTGCGCCTTGGTCGGCTGGTGCAGATCGGGCAGAACGGTATCGAGTGCGTACAGCTTGAAGAAGTACCGGTGCGTGCCGACCGGAGGGCACGGGCCGCCGTAGGCTGCCGTCTTGAAGTCGTTCGTCCCGGCGCGGGTCCCGTGCGGGAGCGCGGTCGCCGCGACGCCCTCCGGGAGCCCCGATGCCGAGGGCGGAATGTCATAGAGCACCCAGTGCACCCACGTCGTTTGCGGCGCCTTGGGGTCGGGCGCATCGGGATCATCCACGATGAGCGCTAGGCTCCTGGCGCTGGCAGGTACCCCGGACCACGAGAGCGGGGGCGAGATGCCGCGGCCGTCGCACGTATAGACCTTGGGAATGGCGCTGCCGGCGGCGAAGGCGGCCGAGCGGACGGTCATAGCGGGCGCTGGCGCGGTTGCGGGGCTCTGCTCCGCGGGGGCGAGCGTGACGGTGATGACAGCGCACAGGACTGAGACGCCCAGCGATCGCTTGGCGTGTGGCGTGCGGTGGAACATCTCCCCTCCCGGGGCGCGGCTGACCCTTGCATCAGGGCGGAGCCGCGCGGATTGAATGCGGGTTCCCCTGCGTACATCCTTCCGGCATGCCCCAGCCATCCCTGCTCGAATCGTTCCCGAACCCGTACCCCGGCCGGGATTACGAAATCTATCTCGAGTGCCCCGAGTTCACCTCCCTCTGTCCCGTGGGTGGAATCGAGGGTGACAGCGCGGATCTGTCGGTGCTGAGCGGTGGCGCCCCGGACTTTGGTACCATGCGCATCACCTATGTGCCGGGCGATGTATGCGTGGAGCTCAAGAGTCTCAAGCTCTACCTCTGGAGCTTTCGCAACGACGGCATCTTCTACGAGCGTGCGGTGAACCGGATTCTCGAGGACCTGGTGGCCGCCATCGCGCCGCGGTGGATGCGGGTGGTGGGCGATTTCAATGTGCGCGGCGGCATCAAGTCGGTCGTGACCGCGCGGCATGGTGTGCGCGATGCCCAGCAGCGCTGATCGGCGCGCGGTCGTGCTGCTGAGCGGCGGGCTCGATTCCGCCACCGTGCTCGCGATCGCCCAGCGCGAGGGATTCGAAGCGCATGCGCTGAGCTTTCAGTACGGCCAGCGGCACGGCGTGGAGCTCGAGGCGGCGCGCGAGATCGCCCGGCGGGCGCGCGTGGCGGAGCACGTCATCTCGACCATCGATCTCCGCGCATTCGGCGGGTCGGCGCTCACCGCGGATCTGGCCGTTCCCAAGGACCGGCCCATCGAGCATATGGGAGCGGGGATTCCCATCACGTATGTCCCCGCGCGCAACACGATCTTTCTGTCATTCGCGCTCGCCTGGGCGGAGGTGCTCGAGACGCCCGACATTTTCATCGGCGTCAACGCGCTCGACTACAGCGGGTACCCCGACTGCCGTCCCGAGTACATCGAGGCGTTTCAGCGGATGGCGACGCTGGCGACCAGAGCAGGCGTGGAAGGTGGTCGCCCTGTGGTCATTCACACGCCGCTCATGGCGCTCACCAAGGGAGCGATCATCCGACGTGGTCTCGAGCTCGGCGTGGACTACGCGCTCACGCGCAGCTGCTACGATCCATCGCCGAGCGGCGAGGCGTGCGGCGCGTGCGATGCCTGCATCCTTCGGCGCAAGGGGTTTGCGGAGAATGGCATGGCCGATCCCGCGCCGTACCGAGCGCGGAGCCCGCTCGGGAGCCCGGCGTGACGTACGCGGTCAAGGAGATCTTCTACACGCTGCAGGGCGAGGGGGCGAACAGTGGACGTCCCGCCGTCTTCTGCCGCTTCGCCGGCTGCAATCTCTGGTCGGGACGCGAGGCCGATCGGGCGCGAGCGGTGTGCCGCTTCTGCGACACCGAGTTCGTCGGGACCGACGGCGATGGCGGCGGGAGCTTTCGTACGCCCGAAGATCTCGCCGCTGCGATCCGTGCGCGATGGCCGGCTTGTGAAGCGCAGGGGACGCCGTTCGTCGTCTGTACCGGGGGCGAGCCGTTACTGCAGCTCGATGTCCCGCTCGTCGATGCGCTGCATAACCAGGGCTTCGAGATCGCGGTGGAGACGAACGGCACGCAGCCGGCGCCGGGCGGCATCGACTGGATATGCGTGAGCCCGAAGGCCGGTGCCGCGTTGGTGCTGCGCACTGGCTCCGAGCTCAAACTCGTCTATCCGCAGGAGGGCGCCCCGCCGAGCGATTTCGAGATGCTCGATTTCGCGCACTTCTTCCTGCAGCCGATGGACGGCCCTCGCCTGACCGAGAACACGAGGCTGGCACTCGAGTACTGTCTCGCGCACCCCCGCTGGCGGCTCAGTCTCCAGACGCACAAGATGCTCGGCATCCGCTGACGGGCCGGCGCGTCGGCTCGACGCGCCGGCCCGTCAGCGGCTCGGTGCCGATGCTATGCCCGCCGCCGTCCGTAGAACCGGTTCGTATCGAAGCACGCGTGATTGTAGAACTCCTGGTCCTGGCGTCCGGCCCATTGCGTTTCGGGCACCCACGAGTTCAGCACCTGGCGTTCGTAGTCGCGCGTGACCGGCCCATGATCGTAGGGTGGGAGCGCGCCGAGCCCTTTGCTTGGCTGGCTGTCGAGTAGCACCTCGTCGTTGTCATCATCCAGCCGCGCGCGCCCGATGGGAATCAGCGTATGCTGGTCGGAATCGTCCAGGTCCACGTCCAGGTACCGCACCTGCTTGGCATCCACGTCGACGAGCAGCTTGTCGACCTCGCCGACCTTGTTGCCGTTGGCTGCCTTCACGTCCCAGCCCCGCGGATCGGGGTCCCCCTTGGAGATCTCGTAATCATCCAGCTTGTCGAGCGGAACGATGCGCCCGCTGGTGCGTCCCATGCCCGGCTGGTTCCGGTTCATGTTGGTATCCATTGCGTCCCTCCCATCGAAACGTCCATAGGTTCACGAAGGGTGCCCGCCCGCGCCGCGCGTGGCTCGCGCCAACGATGCGAGTGCCGGCACCCGCCGGGCGACGACGACGCAACGATCGTGCTGACCAGCAGGCGCACGCCAACCTGATCGTGCGCGGGCCGGCGGACTGCTGGCGGCGTGTGAGGGGCAGGGGAGACGCTCCCACGCGGAGCGCATCGCGCTCAGCGGCGCGCGGCGCGGTGGTGTCCGGTGGAGAGGTCGTGTCCGGTGGAGTGACGGCCGTATCGGCCGCGGGGCGTTGCATGGCGCGGGCGGCCGCGGCAGCCCGGCGCAGGGTGCCGACGAACACGCGCGCGTCGTTCTTCGTGACCTGTACGGGGAAGCCGCCAAAATTGCGATTCGCGAAGAAGAGTGTGTACGTCACGGCCCGGCGCCGCACTCGCCGGGTGAAGGTCACCGCACCGGCCACCACACCCGGCTCGGTGAGCGTGCTGCGCGATTCGACCGCGCGCCCGCGCCGGCTGCGCGCCCGGCTCGAGAGAATCTTGGTGGTCGTGGCGCCCCACTGGTCAACCGCATCAGGTGCGAACTCCAGCACGACATCCCCGCCAGGCGCGCTCACGGCCACCTCGACGCCGCTGTCCGGGCGCGCGTTCACAATGACGGCCGCCTCGCCCATGGCCAGCTTGGCGATGGGCTCGTGGTGCACCACCGGCGCCGGAGGCGGAGCCGCGACAACGGGCGCCGGGGGCGGCGCCGTGGCGGGCCGCGTGGTGCCGCCGGACGCGCATCGCGCGAGGACGAACAGAAGCACGGCCGCGGCGCCGGCTCGAGCAGGTGCTCGGCCCGTGCGCTCGTGGCGGCGCCGATCGAAGGGGCAGGGAGCATGGCGCATCACCCGGACACGAAAATCGCCGCATCGCCGCGCGTCAAGTTCGGCGCGCGCTCAGCCGCCCTGTTGCGGGCGCATGGCGTGCGGCATATTTGTCGGCGATGCCGACACGTGATTCTACACTGCTGAACGCCCGGGCCATCGATCGCACCCTCCGGCGTATGGCCGACGAGATCATCGAGCTCAATGAGGGCACCGACGATGTCGTCCTCGTCGGAATCCAGCGCCGGGGCGTGCAACTCGCGGACCGCATGGCCCGGATGATCCAGGAACAGGAAGGCGTCGAGATTCCTCGCGGCGCGCTCGATATCACCCTCTACCGCGACGACCTGCAGACCGTTGGCCCCCGCCCGGTGGTGGGGCCGACCGACCTGCCGTGGAATCTCGACGGCAAGCGCGTGGTGATTGTCGACGATGTGCTCTACACGGGTCGCACCGTGCGCGCGGCACTGGACGAGCTGGCGGACTTCGGGCGGCCGTCGCGTATTGCGCTCGCCGTGCTGGTGGACCGCGGCGGGCGCGAGCTGCCGATTCGCGCGGACATCGTCGGGAAGTCCGTCGGGGTGGCGCCGAGGGACCGGGTGGATGTGTTGGTCAGCGAGCTGGATGGACGCGATGCCGTGGTGCTGGTGAAGGGAGGCGACGGGGAGTGACCAGCGCGCTCGGCAAGGACCTGCTCGCCCTGGAACCCTTGTCGCCCGAACAGATCAGACTCATCCTCGACACTGCGGAGCCGTTCAAGGAGATCAGCGAGCGATCGATCAAGAAGGTGCCGGCGCTTCGCGGGCACACGATCGTCAACCTCTTCTTCGAGCCCTCCACCCGCACGCGCATCTCCTTCGAGTTCGCCGAAAAGCGACTCTCCGCGGACACCGTGAACATCGCGTCGACCGGTTCCAGTGTCGCAAAAGGCGAGACGCTGGTGGATACCGCACGCAACCTCGAGGCGATGCGCATCGACATGGTGGTCATCCGCCATACCGAGTCGGGGGCCGCGAAGTTCCTGGCCGATCGCATCGAGTCGAACGTCGTGAACGCGGGCGACGGGATGCACGAGCATCCGACGCAGGGACTGCTGGATCTCCTCACGCTACGCGACCATCTGGGTTCGCTGGAGGGACGGCGCGTCTGCATAGTCGGGGACGTGCTGCACTCGCGCGTGGCCCGGTCGAATATCTGGGGGCTGCAGAAGCTCGGCGCGCAGGTGGCGGTGTGCGGACCGCGATCGCTGCTCCCCCGCGGCATCGAAGAATTCGGCGTGACGGTGTTCAAGCACGTGGAGGAGGCGATCGAGTGGGCGGATGCGCTCAACGTGCTGCGCCTGCAGCTCGAGCGCATGACGGCGGGCTACATTCCATCGCTGCGCGAGTACAATCGCGTCTTCGGCATCACGCGCGAGCATCTCGAGCGCGCTTCCCATGAAGTTCTCATTCTGCACCCAGGCCCCATGAATCGCGGCGTGGAGATCGACTCGGATGTAGCGGACGGGCCGCACAGTGTGATTCTCGACCAGGTGACCAACGGCGTCGCCGTCCGCATGGCCGTGCTCTACCTGCTGGCCGGCGGGCGGCCGGAGCTGGCCGAGGCCGCGAAGCACGGGGGGGAGCACTGATGCGACCCATCCTGCTCCGTGGCGGCCGCCTGCTCGATCCGTCGCAGCGGCTGGACGAATGCGGCGATCTTCTCCTGTCGGACGGGCGCGTGGCACAGTTGGGCGGGACGATCCAGGCGAGCGGCGATGCGGAGGTGGTGGAGTGCGCAGGGATGGTGGTGGCGCCGGGTTTCATCGACGTCCACTGCCACCTGCGTGAGCCGGGGCGCGAAGATGTGGAGACCGTCGCCACCGGGGCGCGCGCCGCGGCGGCCGGCGGGTTCACGGCCGTGTGCGCCATGCCCAACACCGAGCCGGTGACGGACAATCAGGCAGCGGTCGGCTTCATCATCCGCCAGGCGATGCGCGCTGGTGCCGCGCGCGTCTACCCCATCGGTGCCATCTCCCTGGGGCAGCGGGGCGAGGCGCTGGCCGAGTTCGGCGAGATGGTGGGTGCCGGGGCCGTGGCGGTGAGCGACGACGGCCATCCGGTGGTGAGCGCGCATCTCATGCGCACCGCGCTGGAGTATGCGCAGGCATTCGACATTCCCGTCATCGACCACTGCGAGGAGCCCACGCTCGCGAACGGGGGCTCCATGAACGAGGGGCTCATGAGCGCGCGGCTGGGGCTCAAGGGGATCCCGGCGGAGGCGGAAGAGATCATGGTCGCGCGCGATATCCTGCTCGCGCGCCTCACGGGCGGGCACGTGCATCTGGCACACATGAGCACCGCCGGTTCGGTGGAGCTTATCCGCTGGGGGAAGGAGCGAGGGATTCACGTGACCGCCGAAGTCACGCCGCATCACCTCACGCTCACCGAGGCGGCCGTGGCCGGCTACGATACGTACGCCAAGATGAACCCGCCGCTTCGCACGTCGGCGGATATCGCCGCGTTGCAGGAGGCCGTGCGCGATGGGACCATCGACTTCGTGGCCACGGATCATGCCCCGCACCACTATGATGCGAAGGAGCGCGAGTTCGCCGACGCACCGTTTGGCATCGTCGGGCTGGAGACGGCGCTCGCGCTCGTGGTCACCGAGCTGGTGGGCTCGGGAGTACTCGATCTCCCCACACTGGTCGATCGGATGTCCGTGGCGCCCGCGCGCGTCTTCAAACTTCCCGGCGGCACGCTGGCCGTCGGCGGATGCGCTGACGTCACGGTGTTCGATCCGGATCGGCAATGGGTGGTGGAACCATCGGCCTTTCTCTCCAAGGGGCGGAATACCCCGTACGCCGGGAAGGCATTGCGCGGTCGAGCGTCATGTACCATTGTCGGCGGACGGATCGTCTACCGGCTGGAAGGGTAAGCGTCCCGTGGACGTTCTGGCATCGGCGCGGCGCGGGATCGTCGACGTGTGCCACCGGCTGTACGACAAGGGGCTGATCGCGGGGCCTGACGGCAACGTATCGGTGCGGGTGGGGGCGGACCGGGTGTTGGTGACGCCGGGCGGCATGCGAAAGGCGGACGTTCTGGCGGCCGATCTGGTGGAGGTCACGCTGGCCGGTGAGCGGGTCGGCGGAGAGCGGGGGCCATCGTCGGAACTTGCGGTACACCTGCGCATCTACGCCGCTCGGGGCGATGTGCGGGCTGTCGTGCATGCGCACCCGCCGGTGGCCACGGGGTTCGCCGTCGCCGGCGAGGGGTTTCCCCCGAGCGTGCTGCCGGAGCTCATCTGCCAGGTGGGCGAGGTGCCGCTCGTGCCGTACGCTGCGCCGGGGACCGCGGAGCTTGCGGCGCGCCTCGACCCGTATCTCGCAGTGCACGACGCCTTTCTCCTGGCGAACCATGGCGCCGTCACCACGGGACCGACGCTCGACGTGGCGCACCAGCGGATGGAGAGTTTGGAGCACGCGGCGCGTATTATTCTCGCGGCGCGGCTCCTGGGACGCGTGAACACATTGACCCCCGCCCAGGCTGCGGAGCTACTGGCGGGGCGCACGCCCGGAGGGTCCGGGTGGGTGGACAGGTGAACGACACCGGACAGCACAGGCGGAACACGAGATGACGAACTCAGCAACCAAGTCGGAGCAGGCCGTCGAGGCCCTGTTCGCCGAGCGGCAGCAGTACGAGGGATGGTTGGCGGCACTCGAAGGCAGGCGGGCCGCCACGCCGGCTCATATCTATCACCGCGTGCATGCCGATTACACGGCGCGTCTGCAGCGGGTGATGGAAGAGCTCGGGACGCACCGGGCGGTGCTGCAGGAGCTGGAGAGCACGCTCATGGATCGGCTCACCTCCCTGGACATCGACGAGGCCAAGTACCGGGATGAGGCGGCGGAAGCCGAGCTGCGCGCGGCGGTGGGGGAGCTGACGCCCGAGCAGCATCGCGAGGTAGCGGAGCGGGCCGAGAGCGCGCTCGCCTCCATCGCCGGCGAGCGGGAATCCTTGGCGCCCGAGCTCTCGCGCGTACGTTCGGTGCTCGATCTGGGCGCTCCGGCTCCCGCGGAGGATGAGGCGGGCCGGGCGCACGAGGGCGCGGGCGCGTCGGCCGGCATGGCTGGTAGGGAGCCCGCGCACTCCGGGGCGACCGAGAGCGATGTTCCGGAGGACAGTGACCATGGTAGCTTCGATGAGCTGAACTTCCTGAAGTCGCTGGTGACCCCTCCCTCCGAGGCGACGGCGGTCCCGAGCGGCGTGGGCGCAGCTGATTCCCATGGCGGAGCGAGCGCGGCGCGGAGCGCGGCGGCATCACATTCGTCGGGGCACTCCGGAGCGGACGCAGCGACGTCGCAGGACGTTCAGAATGGTGCCGGCCGGACGGCCGTGGATTCGGGCTCCATGCCTGCGTATCTGCGCGATGTGCAGCCGGAGCAGGTCAAGACGCTCAAGTGCCAGGAATGCGGCACGTTGAACTATCCGACCGAGTGGTATTGCGAGCGTTGCGGCGCGGAGCTGGCGGCGCTCTGACCTGGGCGCCGGTACACCAGCGCAACGAGAGCGGCCCGGATCATTTCGATCCGGGCCGCTCTCGTTGCGTCTCGTCGCCGGAGCGCGGACTGGCCGATCAGGCCGAGCGCGCCAAGCGGCTCTTCCGGCGCGCGGCAGCGTTCTTGTGAATCAGCCCCTTCCGGGCGGACCGATCCAGCAACTGAACGGCGCGGCGGCGCTCGGTGTCCGAGGCCCCCTCAGCACGGGCTTTCTTGAGCGCGGTGCGCAACGCCGCGCGTTGCGCACGATTGCGGACCGCGGCGGCCCGTGACTTCCGCATGTCTTTCTTTGCGGAGCGGGTATTCGGCACGACAGCTCTCCAGGGAATGATGCGATACAGCTATGAATTTGGAAGGCGTAACGTACCGGCGGCCACAGGGCATGTCAAGGCGCCGCAGCGTTTTGACACCCTTTCGCGGCGTCACTAGCTTTCGCGCGATTAGCCCAGTGTTCAACGTCGTCCCCTTTTCAGTCTCCAGTCGTGCAACAAATCGGTACCTTCCTGCTCATGGCGCCCATGCTGCTCTTCTCCATGGTCGCCCATGAATATGCGCACGGGTATGCGGCGCTCCGGCAGGGAGATCCCACCGCCTATGAGCTCGGGCGGCTGACCTGGAATCCGGTGCGGCACATCGATCCGTTCATGACGGTCATCCTGCCGCTGATCCTCTTTTTCACCCATATGCCCATCCTGGGGGGAGCCAAGCCGGTACCGGTGAACCCCCGGAACTATCGGCGCTACAAGCGCGGCGACATTATCGTCTCGCTCGCCGGCGTGGCGACCAACCTGGCGATCGCCGTCCTCTGCGTGCCGCTGATCATTCTGGCGGGGCTCGTCGGGCGGGTGCTCCCCGCGGCAGTGCCGAGCCTGGCCCTGCTGCAGGCCATGCTGCACTTTGGGGTGGTGTTCAATCTCATTCTGGTGACGTTCAACCTGATCCCCATCCCGCCGCTCGATGGCTCGCACGTCATCAAGCACCTGCTGCCGCCCGCATGGTCGTTGCGATACCAGCAGGTGGGACGCTTCGGCATCATCCTGCTGTTGCTGCTGCTGTTCTATACCCCGGTGAGCTGGTGGATCTGGCCGGTGAACGCGGGCGCGCAGCTCCTGCTCGCGCCGGCTGCGGCGTTCCATCTGCCAACCACGCTCGCGTTGTGAGCGCGCTCGCCCCCGCCCAGGCCGCTGCAGCCGCCACGCCCTTCATCGTCGAGCTCGACGACTTCTCGGGCCCGCTCGACCTTCTGCTCACGCTGATCCGCGAGGAGCAGGTGGAGGTCACGGATATCCCGATCGCCCGGATCTGCGAGCAGTTCCTGGCGCGCATCCATTCGCTTGGCCTGGCGGAGGCGGCGGAATATCTGGAGATGGCGGCCCGGCTGCTCCGCATCAAGGCACAGTTGCTCCTGCCGCGTTCCGGCGAGGGCGAGGGGTGGGAGGATCCGCGCGCCGAGCTGGTGCGCCGCCTGCTCGAGTACCAGCAGATACGGGAGGTGGTGGACGTGCTGGAGGAGTACGGCGAGGCACGCCGGAACCGCTTCGCACGGGGGTACGTTCCGGATGCACCGGCGGCACCGCTCGCCCCGCTCGCGCTCTCGCTGCCCGATCTGTTGACCGCCGTGGATCGCGTCCTTCGCCTGGCGCGTAAGCCACTCGTCCACGATGTCGTCCCACGCGCCCTGGACGTGGATGGCGCGATCGCGGCCATCCGGTCCGTCCTGACCCGGAGCGGCCGGGCCCGGTGGTGCGATGTCGTTGAGCTGGACGCCGAGCCCTGGTGGGTGCTCTCGGCGTTGCTCGCGCTGCTGGAGATGGCGCGACGAGGCGAGCTGCGCGTGGACCAGCCCCGTCCCTTTGCTCCCGTGGAGATCATCCGTGACGCCGCTGGCGAAGCTGCTTGAGGCCGCGCTCTTCGCGAGCGGACGTCCGGTGCCCATCGAGGAGCTGGCGGTGCTCGATCCTGACGCCTCGCGCGCCCAGCTGGCGCTCGCGCTGGACGAGCTCCGCACATGCTATGATGCGGAGGGGCACGGCGTGGAGTTGGTGGAGCTCGCCGGCGGGTGGCAGCTCCTGACGCGTCCCGAATACACCGAGACGATCGAACGCGCCCACCTGGCGGCGCGCCCGCAGCGGCTGTCGGCCGCGGCGCTCGAGACGCTCGCGATCGTCGCGTACCGCCAGCCGATCGGGCGTGCCGCCGTCGAGGAGATCCGCGGCGTCTCGGCGGGCGGAATGCTCAAGACGCTGCTGGAGCGCGGACTGATCGATGTCGTGGGCCGCGCGGAGGGACTCGGACGGCCGCTGCTCTACGGCACCACGAGCGCGTTCCTCGCGCACTTCGCGCTCCGTCATCTGAACGAGCTGCCCCGGGCCGACGAGCTGGCGATCGCCCTCCGCGACGACTCCGTCACCTCATGACGACCGGCGCGATGCGCATTCAGCGCGCCCTGGCGCGTGCGGGTGTCGCATCGCGCCGGCGGGCAGAGCAGATGATCGCGGCAGGCCGCGTGATGGTGAACGGCACGCCGGCGGCGATCGGGCAAGTGGTGGATCCCGAACATGATGCCATTGCGGTGGATGGCACGCCGATCGGCCGTGTCGTCGCCGACTACTGGCTCGTCCTCAACAAACCCGCCGGCGTGATCACGAGCCGCGGCGATCCGCGAGGGCGGCGTACCGTCTTCGACCTCGTCCCCCAGGTACCGGGCCTGACGTACGTCGGGCGCCTCGATTATCTCACAGAGGGGGTGCTGCTCCTCACGACCAACGGTGACGCCGCACACGCGCTCATGCATCCGAGTCGGGAGGTGGAGCGCACCTACGCGGCTACCGTCCGCGGTGACGTCCCGGCCGCGCTCCGGGCGATGCGCCGCGGCGTGGACCTGGAGGATGGACCCGTGCGGCCCCGCGCCGTGCAGGCGGAGCCGGTGGGGCAGGGGCGGTGGGATATGTCCTTCACCATCGCTGAAGGAAGAAATCGCGAGGTCCGGCGGCTGTGCAGAGCGCTCGACCTCTTTGTCGACCGCCTCGTGCGGATACGCTTCGGTCCGGTTTCCCTGGGGCAGCTGGCCCCTGGCGGCACCCGACCACTCAGCGAGCGCGAACGGGCGGTCATCACAGCCGTGACGACGGCGCAGCGATAACCAGAGTATGGAACTACGAAATTCGACGGCTCTGTTGCTTGGCGGCAGTGGGTTGGTTGGTATGGCGATCGCCCGCCGACTGCTCGCCTTCGAGCCGGCGCGCATTGTCGTGACTGGCCTCACGCGTGATGAAGTGGAGGAGGCGGTCCGCGAGCTGCAGCCGCAAGCCGGAACGGTGGCGATCGAGGGCGCGTGGGGAAACATCTTCCTCCCCCGGGATCTGGCCCAGGAGCGGCGCGATGCGCTGCTGGCGGACTCGACCTCGCGCCGGCGTCTGGTGGAGAACATCCTCGGTAGTGCCACCACCCGCGCCGCAGAGCCGCAGTTGCTCGTCACCTGGCTCACCACCTACCGGCCCGAGCTCGTGGTCGACTGTGTGAACACCGCCACCGCGCTCGCCTATCAGGACCACTTCGCGAGCGCGAGCCATCTGCTGGATGCCGCCAGCGCCGGGGCCGTGGATGTCGAGACTGTCGAGCGGCACATCCTCACCATGCCGCTTCCGCAACTCATCCGGCACGTCCAGGTGCTGCTGGAGGGGACGCGTCTGGCTGGCACCAAGGCCTACGTCAAGATCGGCACGAGCGGCACCGGCGGGATGGGGCTCAACATTCCCTACACGCACAGCGAGGAGAAGCCGTCGCACACGCTGATGTCCAAATCCGCGGTGGCGGGTGCGCACACGCTCTTTCTCTTTCTCCTGGCGCGCACCCCTGGCGCCCCCGCGGTGATCGAGATCAAGCCGACGGCGGCGATCGCCTGGCGCGAGATCGGCTACGGACCCATCCGTCGTGGAGGGCGCACGCTCGAGCTGGTGGATTGCGAGCAGCCCATTCCGCTCGGCGCGGCGTTCGGCCCGGACGCGCATGGGTGGACGCGCACCGGCGAGCCGCTGGAGGGCGTCTTCATCAATGTGGGCGAGAATGGCGTGTTCGCGCGCGAGGAGTTCGAGACCGTGAGCGCCCTTGGCCAGATGGAGCTCGTCACCCCCGAGGAGATCGCCGAAGCAGTCGTGCGGGAGGTGAGCGGGCATCCCACCGGGCGTGATGTGGTGGCGGCGCTGGATGCCGCGACGTTCGGTCCTACCTATCGCGCGGGCTATCTGCGCGGTACGGCGGTGGAGGGGCTGGCACGGCTGGAGGAGGAGCATGGCGTGCGCTCGATCGCCTTCGAGATGCTCGGACCGCCGCGGCTCACCAAGCTGCTCTACGAGGGCTTCATCCTGAGTCGGCTCCATGCCAGCGTCGCGGCGCTGGCCGCGGCGGATGCCGCCTGCCTGGCGGCGGATGCCGAGCGCGTACTGCGCGAACGGGAACCCTCGCTGCGCCGGCAGATTCTCTCAGTCGGGCTGCCGATCCTTCTTGCCGATGGCGCATCCGTGCTGCGCGGCCAGACAGTGGTGGTGCCGCCGGGGGAGCGCGGAGCGGACATCGCGCCGCGCGGATGGGTGGATCTGCGCTCGGAGAACATGGCGCAGTGGATCCGCCGCGCGCAGCAGATCGCGGCGTCGCCTCCGGACACGAGCACGGGCTCCGGCGCGACGTGGGGCGCTCTGCACGCGGAGGATCCCCTGGTGCCGGCCAAGCTGGCCGTCTGGATCTTCGAGCACGAGGACGAAGGGTTTCGCATCATGCGGTGAGATGGTGAACCACCGTGCGGCGCGGCGGTATAACAGCGGACAGTCGATCCTTTCATCTACGGAGAAGCGGGCGTGGCGACACGAGCGATGCCGGCAACGGACACGGAACTCGTTCAGGCGATTATCGAGCAGGTGGCGCGAAGGGTCGTGGGGCAGGATTACATGGTCGAGCGATTGCTCATCGGACTGCTCGCGGGCGGCCACGTGCTGCTCGAGGGTGTGCCGGGGCTTGCCAAGACGCTCACGGTCAAGACACTGGCCGAGACGATCCACACGACCTTCCAGCGCATCCAGTTCACTCCTGATCTGCTGCCGGCTGATGTACTCGGCACCATGATCTACGATCAGTCCACGGGGGAGTTCCGGGCCAAGCGCGGCCCCATCTTCGCCAACATCATCCTGGCGGACGAGATCAACCGAGCCCCGGCCAAGGTGCAGAGCGCGTTGCTCGAGGCCATGCAGGAGCAGCAGGTGACCATCGGCGGCACCACCTACCCGCTGGAGGAGCCGTTCCTCGTGCTCGCCACGCAGAACCCGATCGAACAGGAGGGCACCTACCCGCTGCCCGAGGCCCAGGTCGACCGCTTCATGCTCAAACTCCACGTGGGCTATCCCTCGCGCACCGAGGAGAAGGAGATCATGCGGCGGATGTCCGGCGGCGGGCCGATTCCGGTAGAGGCGGTGGCCACACCGCCGCAGATCATGGAGGCGCGCCGCCGCATCGCCGAGCTGTACGTGGACGACCGGATCATGGACTACATCGTCGACATCGTCTATGCCACGCGGACGCCCGCGGACGCAGGGATGCCGGCGCTCGCCCCGCTCATCGAATACGGCGCCAGTCCGCGCGCGACGATCTTCCTCGTGCAGGGCTCTCGCGCGCTGGCCTTTCTGCGCGGGCGGAGCTTCGTGACGCCCGATGATGTGAAGGCGATCGCGCCGGACGTGCTGCGGCACCGCATCCTCACCACGTATGAGGCGGAGGCCGAGGAGGTGACGAGCGACGAGATCGTGCGCCGCATCCTCGCAGGAGTGGAGGCGCCGTGAGGCAACCGGGGGGCGAGAAAGCAGAGAGGAGAAAGGAGAAAGGAGGGACCGCGCGTGAGGGAAAGAGTTCTCCTCCCGGAGGCCGTCCCTCTCGCCTCTCTCCTTTCTCCTCTCGTACCACTCGCACGGCGTCGCCTCCCGACGCTCGCCCCCCGCACGATCGCTCCCCGTCCGCCGCCGTGCCACCCGAGATACTCCGGCAGGTCCGGCGGCTCGAGCTGCGCACACGCGGACTCGTCAACTCGCTCTTCAGCGGGGAATACCATTCCGTGTTCAAGGGACAGGGAATGGAGTTCTCCGAGGTGCGGGAATACCAGCCCGGCGACGAGGTGCGCATCATCGACTGGAACGTCACCGCCCGCATGCGGCACCCCTACGTGAAGCGCTACGTGGAGGAGCGCGAGCTCACCGTCATGCTGGCGGTGGACCTTTCGGGCTCGGAGCGCTTCGGCACCGTGTCGCGGTTCAAGAGCGAGCTCGGGACCGAGCTCAGTGCGGTCCTCGCCATGTCGGCCATTCGCAACAATGACCGTGTGGGGGCGCTCCTCTTCACCGACCGCGTGGAACACGTGGTGCCGCCGAGCAAGGGGCGCCGCCACGTGTTGCGCCTCATCCGGGATCTGCTGGCCGTCGTGCCGGAGGGGACGGGCACCGACATCGGCGGGGCGTGCGAGTATCTGGTGAAGATGCTCCCCAACCGCACGATTGTCTTTCTGCTGTCCGATTTCGACGACCCGAACCTCGAGCGGCCCGTGACGCAGCTCGCGCAGCGACACGATGTGGTGGCGATCTCGATCGAGGACCCGCGCGAGATGCTGCTCCCCGACATCGGGGTCGCGCGTTTCGTCGATCCGGAGAGCGGTGAGACCATCGCGGTCGACACCAGCGATCCCGCGGTGCGGGAACATTTCACGCGCACCGTGCGCGCCGAGCGCGAGGCGCATCGCCAGCTCTTCCGCCGCTTGGCCGTGGACGAGATTGCGGTGCGCACGGACCAGAGCTACGTGGAGCCCTTGCTCCGCTTCTTCCGGTTGCGCGAGATGCGGGGACGCCGGCGGTGATCGTACTGGCCGTGTTCGTCGCGCTGCTGCAGGCGGGCGCTGCTCAACCCTCCACGCCCGTGCGGTACGGTATCACGGTGCAGCCGGATACGGTCACGGTTGGTCAGCACTTCACCGTCACGGTGCGGGTGCGCGCACCGCGCGGGTGGGCCATGGCCTTTCCCGCGGCGCCGGACAGTGGCGGCCCGGTCGAGGCGCTCGACCCGAGGACGGTCGTCGCGTCGCCGGACACCTCGGCGCTGGACGAGACGGCGCGGTACGCCCTGGCGGCCTGGGATACCGGCACAGTCCGTCTCCCTCTGGGGAGCGTGCGGGTGACATCGGGCGGCGCCACGCAGCGGCAGATCGCGCTCAACCGGGTGAGCGTCTACGTCCAGAGCGTGCTTCCCGCTGATACGGCGCTCCGGAAGCCGAAGCCCGCGCGCGACATTCTGGCGGGAGTCCGCCCATGGTGGCCATGGCTCCTGGCGGCGCTGGTCGCGCTGCTGCTGCTTCTGCTCCTGCTCTGGTGGCTCCGTCGCCGCCGGCGGCCGGCCGTCCCCGTGCCGCTGGCGCCGTTCGAGCAGGCCCAACGGGAGTTCGCGCGGATCGAGGCGCTCCGCCTGCTGGAGGCGGGCGAACGCGGGCGCTACGTCGCGCTCACGGTCGGCGTCGTGCGCGACTATCTGGCGCAGCGGGTGGAGAGCGCGTCGCGCTCCCTCACCAGCACGGAGTTGCTGCGCGCCCTCTCGGAGCAACGCCATCTGGCGGCGGAGGGGCTGGCGCCCGCGCTCGCGGAGGCGGATCTCATCAAGTTTGCGCGCCGGCCGGTCACGACGGAGCGCGCACGCGACCTGGGGCTCGAGTTCCGCACCGTTGTGCGAGCGGTGGAGCAGTCGCTGACGCCCGTGCCGGAGGATCGCGCCGCATGAGCGCGCTCATCGGGCTGCAGTTCGCGACGCCATGGGTGCTCATCCTGTTGCTGGCGTTGCCCGCGTGGTGGTGGTGGCGCCGCCGCCGGCGGGAGCGGGCGATCGTGTTCTCCCGGGCCGCCGTGCTGGCCAGAGGACCGCGGCCCGGGCGAGGGATAACCCGCGCGCTCTTCGTGCTGCGGAATCTCTTTCTGGCGGGGCTGGTGATTGCGCTGGCGCGCCCGCGCACCGGTGCGCACGCCGTGAATGTCACGAGCCAGGGGATCAACATCGTGCTCGCCATCGACCTGTCGAGCTCCATGCTGTCCGAGGATTTCCAGCCCCAGAATCGCCTGGAAGTCGCCAAGGCCAAGGTGAAGCAGTTCATCCGCCAGCGCCACAGCGACCGGATCGGCGTGGTGGCGTTCGCGGGCGAAGCGCTGACGCAGGTGCCGCTCACGGTGGATTACCCGGTCGTACTGGCTGCCGTGGACAATCTGCAATCGGGCCAGCTGGAAGACGGCACCGCCATTGGCACCGCCATCGCCACGGCCACCAACCGGCTGCGCGATGCCCCCGGGCACACGCGCGTGATGATTCTCCTCACGGACGGGGTGAATAATCGGGGCGCGATCGATCCGCGCACCGCCGCGCAGGCCGCGGCCGCGTTCGGCGTCAAGATCTACACCATCGGTGTCGGCACCCAGGGCATGGCTCCAGTGCCGGTCGGGCGCGGCGTCACGGGGCTCCGCTACGAGTACCGACCCGTGGAGATCGACGAGGATCTGCTGCGGGATGTCGCGCGCATCACCGGCGGACGATACTTTCGCGCGGTGGATGCGGCGGCGCTCCAGCGCATCTACGACCAGATCGATCAGCTCGAACGTGACCCGGTGCGCACGCGAAGCTACGTGCGCTACAGCGAGCGGTTCCGGTGGCCGCTTGGCCTGGCGCTCATGGCGTTCGCGATGGAAATGGGCATTCTCGCCTGGCGGGGGCCTCTCCCCTGATGCCGTACTTCGACTTGCCCTGGGCGCTTGCGGGCGCGGTGCTCCTTGGCGTCGGCGTGGCCGCGCTGGTCATCGCCACCTTCCGGCGACGCGCCCTGCGTCTGGCGCAGTTCGGCGCGGGGAGCATGCTCCGTCGGCTCGTGCCCGGCACGGATGCCCGCATCCCTCGGCGGCGCGCGCTGCTGCTGGGCGTCGCCGCACTCTGTGCCGGCGTGGCCTTTGCTGGTCCTCGGTGGGGAAGCGAACGGGACGTGGTGCAGGGGACAGGTGTGGATGTCGCGCTCGCGCTCGATGCCTCGCTGTCCATGCTGGCCACCGATGCGCGTCCGACGCGGCTGGAGAACATGAAGGAGGAGGCGAGGCGGCTGCTCGCTTCGACGGTGGGGGACCGGTACGGGCTCATCGCGTTCGCGGGTCGCAGCTACATTCTCACGCCACTCACGGTGGATCAGGGTGCGCTGAGTCTCTTTCTCGATAATCTCGATCCCTCGGTGGTGGGCGAGGCGGGCAGCTCGATGGCACGCGCGATCCGGCAAGGGACAGATCTCCTCATGAATACCGAGACCACAAGCGACCGTGCGCTCGTGATCATGAGCGACGGTGAATCGTGGGAACCCAAGGAGGACATCGTGGCAGCGGCAAAGCGCGCCGCGGACAACGGCATCATGGTGATCACGGTGGGCTTCGGGACGGCCGCGGGCTCCACCATCCCGCTTCCCGGATCGGGAGGCACGGCGTTGAAGCGTGATCGCGACGGACAGGTGGTGGTCACGCGCTATACGCCGTCGCTCCTGCAGGCGGCGGCCACGGCAGCGAACGGCAGGTTCATCGATGCCGCGGCCACCGACAAGGTGGATCGCATCCGCCAGGCGCTCGCGACGCTCAAGCGGACGCGGCGGCGGGCGGATGCGGGACGCAATCGGCGGCCGCAGTTCCAGCTCTTCCTCATTCCGGCGCTCCTGTGCGTGCTGGTGGACACGTTGCTGAGGGAGCGCACCGGCCGGCGTCGTCGGCTCTCGTCTGCCTCGACGGTGGCGGTGCTGCTGCTCTGCGCGATGGCGATCCCGCGGCCGGCGCGCGCCGATGATGGGCGGGACGGCGATAAGCTCTTTCGCGCCGGCAAGTACAAAGAGGCGGCCGCCGCGTACGAGCGCGCCATCAAGAGCGGAGACGACTCGCCGCGACTGCTCTACGATCTGGGGACCGCGCTCATGGCCGCGGGCCAGTCCAGCGAGGCCATCGCTCCGCTCCAGCGCGCCGCGGACTCGCATGATGTGGATCTGCGATATCGCGCGCTCTTCAACCTGGGACTGATCTACCTCCAGCGCGGCCGCGCGAGCAAGGGACCGGCCGCGTCACAGGCCTACACATCGGCGGTGGACAGCTATAAGCGTGCGCTCAGATTGCAGCCAACCTCGCGCGATGCGAAGTGGAACTATGAGCTGGCTATCCGCGAGCAGAAGAAGGGCGGCGGAGGCGGCGGAGGCGGCGGAGGCGGTGGAGGAGGTGGGGGCCACGCTCCGCCGCAACCGCGGAATGCACCGCCCGCACCCAGCGGCTCCGGCACACTCAGTCAGAGTGAGGCTGAAGAGTTGCTGAACAGCGCGGCTCGCGAGGAGCGCGAGGTGCAGGCACGTCAGCAGAAGGAGAATCAGCCGGCGCGTCCACCGGGCGGAAAGGACTGGTGATTTTCGCCGCGCTGTTGCTCGCCATGCAGCTCGGGGTGCCGCAGCCGGCGCCCTCGGGCGCCACGCAGGTGCCGGCCATCGTCACCCGTGCGCGTCTCGACACGAACCTGATCGACTTCCGGGCGCTCGTCCTGCCGGAAACCGTCTACGTGGGGCAGCAGGCCACATATCAGCTGGGGATCTTCGTGGACGAGCGCGCGCGCGACCGCGTGCGGCACATGGAAGCGGTTGCACCGGAAATGCGGTCCATGCTGGCGTACGACGCGCCGACTCCGCTCTCGGGGCTCCCCACGCGTACCGTCGGGTCGCGCCAGTTCGAGGTGCATGTCTATCAGCGCGCCATCTTCCCGCTGTCGGCGGGCCGCTTCGTCATCCCACCGGCGCACCTCTCGTACGCCATGCCGCTCTCCTACAGCTTCTTCAGCCGCGATGAGAACTTCGAGGTGGAGAGCGACAGTGTGGTGGTGGTCGCGATCGACCCGCCAAGGGCCTCGCGCCCCAGCGATTTCTCCGGCGCGGTTGGCATACTCCGCATTCAGGCGCGGTTGGATACCGGCGCCGCACGGGTGGGCGATCCCATGCCCCTCAGTGTGCGCGTGTCCGGTGTGGGGAACATCAAGCTGCTGCCCAGGCCGCACCTCGCCGTGCCGTGGGCCACAGCCGTCGCGGCGGGGGACCGGGTGTCGCTGGCTTCGACGCCCGTCACCGTGCGGGGCACCAAGGAATTCGACTGGATCCTCACCCCACAGCGCTCCGGCAATCTCACGCTCCCGTCCATCCGCTACACCTTCTTCGACCCGGTACGCGAGCGGTACGAGACGGCCGAAACCGTGCCGCAACCACTGATCGTCGCGCCGGGCGCGCTTGCGGCTGTGGACACGCTCCAGCCGGAGCATACGCGCTGGCTCGTGCGCACCACGTATCGGGGATCACTTTCGGAGCCGCTATACCACCATGCGCCGTTCTGGTTGCTCATGGCGCTGGCCCCGCTGCCGGCCGCGGCCCTGCTCGTCAAGCGACGGCCGAAGCGGGTGAAGCGCTCGCGCGACGCAGCCGATGCGCTGCGCGCGCTTGCGCGACCCGCAGTGGCTGCGCCGCCGCGCGAAGTACGCCGCCTCTGGTTGCGTGCGGTGGCGCATCGGCTGCATGCCGCAAGTGTCCCGCTCGCCGAGCCGGCAGCGCTGGAGCGCGCCCTGCGCCGCGCTGGCACATCGCGAGAGACCGCCGCGGAGGCCGCGACGTTGCTCACGGAGTTGAATTCCGCGTCGTTCGGGCCTGCCCCAGCCGCTGATATGAGTACGGCCGCGCGCGCCGGTGAACTCTTCGCCCGCATCGATCGGGAGTCGCGCTCCTTCCGCGCGACGGCTGTGGCGCGCGCCATTCCGGTGGTGGTGTTGGTACTTGCCCTGACGTTGGGCAGCGCGTGGGCCGTCGCGGCCCCCGGCGGCGATGACGTCACCTTTGCCCGTGGTGTCGCGGCCTACAACCACGGTCACTATCGCGAAGCGGCGCGGGCGTTCGGCGGAATCGCCGCCCGCGTGCCGCGCGCCGCGGACGCCTGGGCCAATCTGGGCACCGCGTCCTGGGCCGCGGGCGATACCGCCCGCGCCGTGCAGGGCTGGCAGCGCGCCCTGCGACTGGAGCCGCTGGCCCACGATGCGCGCGAGCGGTTGGCCGAACTGGCGCCGGAGTCCCCGGGGGGACCGGGCGGCGTGCCGCCGCTCCCCGCGCGTCCCATTGCGCTGCTGGCAGCCGTGCTCTGGATCGGCGGTTGGCTGCTCCTCACCGTACGCCTGCGCCGCAAGCCCGGCCGCGATGTAGCGCTCGCGCTCTCGCTCGTGGTGGGCGCCATCGCGCTGGGCGGCACGGCGGCCGGCATCGATACGGCGCTCACGGCGCGCGGGCTGAACGTGGTGAGTGCCAACCGGGCGCTGCACATGCTGCCCGTACTCGCGGCGGATCCCATCGGCCATGTGCGCGTGGGCGAGATCGCACACGTCGAGGAGCGACGCGGGGTGTGGGCTCGCATCTCGGCGGGTGGGGGGCGCAGCGGGTGGATCGACGCGGCATCGCTACTGCCGCTGGGGCCTGATTGACCCTTCGCGCGCGACGCCCGTAGCTTTAGGCATGGCCCACATCGCCGTGCTTCCCAGCGCCGTTGCCGATCAGATCGCAGCGGGCGAGGTGGTCGAGCGGCCGGCGTCCGTGGTGAAGGAACTGGTGGAGAACGCGCTCGATGCCGGCGCCACCGCCGTCGAGATCGTCGCGGAGGACGGAGGACGCGCCCGCATTCGCGTGGCGGATGATGGCGTGGGAATGTCGCGCGACGATGCGCTGCTCGCGCTGGAGCGCTACGCGACGTCGAAAATCCGCGACGCCATGGATCTGGTCGGCGTGCAGAGCTTCGGCTTTCGCGGTGAGGCGCTCCCCGCCATTGCCTCTGTAGCGAGCCTGGAGGTCGAGACGGCGCCCACGGACGGAGCGGGCACCGCCATTCACGCCAGGGCGGGCGCGACGCTCGAGGTGCGCCAGATTGCGCGGCGGCGTGGCACCACGGTGACGGTGTCGCAGCTCTTCTTCAACGCGCCGAACCGGCGTGACTTCCTTCGCTCCGCCCGATCCGAGTGGCGTGCCATCCTGGACACGGTGACGCTGCTGGCCCTCACCCGCCGCGATGTGCGCGTGGTGCTGGCGCACGAGGCGAAGCGCGTGCTCACGCTGCCGCCGGCCACCTCGCTCCGCGCGCGCATTGCCGCCCTGTGGGGAGGGCGATTCGCCGAGCGCATGGTGGAAGTGGAGGACGTGCACGGCACGGTGCAGGTGGCCGGTCTGGTGGAACGGCCGAGCGACGTCGGCACGGCTGGACGGCGCATCTTCCTCTCGGTCAACGGCCGTGCCATACAGGATGCCGGCCTCGTGCGCGCGGCCGAGCGCGCGTATCGGTCCACGATCCCGGCTGGCGTGCGGCCGACGCTGCTGCTGGATCTCGTGGTGCCCGCGGGCGAGGTGGATGTGAATGTCCATCCCACCAAGGCGGAGATCCGCTTTCGCGACCGATGGGCAATCGAGCGGGCAGTGGAGCATGCGGTGCGGCGCGCGCTGGGCGACACGGCCAGTGCGCCGTCGATCGGGATGTCCGGCTGGTCCCATGCGCTCGGCGCCGCTGTGGCCACCACGGTTGACATCGAGGTGTTGCGGAGTGATCCCGTCGGTGCCAACGCACCGCTCCTCGTGCCGAGCGGCGCCGCGCCCGAGTCGCGGGAGGCGGTAGCGGAGCCGGCGGAGAGCGTTCCCGCGCTCACGCAGTTCCATCGCACATACCTCCTGTCCGAACGCGACGACGGCCTGGTGCTCATCGACCAGCACTCAGCGCACGAGCGGGTGCTGTACGAGCGGTTCATGCGCGTGCTGGAGCGTGGAGGGGCACCCTCACAGCGGCTGCTCTTTCCGATCACGCTCCACCTGGGGCCCGCGGAAGGGGACGCATTCGAGGAGCACCGCGACCTCTTCGAGCGCCTGGGATTCGAGATCGAGGGATTCGGTGGCCACACGCTGATCGTGAGCAGTGTGCCCATGCCGCACCCGCGCTTCGACGCGCCACAGTGCTTGCGCGAGACGCTGGATGCGCTCACCGGAAACCGGCATGCCGGCATTGCCGCGCGGCACGAGCGGTTGGCCGCTACCCTGGCATGCAAGGCCGCCATCAAAGCGGGCGACGCGCTTTCCCCGGAAGAGATGCGTGCGCTCTACCTGGCCCTCTCGCGTACCACGTTGCCCGCGCACGACGTGCACGGGCGCTCCACCATCGTGCACCTGGCATGGGATGAGATCGAGCGCCGATTCGGCCGACGCTGAGGTGCGCATCCTGTGCGGCCCCACGGCCGCCGGGAAGTCGGCGCTCGCCATGGCGCTTGCCGGTCGGTTCGGCGCGATGATCGTGAGCGCCGATTCGCGGCAGATCTACCGGGGCTTCGATCTCGGCACAGCCAAGCCCACGCCCGCCGAGCGCGCGCGCGTGCCGCATCGGGGTATTGACGTGGCGGACCCGACCGACCGCTACTCCGCCGCGGCGTGGGCTCATGACGCCGAGCGGTGGCTTGCGGAGGGCGCGGCCGCCGGCTGTCCCCCCGTCATCGTGGGTGGCACCGGCTTCTATATACGGGCGCTGACCACCCCCTTGTTCGAGGAGCCGGCGCTCGACCTGGAGCGGCGGCGCGCTCTCGAGCGCGAGCTCGGTGCGATGCCCACGCCGGCGCTGCGACGCTGGTGCGAGCGGCTGGATCCGGCCCGGGCGGAGTTGGGGCGCGCACAGCTCCTGCGGGCGCTCGAAGTGGCGCTCCTCACGGGCGTGCCGCTCTCGCGGTGGCACGCGCACGCCGCACGTGCGGCGCGGGTAGCAGGGCGCTTCCTTCTGATCGATTCCGGCCCGGCGCTGCATGCCGCCATCGTCGCGCGCGTGCATGCCATGTTCAACGCCGGCTGGCCGGAGGAAGTGGCCGAGCTCGCGCGCCAACTCCCCGACGACGCCCCCGCATGGAACGCGACGGGCTACGCGGCCGTTCGAGAGTACGTACGGGGGCGGTGCAGCCGCGCGGACGCCATCGAGGAGGTGGTCATCCGCACACGGCAGTACGCCAAGCGGCAGCGCACCTGGTTTCGCCATCAGCTCCCGCTCGAGCGCGTCGTTCTATTGGATCCGACGGCGGCTGACGCCACGCGGCGCGCCGCCGCATGGTGGAACGCCACCCCGACCTCTGCTTCCCACGGACCCTGGGCATGAAGATCGGCATCACGTGTTACCCGACGTACGGCGGCTCCGGCGCCGTGGCGACTGAGCTTGGCATTGCGCTCGCCGCGCATGGCCATGAGATCCACTTCATCACGTACCAGCAACCATTCCGACTGCCGGCCTTCCTGCCGCATGTCTTCTTCCATGAGGTGGAGGTCCCGCGCTACCCGCTGTTCGAGTTCCCGCCGTACGACCTCGCTCTGGCAGTGCGGATGCACGAGGTGGCCCGCGCCTATCACCTGGATCTGATCCACGCGCATTACGCCATTCCGCACGCCACGAGCGCCTGGATCGCACGTGAGATGCTCGAGGACAACGGCACCAACGTCCGCATCGCGACGACGCTCCATGGGACCGACATCACCCTCATCGGGCAGGATCCGTCCTTCCGTGCCATCACCAAGTTTTCCATTGAGCGGTCCGATGGGCTGACCGCGGTCTCCCGCTTTCTCAAGGAGGAGACCTTCAATGCGTTCGGGTGCGCTGGGTGCGACGTCCAGGTGATCCACAACTTCATCGATCCCGCGGTCTACGATCGTGACCGCTATGTGCCGGTGCTCCGCGAGCAGATCGGGAGTGATCGGCCCATTCTCATGCACGTCTCCAACTTTCGCCCCGTGAAGCGTGTGACGGACGTCGTGCGCATTTTCGCGCTCGTACGGCGGCAGCTCCGGTGCGCGCTCGTGATGGTGGGAGATGGACCGGAACGAGCGGCAGCAGAGGAGATGGCGCGCACCCTTGGTGTGCACGATGATACGTATTTCCTCGGCCGCCTTGATGCGGTGGCGCCGCTCCTCGCGAGTGCCGATCTCTTCCTGCTGCCGAGCGAGAGCGAGTCGTTCGGGCTCAGCGCGCTGGAGGCGCTGGCGTGCGGCGTGCCCGTGGTGGCATCGCGCGCGGGTGGGTTGCCGGAAGTCGTGGATGACGGCGTCACCGGGACCCTGTGCGCCGTGGGGGACGTGGAGGGGATGGCGGCGGCTGCCGCGGCCATGCTCGGCGATCGCGCGCACTGGCAGACCATGAGTGAGGCGGCCGCCGCCGATGCACGCGCGCGATTCTCCGAGCGCGACATCGTCGCGCAATACGAGGCCTTCTACGCCCGTGTCGTCGGCTAGCGTGGTCGCTTCGCGCGCCAGACTGATCGTCACCATCCCATGAGTCTCCACATCCAACGCCAACTCCTGTGGCGCTCATGAGCGACCCGGTGACGTATGACGGCTGGAGTGCCGATGCGCTGCGCGCAGCCCTCGAGCTTCCGCGCGTGGAGGTGCGGCACACGGTGTCCTCGACCTTCGATCTGGCCCATGCGCTCGCGGCCTCCGGCGCTCCGGCTGGCACCCTCGTGGTGGCCGATGCTCAGCGCGCCGGCCGCGGACGACTCGGACGGCCATGGACCTCGTTGCCCGGTGCAGGCATCTGGCTCACGCTCGTTGAACGGCCAGCCGATGCCGAGGCTATCGAGGTCCTCTCCATCCGGCTGGGGCTGGCGCTGGCGCCGGTGCTGGACTCCGCCGCGCCGGTGCCGGTCCAGCTCAAGTGGCCCAACGATCTCTATCTGCCATCCGGCAAGCTTGCCGGCATCCTCGTGGAGACGCGCTGGCGCGACGCGCAGCTCGATTGGGTGGCGATCGGGCTCGGCATCAATGTGCGCGCACCATCGGATCAGCCGCGCGCCGCCGGGCTGAGCACCGGATGCAACCGCGGCGAACTGCTCGTCCGGCTGCTCCCGGCGCTGCGCGCGGCCGCCGCTGCGCGTGGCCCGCTCACCACCCCAGAGCTTGCGGACTACGCGGCTCGTGACGTAGCCTCCGGCCGGCGCTGTCGCGAGCCAGCGCGCGGCGAAGTGCGGGGCATCGACTGTCGCGGTGCACTCGTCGTGCGTACGGCTGATGGTGACGTGGCGTGTCGGACCGGCTCACTCATCCTGGAGGACGAGAGGTGATTATCGCGTTCGATGTCGGCAACACCGAGACGACGATCGGACTCTTCGATGGTGCGCGCGTGCACGCGCATTGGCGTATCATGACGGACGCGGCACGCACCCCCGACGAGATCGGCATCATGCTGCACGCCCTGCTTCGTTCAGCGGCGGTGGAGACGGGCGCGGTGCTCGGTGCCGTCATCGGGTCCGTCGTTCCGCCCGTCACCGGGCCTCTCGTGCAGGCATGCGAGCGCTGGCTTGGCGTGCGCACGATTGTCATCGATGCGAGCGCGCCGCTTCCTGTTGTGCTGGACGTCGAAGAACCACTCACTGTGGGAGCGGACCGGATCATCAACACGCTCGCGGCCAGCCGTCTGTACCACGCCGATACGATCGTCGTGGATCTCGGCACCGCCACGACCTACGACTGCATCACGGCGGACGGCGTCTTCCTGGGAGGCATCATCGCGCCCGGCGTTCGCACCTCGGCGGATACGCTCGTGAGCCGCACGTCCAAGCTCCCGGCGACGGAGCTCGTGGCGCCGGAACGCGCCATCGGCAGGCGCACGGAAGCATGCATCCGCTCCGGCGTGATGCTGGGCACTGCCGATGCGGTGGATGGCCTCGTGCGGCGGATCAAGCGCGAGTGGCCCTCCGCCGCGGTCCCGCGCGTCGTTGCAACGGGCGGGCTGGCCGAGTCGATCGCGCCGCTCTGCGAGGAAGTGCAACAGGTGGAGCCGTTTCTCACGCTGCTCGGCCTCCAGATAGCGCACGATCTCCTCGCCGAGTCGTGCCGCAGGTGACGTCACATGACGACCGCGCCAGGTCGCTGACGGCGGCGCGGCGCGTCGGATACCGGCTCCTGCCGGGTGAGGCGTTCAGCTACATCCTTCACCTGCGGCCGCGCGAGTGGCCGATCATGGCGGTCCATACCGCGCTCGGCTTCTTCCTGGCCCGCAGCGGAGGCGCACCGCCACGCGGTGCCACGCCCGGCGCGCTCGCCGTAGCACTGATCGCATGGGTCGTATGCCTGAACGGGGGAACGCTGGCCCTCAACAGCGCCTTCGACCGGGATGACGGCGACATCGGCTATCTGGATGCCCCGCCGCCTCCGCCGCAACACCTCGCGCTCTGGGGCATCGCGCTCATGGCCGTGGGGCAGGGCATTGCGCTACTCCTGCCGCGGGAATTCGCGATCGCGTACGTCATCTGCGTCGTGCTCTCGCTGCTGTACAGCGCCCCGCCCGTTCGTCTCAAATCCGTGGGTGGTGCCGACTGGATCATCAACATGGTCGGCTTCGGGGCGCTGACGCCGTACGCTGGATGGGCGGCAACCGGTCGGCCGCTCACGAGCGCCGCCGGCTGGACATTCGTCGCGTTCGCTCTGCTCTTTGCCGCGCTCTACCCGCTCACGCAGCTGTATCAACTGGACGAGGACCTGCGCCGCGGCGACCGAACCCTCGCCGTCGTGCTCGGCATGCGACGGAGCTTGGGGCTGGCGCTTGGCGCGGCGGCGGCTGCGTTCCTCTGCTTCGCGCGGGCCGCCCGGCTGTATGGCGCGGGTGCGCGAGGGTGGCTGGCTCTGGCGCTGGCCGCGGCCGCGTGGAGCGTGGTGCTGGTCCCCTGGCTGGTGCGCTGCAGACGCATGAGCGGGGGGGAGCACAAGCGCGGAATGTACGCCGCGCTCATTGCATGGGCGATCACGGATGGCGCGATCCTCGCGGTCGCCTTCCTGCCCTGAGCAGGCTGCAAGCGGGTGGCCTGTGTGCTGAAGCGCGGCCGTGGATTTCTCCTGCCGACTCGGCAGGTGACGTCCGAGAGGCGTGACATTGCGGCACTTCGCCGGGCGCAGACGTCGCACCGGTGGCGTGATTTGCTGGTATGCCGCGTGCGAGGGCGCGTTGACGCCCGTCCCGGGGCCCATTATTTTCACTCCTGTTAGCACTCACGGACGGAGAGTGCTAACAACGCACCGCCGCAGGGATGTGGTGAACCTATACTACCGAGGAGGAACGCGACCTATGGCCACCAAGAGCGCGGCAGCGGTGAAGGTCAACCCGCTGGCCGATCGTGTCGTTGTGAAGCCGCTCGAGGAGAGCGAGCAGATGCGTGGGGGGTTGTACATCCCCGATACTGCCAAGGAGAAGCCGCAGGAGGGCGAGGTGATTGCGGCCGGTCCTGGACGCTTCGAGAAGGACAAGCGGGTGCCGATGGAAGTCAAAGTCGGTGACAAGGTGCTGTACGGCAAGTACAGCGGCACGGAAGTCACCCTCAATGGCGATCAGTACCTGATCCTGCGCGAATCGGACATCCTCGCGATCGTCGGGTGAGGTTCGCGGCGCAGGGCGGGGCGCCGGCCGCAACCGGGCGATACCCTGCCGGCCACGACGCACCATTGATCGCGTGACACAGCCAACTACTACTCTCCAACTCATCGAGCTGACTTATGGCTAGTAAAGAACTCTATTTCGACACCGAGGCGCGCGCGGCCCTCAAGCGGGGGATCGACCAGCTGGCCGATGCCGTGAAGGTGACGCTCGGCCCCAAGGGGCGGAACGTCGTCATCGACAAGAAGTTTGGCGCGCCCACGGTCACCAAGGATGGCGTGACTGTCGCCAAGGAGATCGAGCTCAGCGATCCCCTCGAGAACATGGGCGCCCAGATGGTCAAGGAGGTTGCCACCAAGACCTCCGACCTCGCGGGTGATGGCACGACCACCGCGACGGTGCTGGCGCAGGCGATCTTCCGCGAAGGGCTCAAGAACGTCACCGCCGGCATCAATCCCATGGCGCTCAAGCGCGGCATCGACAAGGCTGTGGTGGCGGCGGTTGAGGAGCTGCGGAAGATCAGCGTCCCGACGAGCGGCAAGAAGGAGATCGCGCAGGTGGGGACCATCTCCGCGAACAACGATGCCGAGATCGGCAACCTCATTGCCGAGGCGATGGAGAAGGTCGGCAAGGACGGCGTGATCACGGTCGAAGAGGCGAAGGGGCTCGAGACGGATCTCGAGACCGTCGAGGGCATGCAGTTCGACCGCGGCTACCTCTCGCCCTATTTCGTGACCGACCCGGAGAAGATGGAAGCCGTGCTCGAGGATGCACTCATTCTCATTCACGACAAGAAGATCTCCTCGATGAAGGACCTGCTGCCGATCCTCGAGAAGGTGGCGCAGATGGGCAAGCCCCTTCTGATCATCGCCGAGGATGTCGAGGGCGAGGCGCTGGCCACGCTCGTGGTCAACAAGCTGCGCGGCACGCTCCGTGTCTGCGCCGTCAAGGCGCCCGGCTTCGGCGACCGGCGCAAGGCCATGCTGCAGGACATCGCGGTGCTCACGGGGGGCCAGGTGATCTCCGAAGAGGTGGGCTTCAAGCTCGAGAACGCCGTGGTGAACGACCTGGGCCGCACGAAGCGCATCGTGGTCGACAAGGACAACACCACCTTGATCGATGGCGCAGGTGAGGAGGGCAAGATCCAGGGTCGCATCAACGAGATCCGGGTCGCCGTCGACAAGTCCACTTCCGACTACGACAAGGAGAAGCTCCAGGAGCGGCTGGCGAAGCTTGCCGGCGGCGTGGCCGTGATCAACGTCGGCGCCGCGACGGAAGCCGAGATGAAGGAGAAGAAGGCCCGCGTGGAGGATGCGCTGCACGCCACACGCGCCGCCGTGGAGGAAGGTATCGTCCCCGGTGGCGGCGTGGCGCTCATTCGTGCGCAGCGGGCGCTCAAGAGCCTCAAGCTCGATGACTCCGACGAGCAGATCGGCGTGGATATCGTCCGCCGCGCGGTCGAGGAGCCCATGCGCATGATCGTGCAGAATGCCGGCGCGGAGGGGTCCATCGTCGTCGAGAAGATTCGCTCGTCGAAGGACAACAACTACGGCTACAACGCGCTCACCGACACCTACGAGAACCTGGTGGAAGCGGGCGTGATCGACCCCACCAAGGTGACGCGGACGGCATTGCAGAACGCCGCCTCGATCGCCGGTCTTCTCCTCACCACCGAGGCCCTGGTGGTCGAGAAGAAGGAGCCGCCCGCACCAGCACCGGCCGCGCCCGGCGGTGGCATGGGCGGGATGTACTGAGGAGCTGGGGTATAGGGAGTAGGGGGTCGGGTGTAGGGGGAACGGACTGGGGGCGAGGACTCCTCTCGCTCCCTACCCGATACCCTACTCCCTTACACCCTCGCCGTTTCATCCCCTCGCCGTTTCACAACTCCAGCGAGAGCTGCGCGGCGCGGTACTGAGGTGCGCGCCGCGCAACGAACGGCCCGCACACATCGTGTTGCGGCGCCACATGAACAGCACCCCGAAAGCGCGTGCGGCCGAGCGCGGCCTGCACAGCCCGCGTGGCGAGCGTCGGGTCGTTGCATGAGTCACTCAGGTGCGCCAGCACCAGATGGGCCAGTTGCCCATGTGCGCACTCTCGAGCAATCGCCGCGGCGGCGCGGTTGCTCAGATGCCCGTGGCTCCCCGCTATGCGATGGCGGACGGACGGCGGGTACGGTCCTGCCCGCAGCATCCCTTCGTCATGGTTGGCCTCCAGTACGAGCAGGTCGAGATCCTGCAGCGCCGTGCGGAGCGAGCCATTGGCATGGCCGAGATCGTACGCCACGCCAGCCCGTGCGCCGGTTGCGCGAGCCGTGGCAATGAAAGCCACCGGCTCCGCCGCATCGTGGGGCGTTGCCACGGCGCAAATGGAGAACGCCGGCAGTTCGATCGTCTCCGCCGCACGCAGGCAGTGCGGGTTGTGATCATGGAGCGCAGGGTAGGCCGCAATGGTTCCGGCTGTCGCGTATACGCTCCATCCCCATCGCTTCGCGCCCGCGCAGACGCCGCGCACATGATCCAGATGCTCGTGCGTGATGAGAACGGCGTCGATCGACTCGCCCGACACGCCGATCGCCGCGAGCCGGCGCGCCAGGATCCCCGCGCCGAACCCGGCGTCGATGAGCACCCGATGCCCGCGCGACTCGAGCAGCACCGCGTTGCCACGGCTCCCGCTGCCCAGCATCCACAGCCTCATGCGATTGCGCTCCGACTGTGCGCATGCGCCGCGGACAGGCAGCGCCGGGCGCGATCGCTGAGCGTGATCCCGCGTCGCGCCATCACCCGCTCCGCCACGGTGAGGAAGCGGCCAATCTCGTAGTCGGACAGCGCCGTCCCCTCGCCCCACGAGAAGGGCGGCACGTACTTGGGTGGCATGACGCTCCCGTACACGTTACTGCCGCTCCCGATGACGCTCCCCGTGGTGAGCCGGAGTCCGATGCCCGTCTTGACGTGATCGCCGAACAGCGTGCCGAGCTTGCTCAGGCCGGTGCTCCGCACTCCCTGCGGCGTCCAGAGCGCCACCACACCGTATGTATTCTTGAGATTGCTGGTGATGGTGCCCGCGCCCAGGTTCACCCAGCGTCCGAGATACGAGTGGCCCACAAAGCCATCGTGCGCCTTGTTGGCATGGCCGAGGACGATCGTCTCGCTCATCTCGCCGTGCACGATGCTCCGTTCGCCAATGGCACAGCCGGAAATGCGCTCCCCTTGCACCGTCGCTCCGCTCGCGATAATGCATGGACCAGCCAGGCGCGTGAAGGCGCGCACCGTCGCGCCGCGCCGCACCAGCACCGCTCCCGCCGAGACGTCGAAGTACGCGAGCGGCTCCACCACCGCGCCGCGCTCGACGTACAACCGACTCGTCCCGCTGACCGCCGCGTGGGCCGGTGCGACGCAATCGAGCCGCGGGCCGATCACCTCGATGTCCTCCTGGAGCTGCGGAATGAGCTGCGCGATGAAGTCCCACACCGCATCCAGCCACCGCCCGCGAATGGTCGCGGTGTATCCGTCCCCGGCCATCGCGTCCAGTACTGCGCTCCCGTCCGCCAGTCGTTCGAGAGCGACGTCACCTCCGAGACGGACGGCGGCGACGCGCCCGTCGCACGTCCACACCGCGGCGTCGCCGGCGCACTGGCCGAGAGAGACCACGCAACGACTGTTGGCGACGATAGTGCCGGCCGGGAGCACGTGCTCCCCGTGGAGTACCGGCGGGGCATCCAGCTCGTCGAAGTCGGCGAGATGGGGTGCCGCGATCGCGCTCTCTGTCGTTGTGTCCAGCGCCCGCTCCCATCGATGCCGGATGAGCGCACTGCCGGCCCGCATCTCGCCGAGTGGCCGCGTGAGCGCGAACGGCTCGAATGAACGCGCCTGCGCGTCGTCGTATAGAACGAGCGCGGTCACGGTGCGTCGCGGACGGCTGCGGGCAACTCGGCCAGAAGCTCCTTCAGGTGCGCCGCGCGGTCCACAGTCGTGACCAGGGTGAGCCCGTCGCGTGTCACGACCACCAGGTTCGACACGCCGTAGAGTACCACGGTGTCCCCTTCGGCATGGACCACGTTGTCGCGCGCATCCACCGGGTAGGCAGCGCCGCTGATCGCGTTGCCCTGCACGTCGAGCCGGCGCACACGCCTGAGTGCCGCCCACGTGCCGACATCATCCCAGCCGAAGTCGCCGGGAAGCACGAGGACCTGTGTGCTCCGCTCCAGCACGCCCTGATCCACGGAGATGGGCTGCACCGCCTCGAAGAAGCGCTCCGGTTCGCCGCCTTCGGCAAGGGGAAGGGCGCCGGCGATTTCCGGTGCGTGCGCTCGCACCTCGTCCAGGAAGTCTCCGGCGCGCCAGGCAAAAATGCCGGAGTTCCAGAGATAGCCGTCGCGCACCATCCGCTCCGCCGTGGCGCGGTCGGGCTTTTCGACGAACCGCGCGACGCGCCGCGCTCCGTCCACGTCGCCGCCGGGCTGGATGTACCCGAAGCCCGGATCGGGGCGGGAGGGCACGATGCCCACGGTGACGAGGCCGCGGTGGCGGCCCGCCGCGCCCGCCGCGCGCACCAGCGTGGCACGAAACGCCTCGGCGTCGCCGATCGCCCAGTCAGCGTGCGTGGAGAGCATGAGCGCGCCGCCGCCGCCACGTCGGACGATTTCCGCCGCTGCCCAGGCGAGGGCCGGTCCCGTGCCGGCCGGACGCGGCTCAGCCAGCACGTTCTCTCGGGGCAGCTCGGGGAGCGCGGTGCGCACGGCGGGCGCGAGCGCGGCACTCGTGATCACCAGCACGTGATCCGCGCAGACCAGCGGCAGCACGCGGCGCACCGCATCCACCAGCAACGGGTCGTCATCCACGAGTGGGAGCAGTTGCTTCGGCCGGCGGGGCGTGCTGAGGGGCCAGAATCGCGAACCGACGCCCCCCGCCAGGATCACGGCCCACTGGCTCATGCGCCGGCCGCTCCGAACGTCTTGCCCCCGCCCCCGCCCCCACCCCCAGCCAGCTCCGCCGCGCGGCCGTACAGCTTCTTCGGGCTGAACGGCTTCGTGAGGAACTCGTTGGCCCCGAGCTCCATGGCGCGCCGGTGCTGCTGCTCCTGCCCGGCCGCGGTGAGCACGATGCACGGAATGTGGGCCCAGCGCGGCGTCTCGCGCATCCGCTGAAGGACATCGAGCCCGCTCAGTCGCGGCATCATGAGATCGAGCAGCACCAGCGCGAGGTCGTCGTCGCGCTCCAGCACGTCGAGCGCCTCGCGTCCATCATAGGCCAGCGTGACGCGAAATGGCCCTTGCTCCAATTTCATCTTGATGATGCGTCCGATGTGCGGCTCGTCGTCGGCGACCAGAACATGCAAAGCGTCCATCGTTCTCTCGAGAAGCGGTGAGTCGTCCGGACAGGAAGCCGGTGCAGCCACCCCGCACCAGGCTGCTAGCTGCTAGATGAGTGCGGCGAGGTCCGTGCGATGCCGCCGGAGCTCGAAGAGCAGCGCGCCGAGCTGCGCGCCAGGACGCGCCACTACCAGTAAGATGGCATCGCCGGAGAGCACGGAGACAATGGCGATGCCCTGCGCGTATTCCACGATGGCGGTTGCCACCGGCCCGCGTTCCATCTGCGTCCCGAGCTCATCCGCGGCGTTCACGAGCGCCGGAATGAGTGCCGCGATCCCCTCGGCATCGAGTGTCGGGATCGCGCTGCCATCAATGAGCAGCCCGTCGCGTCCGAGGACCACGGCGGCGTCGACTCCCTCACGCCGGCGCAGTGCGGCGACAAGATCGTGGATGGTGGGCATGCGGTCCTCCTGCGGGGGTGCTGCGAAGCTAGAAACCGCCCGAAGCGAAGTCAAGCGATGCAATCGCTTGAACTCACCTGTCCCGCACGATATTCTTTCCGCACATGCCGTGGCAGCATCGCTCTTCTCGTTCATGGTCATGACGGGCAAATCGCTTCTTCTCGCCGCCGGTGTGCTCGCGATGGCCGCATGCGGCAATCCGACGGGCCTTGGCGCGACCTCCGATACCTTTCAGGCCGTCCTGACCGTCTTCGCGTTCAGTGGCACTCCGCTCAGCGCCCCGAGTGCTATCAATACGTCGCAGGGGCAGGCGGTGCTGACCGACGGCTCGTCCAACTACGACGTGGCGTTCGATATCCGGGACGGGCAGGCACTGGCGCTCGCCCCGCTGGCACTGGGCGGGTTCGGCGCCGCCGCCATTCAGAAAGTGAACACCTCGTTCGAGTCCTTGCTCGAGGCGCCCACGAGCGGCTACAGCGATACCGCCAGCATCGCCGTTCAGCCCGGCGATGTGCTGGTCGTTCAGGCCCAGCCGCCCGAGTGCTCGGGCGGGTTCGGGTTCGCGCCGTTCGTCTACTCCAAGCTGAAGATTCTGGAGATCAACGCGAGCGATACGACCACTGCCGGCGATCCGGCGCTGCCGCCACGGAGCTTCCGGGTGCAGATGGTCGTGGATCCCAACTGCAATTTCCGGTCGTTCGCCCCGGGGTTGCCCAAGAACTGAGCGTGCTCGACCCGCGACTGCTTCGCGACCATGCCGCCGAGTTGCGCGACGGGATGCGCAGGCGCGGCCAACTCGACGTGCTTGGCCCGCTCATCGATCGCGCCACCGCGCTGGACCACGAGCGTCGCGCTGTCATTCAGGTGATGGACGCGCACAAGGCCACGCGCAACGCGGCCAGCCAGGAGGTGGCCCGCCTCAAGCGAGCGCGCGAGGACGCGAGCGAGCTGATCGAACGCACCCGCGCACTCGGCGAGACGATCGCCGAGGAGGAGCGCCGCCTCGCTGCCATCGATGGCGAGCTTGGCCGGCTGATGCTCGAGCTGCCCAACATCCCCCTGCCCGACGTGCCGGAGGGGGACGAGGAGTGCAACACGGTCGTGCGCAGCTGGGGCACCCCGCGGGAGGCGGCCGGCATCCGCCCGCACTGGGAGATCGGCGAGCAGCTCGGCATCCTCGAGCTCTCGCGCGGCGCGAAGGTGACCGGGTCCGGCTTCGTCGTGTTCCGCGACGTCGGGGCGCGCCTGGTCCGGGCGCTCATGACCTTCATGCTCGATGTGCATACGCGCGAGCACGGCTACACCGAGTACTGGCTCCCCTTCCTCGTCAACCGGCAGACGATGACCGGCACGGGCCAGCTGCCCAAGTTCGAGGACGATGCCTACGTCACCACGGACGATCTCTTTCTCATCCCCACGGCGGAGGTGCCACTCACCAATCTGTACCGCGACGAGGTGATCGAAGGGACGGCGCTCCCGGTGGCCACGACGGCGTACACGCCATGCTTCCGGCGCGAGGCGGGTGCCCACGGGAAGGACACGCGCGGGCTGCTGCGCGTGCATCAGTTCGACAAGGTGGAGCTGGTGCGCTACTGTGCTCCCGAGCACACGGCAGAGCAGCTGGAACTGCTCACGGGGCAAGCCGAGTCACTGTTGCGGAAGCTCGGGCTGCCGTATCGCGTGCTGCTCCTGGCGGCGGGCGACACGGGCTTCGCCAGCGCAAAGACGTACGATCTCGAGGTCTGGGCGCCTGGCGTGGGGAAGTGGCTCGAAGTGTCCTCGTGCAGCACGTTCACGGATTTTCAGGCGCGGCGGGCGAACATTCGCTATCGGCCGGGGCCAGGGGAGAAGCCGCGTTTCGTGCACACGCTCAATGGGTCAGGGCTCGCCTTCCCGCGGACCATCATCGCGATCCTCGAGCACTATCAGCGCCCCGACGGCACGGTCGCGGTGCCGGACGTGCTGCAGCCGTATCTCGGCGCCGCCGTGCTGGGCTAGCCGATGCGTCGCGGCGCGCCGGTCGCGATCCTCGGGCTCGTGCTCGTGCTCCTGCTCGGCTCATACATCCTGTACTCGCGACGCGTCGTAATGGAACTGCGGCGCGACGCATCCCGATCGGCGCAGATGTACGCGCGTGTGTACCGGGCGCTGAACGATCCGCGCGAGGAAGCGGGCAACGAGGCGCTGCTCGATCTGGCGACGCGCATTCGCGATCTCGGCGTACCGTTGATCGTCACCGATACGGCAGGGCAGCCGAGGTTCCAGGCGAACCTTCCGTTTGACGCCCCGATCAACGATCCACGCGTCCGTGACTACGTGGCGACGCTCGATCACCAGAACCCGCCGGTTGTAACGCCCGGCTTCGGCGCCGTACACTACGGCGATAGCGAGCTCACCACGAGCCTGCGCTTGATTCCCGTGTTCCTCACCGTGGTGCTCGTTATCATCTTCGTGGGCGGCGCCTACGTGCTCCGCATCCGCAGCCGTGTTGAGCGCGAGCGCGTATGGGCGGGAATGGCCCGCGAGTCCGCGCACCAGCTCGCCACTCCGCTTTCCAGCCTGAGTGGGTGGGTGGAGCTGCTGCGGGAGCGCAGCGACGATCCGGTCGCGGCCTCCGCCATCGCGCACATGGACGGGGACCTGGAACGGCTCGAGCGCGTGGCCCATCGCTTCGAGCGCATCGGCCGCCCACCGCGCCGCGAGGCGGTGGACGTGGGCGAGCTGGCGCAGCGCATCGCGCGCTACTTCCAGGCCCGCGTGCCCACGCTCGCCGCGCGTGTCAGCATCACCGCGGCCTGCGTCGATCGGCCCCTCCTGGTGCAGGGTGACGTGGTGCTGCTCGAGTGGGCGCTCGAGGCATTGGCCAAGAACGCCGTGGACGCCTTGGCGGGCCGGGGCGGCAGCATCGCCATCAGCGCGGAGCGACTGGACGGGGAGCGCGTGCGCGTGCGCGTGGCGGACGACGGCCCCGGCGTTCCGCGCGACATGCGGTCGCGCATCTTCGAGGCCGGATTCTCCACCAAGGACTCCGGATGGGGCATCGGGCTCTCGCTCGCCAAGCGCATTGTCGAGGACAATCATCAGGGGAAGCTCGTGCTGGCGGCCTCGGATCGTGGGGCGACGTTCGACGTTATACTACGAGGATGAACGCAACCACCGCGGAGGCCGGCGCGCTCGCCGGGCTGAATCCCGCCCAGCAGGAGGCCGTGCGTCACTTCGAGGGACCGATGCTCGTGCTCGCCGGCGCCGGCTCGGGGAAGACGCGCGTCCTGACCCGGCGCATCGCGCGCCTAGTGGAACACCACGGCGTTGATCCCCGCTACATCCTGGCTGTCACCTTCACCAACAAGGCGGCGGAGGAGATGCGCGCGCGGGTGGCGCGGCTGCTCGGCGAGACCCCCGGCGGAATGTGGACCGGCACCTTCCACGCGATCGGCGCACGCATCCTCCGGCGCGAGGCGGCGCTCGTCCACCGCACGCCCAGCTTCACGATCTATGACGAGGCCGACGCGCTGTCCGCCCTCAAGCGGGTGATGGACCAGCTGCGGATCTCGCAGAAACAATGGACACCGAAGGCGATTCGCGCGGCCATTTCCGATGCCAAGAACGCGCTCGTGTCACCAGAAGAGTACGCGTCGCTGGCCAACGATCCCATGAGCCGCGCGGTTGCGCAGATCTACCCGCGTCTCGAGACCGCGTTGCGCGAGGCGAACGCCGCGGATTTCGACGACCTCCTGCTGCTGCCTGTGCGGCTGTTCGAGCAGCACCCCGACCGTCTGGCCATCTACCGCGACCGCTTCCGGGTCATTCTGGTCGACGAGTACCAGGACACGAACCGCGCGCAGTATCGGCTGATCACCCTGCTGGGCGGCGGGCACGGCAACGTGTTCGTGGTCGGCGACGACGATCAATCCATCTACGGCTGGCGCGGCGCCGACATCCGCAACATTCTCGACTTCGAGAAGGATTTTCCGGGCGCGCGGACAGTGCGGCTGGAGGAGAACTATCGCTCCACACCGGAGGTGCTCGAGCTGGCGAACGTTGTGATCAGCGCCAACACGGCGCGACGCGGCAAGACGCTCCGCGCAACACGGCCCTCCGGCGAGCGGGTGGAAGTCATTGGAGCGCTCGACGACCGGGACGAGGCCGATTGGATCGCGGGCGAGATCATCGCACGCCAGGCGGCGCAGCGCGTGGAGCTGAGCGATATTGCCATACTCTACCGCACCAATGCGCAGAGCCGCTCCATGGAGGAGGCCCTGCGGCGGCGGGCGCTGCCGTACCGGCTTGTGGGTGCGGTACGCTTCTACGACCGGCGGGAGATCCGCGATCTCATGAGCTACCTGAAGCTCATTGCCAATCCCGCGGATGACGAAGCGTTTCTGCGTGCCGTGCGAGTGCCGCGTCGTGGCATCGGAGACTCCACCCTGGAACTGCTGGCGGTCGCCGCTCGGCGCGCCGGCGTGCCGCTGCTCGTCGCGTCCGCGCGGGCCGACCTCCTCGAAGAGATGCGCCCCGCGGTCCGGTCCGCGCTGCGGGGCTTTGCGGAGCTCCTCGCCCGCTTCCGCGCGCGCGCCGTCGATGCGGCCGTGGACGAATTGCTCCGCGAGCTGGTGCAGGAGATTCACTACGGCGAGGCGCTCGCGGCAGAGGGACCCGAGGGCGCGGAGCGCATCGAGAACGTCCGCGAGCTCATTACTGGAGCGGCGGAAGCGGTGATGGAGGAGGGGGGTGAGCTTGGTCTCACTCCGCTCGACCACTTTCTGCAGCGCGCCGCACTCATCACCGATTTCGATCGACAGAACCCCACGAGCGACGCGGTGCTGATGATGACGCTCCACAACGCCAAGGGGCTCGAGTTTCCCCTGGTCTTCATCACCGGCCTCGAAGAAGGGCTCTTCCCGTTGAGTCGCTCCCTGGATGATCCCGCCACCCTGGAGGAGGAGCGGCGGCTCTTCTACGTGGGTATCACGCGCGCGCAACGGAAGCTCTATCTCACGTACGCGCGGAGCCGCAGGCGAAACGGGGAGACCATGCCGTCGCTGCCGTCGCGCTTCCTCACCGCGATCCCGCCCGCCATGCTGGAGCAACGCTCCACCATCCGGCTGCGCGGAGCGGGGCGCGCGGTGCTGCCGCCCACGCCCTCGATGCGCCGTCCAGGGCGCACGGTGTCGCTCAACGGTCGTGCGGATCCGGACATCGATCTCTCGCAGGACGCGCCGCGCCTGGTCAAGGGCGAGCGCGTGCGCCATGCGCGGTTCGGCGCGGGATCTGTGGTGGAGCTCTCCGGCGTGGGGCGCGACGTCAAGGTCACCATCGATTTTGACGACGAAGCCGTGGGCCGCAAGCGGCTCGTCGTTGCCTACGCCGGCCTCGAGAAGGAGTGGGAGTGAATGGCTGTATCGCGTGACGATGTACTGCATGTCGCCTCGCTGGCGCGGATCGCCATCGACGAGGAGCGACTCCCCGAGTTGACCACCCAGCTGAGCACCATCCTGAGCCACATGGAGATCCTGGCGCAGGTGTCGACCGAGGGCGTCACACCGAGCGTCGGCGTGGGAGATGCGGGCCTTCCCCTGCGCGAGGACGCGGGCCCCAAGCTGCCCCTCGCGGAACCGCTCGATCGCTTCGCGCCCGCCATGCGTGACGGGCTGCTCCTCGTGCCGCGGCTCGCCACGCACGAGGACGCTGGCGGGGCCGCGGAATGAGCAACGCCTCCGAGCCCGGCCACGACCCGGCCGCCGCCCGCTCCGCCGAGGAGGCTGTGGTGCGGAGCTTCGATCGCATGCGCGACGTGCGCGCCGGCCCGGAGGGGCTCAACATCATCCTCTGGTCCGATCGAGAGCAGGCGTTGCGCGATGCGCGCGACGTGGACGCACGGGCCGCCTCGGGTACTGTGCCCGGCCCGCTGGCCGGCGTGCCGGTGGTGGTGAAGGACAACATCGCGACGCGCACGCTCCCCACCACGTGCGGATCGAAAATGCTCGAGGGCTACGTGAGTCCGTACGAGGCCACCGTCGCGCGGCGCTTGCGAGAGGCGGGCGCGATCCTGGTGGCCAAGGCCAACATGGACGAATTCGCGATGGGATCCTCCACCGAGTTCAGCGCCTATGGCCCCGCACGCAATCCACTCTGCCCGGCGCGCGTGCCGGGCGGGTCATCGGGTGGATCCGCCGCCGCCGTCGCGGCGGGGATCGTCCGCATCGCGCTGGGGTCGGAGACGGGCGGATCCGTTCGGCAGCCCGCGGCGTTCTGCGGTGTCGTGGGCGTGAAGCCCACGTACGGTCGCGTGAGCCGATACGGTCTGGTGGCCTTCGCCTCCTCGCTCGACCAGGTGGGTGTGCTGGGTGCCAGCGTGGACGATGCCGCTCTCGCCCTGGAGGTGATCGCCGGACACGATCCGCGCGATTCCACGAGCGCAACCGAGCCCGTGCCGCGCTACCAGGACGAAGCGCGCGGCGACATACGCGAACTGGTCATCGGCGTGCCGACCGAATACTTCCCGGACTCGCTCAACGCGGACATTCGCGCCCGGTGTGAGCGGGCGCTCGACGCATTCAAGCGGCTCGGCGCTCGCGTGCGCGAGGTCTCGCTCCCGCACACGGCACTGGCCATTCCGGTCTACTACATCATTGCGCCGGCGGAGGCGTCTTCGAATCTCGCGCGATTCGATGGCGTGCGGTATGGCATACGCATGAACGGTGACGGCGGGGGGCTGCGCGAGATGTACGAGCAGACGCGCGCGCGCGGCTTCGGGCCTGAGGTGACGCGCCGCATTCTCCTCGGCACCTACGTACTCTCTGCCGGCTACTACGACGCGTATTACCGGAAGGCCCAGGAGGTGCGCACTCTCATCGCCACGGACTTCCATGACGTCTTTGATGATGAGGTGGACCTGCTGTTCACGCCCACCACACCGACCACGGCCTTCGAGCTCGGCGCCAGGGCGGAGCCCTACGAGATGTATCTCAACGATATCTTCACGGCGACGGTGAACCTGGCGGGCGTGCCCGCCATCTCTCTCCCGATCGGGCGCGTGGATGGACTGCCGGTGGGCGGGCAGCTTATCGCCTCGCACTTCAATGAGGAGCGGATGTTCCGGGCTGCCTATGCGCTGGAGCGCGTCCTTGGCGAGGAGGCGCGCCAGTGACCGCGGCACCCGCGACCGCTCAGCTCGCACAGCACTACGAGATGGTGGTCGGGCTCGAAGTGCACGCGCAGCTGCGCACCCACACCAAGACCTTCTGTCCCTGCTCGGCTGCGTATGGCGACCCGCCGAACGCCAACACCTGCCCGGTGTGCCTCGCGCTGCCCGGCGCGCTGCCCGTGCTCAACCAGGAGGCGGTGCGACTGGCCGTCCGGGCGGCGCTGGCGCTCGGATGCACGGTGAACCCGGTCTCGGTCTTCGCGCGCAAAAACTACTTCTACCCCGATCTTCCGAAGGGCTATCAGATCACGCAATACGATCAGCCGCTGGCGGAGCATGGACGGCTGCAGATCGGGCATGGCGTGGATGGAGCCCCGCGCAGCGTGGGGATCACGCGTGTGCACATGGAGGAGGACGCGGGCAAGTCGATCCACGATCGTGTTCCCGGCCACACGGCCATTGATCTCAACCGCGCCGGTATCCCGCTCATCGAGATCGTGAGCGAGCCGGACATGCGCGCCGCGGGTGAGGCTTCCGCATACCTCCGGTTGCTCAAGCAGATGCTCGAGTACACGGGTGTGAGCGACGTGAACATGGAGGAGGGGAGCCTTCGCGTCGACGCGAACATCAGCGTTCGGCGCAGGGGGAATACCGGGTTCGGCACGAAGACCGAGATCAAGAACATGAACTCGTTCTCCGCCGTCGAGCGCGCGCTCGAGGCGGAGTTCGTGCGCCAGTGCATGGCGCTGGAGCATGGCGAGGAGGTCCAACAGCAGACCATGCTCTGGGATGGCGCGAAGGGGGAGGTCCGGCCGAGCCGGAGCAAGGAGGGGAGCCATGATTACCGCTACTTTCCGGAGCCTGATCTCCCTCCGCTCATTCTCGCGCCCAGTTGGATCGAGGGTGTCCGGGACGCACTCCCGGAGTTGCCGGCGGCCCGGCGCGAGCGTTTCAGCGCAACCTACGACGGGCTGAGCAGCTACGACATCGATGTGCTCACGGCGACATCAGCGTTGGCTGATTACTTCGAGGGCGTTGCGCGGCAGTCGGAAGATCCCAAGGCGGCGGCGAACTGGATCATGAGTGAGGTACTGGCCGAGCTCAACGCCGCGCACCTCGGCATCGAGGACTTTCGCGTGCGCCCCGCGGACCTGGCCGCCCTCCTCGTGCTCGTACGCAACGGGGTACTCAGCCACTCGGCGGCCAAGCAGGTCTTTGGCGTGATGGTGACATCCGGAGACCCACCGCGGCAGATCGCCGAGCGCGAGGGGCTCGTGCAGGAGCGGAGCGCCGATACGCTCGCGCAATGGGTGAGCGAGGTGCTCGCCGAACATCCGGCGGAAGCCGAGCGCTTCAAGGCTGGTGAGAAGAAGCTCCTCGGCGTACTGGTGGGATTCGTGATGCGGAAGTCCGGAGGACGCGCCGATCCACGCCGCGTGAATCAGCTCCTGTCGGAGCTGGGGGGCGGGTAGAGCGGCTCGGAGAGCTCCGCGGCATAGCGCAGCGTGGACTCCGGCATCGCGAAGCGGCGGCCTGCTTCCTCCGCGACGTGGATGGCCATCCCGCTCCGGCGCGCGGCGCGGCGCACACGCTTGGCCTGGCTCAGCGCCTTGTCGCCGGACGGGTCGAGCGCGAACGGCTCCGATGCATCCACGCGGCGGAGAAAGTCCAGGATGTAGTCGTACGAGCGCTCCATGTACCGGCCCACGTCCGTACTCGCCAGGTCCCGCCGGCTATTGTCCGCGGCGAGCTGGAAGACACGCTGCCACGATTCCGTGTCAGTCACATAGACCATCCCGCGGAAGATGCGGCGGTTGGTTCGCGTGCTGAAGATGGTAGGGCTCAGGATGCGGTCCAGATGTTCATCCGCCCCGGCGTGATCGAGCAGCACGATCTCCCGCGCTCGGCGGCTGAAGCCCGCTCCCAGGTGCGTCTCAAAGCGGCTCTCCCAGTAGCTGTGCCCTAATCCGGAGAGCAGCGCACTGATGGCCAGGTAGCGCGGGACGAAGTAGTTGTGCGCCACGGCATCGGCTGCCAGGTGAGACAGGTAGCCAAGCCCGAAGGCGCGCAGACGTTCATCCTGCGCCTGTTCGTAGATCTCCAGCCCCACGTGCCAGGAGTGGCAGTGCCGGCCGACCGGCGCGTATTTCTTGGCGATGCTCGTGTCCGCGGCGACGGATCCGTACAGGAACTCATGCGGAAACGCGGAGAGGAGCGCCGCCACCTGGCCGGGCAGGAGGCTGAGAGAGCGCAGCACGGCCTCGCCGAGAAAGATGTGGGTGCCGGGCGTCCATGCATGGGCCGTCCCGGGCACCAGCACGATCGCGGCGAGCGCGATGATGCAGGCAACGGCGCCGTGCGCTCCCCATCGCCGCAGCCGGGGGGCGCCGGCGAGACAGTCGCGTTCCACCGTCGCCTCTTCGGCGGTCCGTCCGGCGTGGGCCCGCATCCAGACTGTCGCGCTAGACGCCCAGACGCTTCCGTTGCCGTCGGATCGCCTTGCGGAGATCCTTGATCTCCTCGGCCACTACATCGTCGATGGCCTCGCGCGCTGCCGCGAGATGCGCGCCCAACGACTCGCCGATGTCCTCGAGGGGAAGACGGTCCAGCAACTCCGCGGCGCGCTTGGGCGCGTCTCGACGATATCGCGCGGCGGTACGCTTGGCATTGCGCAGTACGCGCACGCCAGGCGAGGGCTGAACGGCCGGGCGCAGGAGCATCGCGATCCCGGCACCGGCCAACGCGCCCAGCGCGACCGCAGCCAACACCTCATATCCCGGGTGCATCTCCGGGTCGTCGGCTCCTGCGGCGGATGCGCGGCGCTCGCTCATCCGCTCCTGCGGGGGTTCCGATGTCGTGACCATCATCGTCCTCCTCGTCGTCGTCATAGTCTGCAAGGTCGTCCACGTCATCATCATCGTCCACGTCATCATCGAGGCCTAATGCGTCCACGGCCTCGTCGCCGAGCGAGCCGGCGACGACACGGACGGCCCTGATCGTCGCCGCCGCCGATACGAACGCGTCCTCGGCCTCGTTCTGCACCACCTGCAGCAACGCGTTCAACTCCTTGATGCGCCGCTCCGCCCCAGCCAGTGCATCCGTTACTCCCGAATTGGCGGCGGTGATGGTGCGGCTGACCTTCTCCACATCCGTTCGCAGCACCGTGCTGATACGATCCACATTGTCGGTAATGGAGCGGAGGCGTTCCGGCATCGGCGCAAGATCGCGCGAGAGCTTCGCCACCGTCCCCCGCAACTCCGCCACCGCCCGCCGAAGGCCCGCCGCCGCGCCCGCGAGCAATGCGAGAACGGCGACCAACGACACGGCGATCACCACGCTGGAAATCCCCGTCATCTGGGCGGCCCAGTCTGGCGCCAGCATGCCGAGGAGCATCGCCTGTGCATGCCCTGACGATGCCGTCGGAGCCGCGTGCGCCATGGTACGAAGCACGATGGCAATCACGGGCGCACCATCCGCCCCGCAGGCCCGACGCGCCGCGGACCAGCGCCTCTTGGGCGTGCAAGGATAGCGCCAACTCGCGCGTCCGTCACTCTCTCTCCTCTTCGGACTCCAGTTCGGGTGCCAGCCCCACCACGCGGGAGACCGGCATCACGAAGACGATCCCGGCGCCAGGTGCATCGAGCGTACCGCACACCTCCTGAATCAGGGCGATGGCCGCGTCCACTTTCCCATCGTCGATCACGCTGAACAGCGTCTGATTCGTGGGTCGCGAGCGCGCGGTCAACGAACGCAGGCCCGCAAAGATGGGTACGTCGTGGCTCAACACGCGCCCCATTCCCTCGCTATTCACAACAGTCGCCCCCGTAATGCCCAACTCGACGAATCCAGCAAGGATGTCGTCGAGTCGCTCTTCGTGGTTGATGACGGCAATGAGAAGTTGCATGCGGCTCACTGAACGGTAGGGCGCAAGAGGGGTAGCGTACGTGGCTCGTCCAGTGCTGTCAAGCGCGGAACGGGTTGACTTGGCCACGCCGCTCAAGGCATCCTTCGCGCCAGTCCCTTCCATCACCCCTCGCATGGCCGCTCCGCAATTCATCGTCGACGGCGGGCACACGCTCGCCGGCTCCATCCATCCCGCTGGCAATAAGAACGCCGCCCTGCCGATCATCGCGGCCACCCTGCTCACCGATCAGCCCGTGACGCTGGAGCACGTGCCGCGCATCCGCGATGTGGAGACGCTGGTCGAGCTGGTGCGTACGCTGGGCGTCACGGCCGACTGGACGTCGCGGAACACGCTCGTCGTGCATGCACGCCAGATCTCCGACGACGCGCTCGATCCCCAGCTCTGCGCACGCATTCGAGCGTCGATTCTCCTGGCTGGTCCGCTCCTCGCGCGACGCGGGGAGGTGACGCTCCCCCCGCCCGGCGGCGACGTGATCGGCCGGCGGCGCGTCGACACGCACTTTCTGGCGCTCGAGCAACTTGGCGCCGACTGCACCGTGAATGGAGACTTCACGCTGCGCGCCACGGCGCTCCGCGGTGCTGATGTGTTTCTGGATGAGCCCAGCGTCACGGCCACGGAAAACGCGCTCATGGCGGCCGCCGCCGCCACGGGAACTACCGTGCTTCGGAACGCCGCCAGCGAGCCGCACGTCCAGGACCTCGCGCGTTTCCTGGTGGCGCTGGGCTCGCGCATCGAAGGCATCGGCACGAACTGTCTCACCATCCACGGCGACCGCCCGCTTGGTGGCACCACCTACCGCATCGGTCCCGATCATATCGAGGTCGGCTCATTCATCGGTCTCGCCGCCGTCACCGGCTCCGCGCTGCGCATCTGCCAGGCCGGTGTCGAGCATCTCCGCTCCGTCCTGATGGGCTTTGCCCGTCTTGGCATCGTCTGCGAGACCGAGGGCGATGACCTGCTCGTGTCGGCCGAACAGAGCCGCCAGATCCGCAGCGACCTCGGCGGACACGTTCCCAAGCTGGAGGACCAGCCGTGGCCCGCCTTCCCGGCGGACCTCATGTCCATCGCCATCGTGACCGCCACCCAGTGCAACGGACTCATCCTGATGCACGAGAAGATGTTCGAGTCGCGCATGTTCTTCGTGGATAAGCTCGTGGGCATGGGGGCGCGAATCGTATTGTGTGATCCGCATCGTGCGCTCGTCTCCGGACCCTCGCGGCTGCGCGGCGCCACGGTCGAATCCCCGGATATCCGCGCCGGCATGGCCATCCTCCTTGCCGCCCTCTGTGCCGACGGCACCAGCACCATCAACAACATCGGCCAGATCGAGCGTGGGTATGAGCGGATCGATGAGCGTCTCCGCGCGCTCGGCGCGCAGATCACGCGCGTGGAGGGGAACAGCAGGTAGCATGCTCCCCGATCGGGAAGCGGTGCCTGACTTTGCGGCGCTCGGAGTAGAGGCGTTCACGACCACCCGGGATGCCGGCAGCTTCAACACCGGCACGCCTGCGCCTGTCGCGGAGGTGATAGGGCGCTGGTATTCCCTCGTCGACGCATTGACCGACCTGGTGCCGCGCGTGGCGACGGCCCGGCAGGTGCACGGCACTCGAATCATCGTCCACGAAGCCGCGTGGGAGGGATGGTTGCGCGTGCCCTCGGCCGACGGGCAGGTGGCACCCGCACGCGGTACCGCGTTGACCATCACTGTGGCGGACTGCGTCCCCGTCTTCATTGCCCACCCGTCAGGCGCTGTTGCGCTACTGCACTCCGGCTGGCGCGGTACCGCGGCGGGCATCCTCGACCGGGGCGTGCAACTGCTCATGCGCCATGGCTATGCCACCGGCGAGTTGATCATCCATCTCGGCCCCGCCGTCTGTGGCGACTGCTACGAGGTGAGCCCCGAGGTCTATGGGCAGCTCACCGGCCGGAGTGTCGCGGCACCTACGCACGCGGACCTGCGCGCGCTCCTTGCGGCCAGGGCGCAGGCGCTTGGTGTGCGGCACATCACCACGAGCCCGCTCTGCACGCGCTGCCACAATGATCGCTTCTACTCCCACCGCGCCGGTGACACCGGCCGGCAGGTGGCGGTCATCGCCGCGCCTTGACTCTCCATAAGTTCAAGTCTAAATTACACATCGGTTGCCCAAGGCGATTTGCCATGGGCGGAAATGTGGGGATGGCCGCCCCACATTTTTTGTTATTATGGATCGCGATGCCGCATGAACGAGACGCTGGAAACACTTGTGACCACGACACTTGGCCCGCTCGGGTTCGACCTGGTGGAGCTTCGCGCCGGCGGATCGCGCTCCAGGCCGTCGCTGCAGGTGCGTATGGAGCGGCAGAGTGGCGAACCGGTTACGGTGGATGATTGTGCACGCGCGTCTCGTGCGTTGGACGCGCGACTGCGTGAGGAAGGGGAGGCGGCGGAGCAGTACACGCTCGAGGTCTCTTCTCCCGGCGTGGAGCGGCCCCTGCGCAGCGCGGCTGAATGGCGGCGATTTACGGGGCAGCGTGCCGTCGTGCTCAGCCCCGTGCTGGGTGGGCGAGAAGAAGTGGAGATCGTTGAGGTCGAAGGGAGCCCCGGTGCCGAGGTGATCCACGTGCGAACACCACGGGGCGATGAGCCGCGCATCCCGCTGGCCGAGATTCGTGAGGCCCGGCTGGCCTTTCACTGGTAAGGGACGGACAGAGGATACGGAGTGATCGATGGTCAGTTCCGGGGACATTCTGAACGCACTTCGCGAGATCACGAGTACCAAGCAATTGGATCGCGCGGAACTGCATGCGCTGCTGGAAGACGGCATTCTGGCGGCGCTGGCGAAGCGCTACGGCCCAACGGTGGAAGCGGACATCAACATTGACGACCAGACGGGCCAGATCTCGATCGTCCGGCTCCGCTACGTAGTGGCCGAGGTCGCCGATCCCAGCCGGGAGATCTCGCTGGAGGATGCACGGTTCTACGACGAGGACTACGAAGTTGGGGACGTGATGGAGGAGGAGGTGCCGTTCGCGGACTTCGGACGCACCGCCGCGCAGGCCGCCAAGCAGCGCATCCTCCAGCGGGTGCGGGAGCGTGAGCGTTCCCGCATTCGGGACGAATTTGCCGGACGGGTTGGTGAGCTCCTTTCCGGCGAAGTCCAGCAGATCGAGCGCGGAAAGCTCGTGGTGATGTTGAACAAGTACCGCGAGGCGGAGGCGATCATCCCCTACCGCGAGCAGAATCACCGGGAGCACTTCCACCAGGGCGAGCCCATGCGGGCGGTCCTCAAGCGGGTCGAGGAGACCCCCAAGGGCCCACGGCTCATCCTGAGTCGCTCGGATGGCTTGTTCGTCATGGCGCTCTTCCGCCTGGAGGTTCCGGAGATCCAGCAGGGGATTGTCGAGATCCGCGCGGTCGCCCGCGAGGTGGGCAGCCGCACCAAGATCGCGGTGTTCTCCCGCGACGATTCCATCGACCCGGTCGGGGCGTGCGTGGGTCTCAAGGGCTCGCGCGTGCAATCCGTGGTCAACGAGCTGAGCGGGGAGCGCATCGACATCGTGCCCTGGTCCGCCGACCCGGAGCGCTTCGCGAAGATGGCGCTGGCGCCCGCAAAGGTTGCGCGCGTCTTCAGCGATTCCACCGCGCACACCATCCAGGCTGTGGTTGATGAAGACCAGCTCTCGCTCGCCATCGGGCGGAACGGGCAGAACGTGCGGCTGGCGTCGGAGCTTACCGGGTGGAAGATCGATCTGTACTCCAGCCGCGAATGGATCGAGCGCGCGGGAGAAACGCCGTTGTTCGCGCCGCTTCCCGACGAGCAGTTCGAGGCCGCGGACGTCAAGCTCTCCGATCTCGAGGCGCTGGGGCCGGCCACGGTGGCCGTGCTGGAGGAGGCGGGATACCGGACGCTCAACGATATCATCGATCTGGATCGCGAGGACTTTCTGCGGTTGCCCGGCATCGCGCCTGAGGAGGCGGACCGCATCATGGCGCTGCTCGAGGAGTTGACCGAAGATGGCGGCTCGGAGGGACCGGAGGGGACCGCCGCGTAATGGCGCACGGGGGCGCAGCGGAGCAGCGGCTACTGGGGCTCCTCGGCCTGGGACTTCGAGGTCGGCTCGCGGTGGTCGGCGTGCAGCAGGTACGGGTTGCGGCGCGGCGGGGTACATTGGTACTGGCGGTGCTTGCGAGCGATGCGTCGATGAATAGTCAGGACAAGCTGGTGCCGCTGCTGCGGGCCAAGCGTATACGTTTCATAGAGGGACCCGCCGCGGCCGTGCTCGGCGCGGCGCTCGGCCGTCGGCCAGTCGCGGCCATCGGTGTCATTGATCGCAATCTCGCCAGGGGACTCCTGAAGATTGCGGTGGCGAACTCGGCGGGACCTCGATAGGGGGTAGGTTTTGATCAAGCTGCGTGTGCATGATTTGGCAGGTGAGTTCGGTGTTTCCAGTGACGAGCTGATGAACATGCTGCGGTCCATGGATGTACCGGTCCGCAGCCATCTCAGCCCGTTGACCGATGATCAGGTTGCTCGTCTCCGGGCACGCTGGGAGCGGGAGAAGCGAGCACGGACGGAAAAGGCATCGCCCTCCCCGCGGCGTCGGCGCGGGCGGGCGGCCGCGGCAGGAGCACCGGCGACCGCGGCCGCCGAAGAGGCGCAGCAGGCGGCGCCGGCCGACCACGCCGCGCCGCGTCGGCGTCGCCGCAAGGCCGCTGACCTCCCGCCTGCACCCGTCGCGGAGCAGGTCGAGGCGGAGCCGGAAGAAGGCGAGACAGTAGAAGCGGCTGCGAGCGCTCCCGGTGCTCCGGGCGCCGGTACGCCCGCGCAGGAGCCCGCGGTCGCGCCGCTGTCGCGCGCCGAGGCTCCAGTGGCTGCGGAGCCCGTTGTGCCTGCCCACGAGCAGGTTGAGGCCGCCGAAGCGGGGGAGGCGGCGGAGCATCAGGCGCCACCCGCGCCCGAACCTTCGCGCCCGGCTGCCGCTCCCGAGGGCGCGCCCCCGGAGCGAGTGGCACCTCGCCGTGCGCCCGCGGCGCCGGAGCGTCCCGCCGCGGCGGCCAGTGGCGCCCCGGGCCGTCCGGCTGCGTCGCAGCCTGGGGAATGGAAACGACCACGACCCGTCGTGCCGCGCCCGCCCCGCCCCAAACCGGTCGCCTCCGGATCGCCGTTCGCCCCGCGGCCGGTCGCCTCTGCGGCACCCGGCGCGTCCACCGGCGCCCCCATCCGTCGCGAGGAGAAGCGCGGGGGCAAGCGCAAGAAGGGGAAGCGGGGCACCGTGGATCACGAGGCGGTGTCCGCCAATATCTCGCGGACCATGACGGCTATGCGCGGCGCGCCCTCCCGGCGTGGGCCGCGACGTGCGGGCGAGCCCTCGTTCCGCGAGGAGCAGCAGGCGTTGCGCGCCGCCGAGGCCGAGCGCGAGCGGACTGCCGTGCACGTCAACGAGTTCATCACGGTAAGCGAGCTGGCGAACATTCTGAAGGTGCCGGCCACGCAGATCGTGGCGTTCGCCTTCAAGAACCTCGGCCTCATGGTCACGATCAATCAGCGACTGGACTTCGACCAGATCGAGCTGATCGCCAGTGAATTCGGCTTCCACGCGGTACGCGAGGAGGAATACGCGGCGCCCGCGGAAGTGGAGGAAGAGGAGCGGCCTGAGGATCTCGAACCGCGCTCGCCCGTGGTGACGATCATGGGTCACGTCGATCACGGGAAGACGTCACTCCTCGACTACATCCGCAAGGCCAATGTGGTGGCAGGCGAGGCGGGCGGCATCACGCAGCACATCGGTGCCTATCACGTCACCTTACCCAAAGGTCGGAAGATTACCTTCCTCGACACGCCGGGCCACGAGGCATTCACCGCCATGCGCGCGCGTGGCGCGCAGGTGACGGACATTGTGGTGCTGGTGGTGGCCGCTGATGACCAGGTGATGCCGCAGACCGTCGAAGCCATCTCGCACGCCAAGAATGCCGGTGTGCCGCTGGTGGTGGCCATCAACAAGATCGACCTGCCGTCGGCCAACGTCCCCAAGGTGAAGCAGGAGCTCCTCCAGCACGGCGTCGTGCTGGAAGAATTCGGCGGTACCACGCTCGCCACGCCGATCTCGGCCAAGAAGGGCAGCAACGTCGATGAGTTGCTGGACCAGATCCTCCTGCAGGCCGAAGTGCTCGACCTGAAGGCGAATCCAAACCGGCGCGCCACGGGCACCGTGGTGGAGGCACAGCTCGATCCCGGCAAGGGACCGGTGGCCACCGTGCTCGTGCAGAACGGCACGCTGCATGTCGGCGATGACTTCATCTGCGGTATGTACTCCGGTCGCGTGCGCAATCTGTTCGATGAGCGGGGCAAGACGGTCAAGGAGGCCGGCCCCGGAATTCCGGTGCAGGTGCTCGGAATGGATGGCGTCGCGATGGCGGGGGATCAGTTGATCGTGCTCGAGGACGCCACGGCCTCACGCGAGATCGCTCAGCGCCGGCAGCGTCTCGATCGCGAGGCACGCAGTCGCCGCACCGCACGGACCGCCGTGTCGCTCGAGGACTTCATGTCGCAGGCCGCCGCCGGCGAAACCCGTACCCTGCAACTGCTCATCAAGGCGGATCAGGGCGGCCCCGCGGAGGCGCTTGCCGATGCGCTCGGCCAGCTCTCGACTGCCGAGGTGAAGGTCGACGTGGTGCATCGCGGCGTCGGCGCCATCTCGGAGAGCGACATCCTGCTCGCAAAGGCATCGGGCGCGATCATCATTGGCTTCCACGTGCGGCCGGACACCAACGCGCGAGCAGCGGCGGACCGTGAGGGCGTGGACATTCGGCTGTACCGCGTGATCTACGAGGCTGTGGCGGATGTGCGCGCCGCGCTGGAAGGCTTGCTCCGCCCGGAGGAGCGGGAGGTCACGATGGGAGAGGCCGAAGTGCGGGAGCTCTTCCGCGTACCCAGAGTGGGGGTGATCGCGGGATCCGCCGTCCGCAGCGGCGTCATCGCGCGTCAGGGCCGGGTGCGGGTTGTTCGGGACGGGGTCGAGGTCTACGACGGGGTGATCGCGTCGCTCCGCCGCTTCAAGGAGGATGTGCGCGAGGTGCGCGAGGGATTCGAATGCGGCATCGCGATCGAGAACTTCAACGATCTCAAGGTGGGCGATCTGATCGAGTCCTATCGCACGGAAGAGGTCGCCCGGACGCTGTAACGAGAGAGGGGAGAGGCGAGAGGAGGAACGTCACCTGGGGCGAGTCCCACTCGCGCGGAACCAAACTCTCTCTCCTTTCTCCTGTCTCCTTTCTGACTTACCCATGCCACACAGTACTCGTCGAGCCGACCGGGTTGCGGAGGCGATCCGCGAAGAAGTCGCAACCGTCCTCACGGACGGCGTCAAGGACCCCAGGGTGGTGGGGCTGGTGACCGTGACTGGCGTGGACGTGACCCCGGATCTTCGCTATGCCCGTGTGTACGTGAGCGTCATGGGCACGGAGGACGAACGGAAGACCACGTTCGAGGGGCTCACGAGTCTCGCTCCGCACCTCAGGTCCAGGCTGGCGAAGACGCTTCGGCTCCGGTTTGCGCCGGAGCTCGAGTTCCGCAACGACCCGACACCGGAGCGCGCGGCGCGCATCGAGACGTTGCTTGCCGAGCTGCGGGCCGAAGGGCACCCGCCAGGTGACGACGCCGGCGACTGAGGGCGTGGTGCTCGTCGACAAGCCCGCGGGCATGACGTCGCACGATGTGGTGGCGGTGGCTCGCCGCGCGCTCATGCTGCGCCGCATCGGTCACGCCGGCACGCTCGACCCGTTCGCGACCGGTCTGCTCGTGCTGGTCATCGGGCGCGCCACCCGGCTCGTCCGCTTCCTCGATCTCGAGCCGAAGGTCTACCAGGCCACCGTTCGCTTCGGCGCGGAAACCGCGACTGACGACGCCACCGGTGCGGTGACCCGCACCGCGCCCCCGCCGGATCGTCAGGCTGTCGACCGGGCCCTGCCGTCGCTCACGGGGTGTCTGATGCAAGTGCCGCCCGCGTATTCCGCCAAGCAGGTTGGAGGCAGGAGGGCATACGACGCTGCCCGGCGCGGGGAGCCCATTTCGCTGGCTCCTACGGCCGTAACCGTGCATGGCTGGCAGCTCACCGCCTGGCACGGCGATGCAATGGAGGCGACCATCACGTGCAGCGGGGGAACGTACGTCCGGGCGCTGGCGCGCGATCTGGGGCGGCTGGCGGGGAGCGCCGCTCATCTTGGCGCATTGCGGCGTCTCCGCTGTGGACGCCTGGACGTGCGTGATGCGGCTTCGCTCGCGGCGCTGCAGGACGGGCATGCGCCGCTTCACCCAACGCTTTCCGCCCTTCCGCCGCTGCCACTCGAGCGCCTGGTCCCCGAGGATGCCGGCCGTGTTGCGCACGGCATGGCGGTCGCGGCCAGCCAGCCTGGCGAGCGCGCCGGTCTCGTGGACGAGTCGGGGGCGCTCATCGCGCTGGCGGAGCGGGTGCAGGACCGGTGGCAGCCTCGCGTTGTGCTGCGCGATGCGTAATGCATCCGACGGGTATGACGCGTCCGCCCTTCCGCCCACCGTGGCCGGTACGGTGGCTACGGTCGGGACGTTCGACGGCATCCACCTGGGACATAAGGATATTCTTGATCACGTCTCCGCGCGGGCGCGCGCGCTGGGACTGGCGAGCATGGTCGTGACATTCGACCCGCATCCGCTGCGCATTGTGAACCCGGCCGCCGCGCCGCCGCTCCTCACCACGGCGCCGGAGCGGCTCGAGATCCTGGCCGCAACCGACGTCGAGTATCTCGCGATTCTGCCGTTCACGCAGACGCTGCAGCGGTACAGCGCGGCGCACTTCGTGGATGAGGTGCTGCTGCGGCGCTATCGCGTGCGCGAGCTCGTCATCGGATACGACCATGGCCTTGGGCGTGGCCGGGAGGGCGACGCGGAGCTGCTGCGCGCGCTGGGCGAGCGCCGCGGCTTTGCAGTGCAGGTGGTGGAGGCCGTGCTCGACCAGGCGGGCCACCCCATCTCGTCGACGCACGTGCGTACGACGGTGGCAGCAGGGGATCTCACGAGCGCCGCCTGCATGCTGGGTCGCCCGTACTCGGTATGCGGGACGGTGGTGCGGGGCGATCGCCGCGGACGCCTCCTGGGTTTCCCGACGATCAACATCGGCGGCCTGTCTCCGCACAAGCTTCTCCCCCCGGAGGGAGTGTATGCCGTGCGGGTGCAGACACCCGCCGGGGCATTTGGCGGAATGATGAACCTGGGGCCGCGGCCTACGTTCGGCGATGCGGCCACGTCGCTGGAGGCCCATCTCTTTGACATGGCGGTGACACTGTACGAGGCGGCCGTCAAGGTGGAGTTTGTGGCGCGATTGCGGGCCACGCAGCGCTTTGCGGGGCCGCAGGCGCTCGTGGCGCAGCTTGAGCGCGATGCACAGGACGCCCGGCGCGCGTTGACTCTGGTCGAGCATGCCGGTAACCTTCGAAGTTCTCCCCGCAACCTTACTTCCTGACCGGACGCCGCATGTCCCGCACCATCCGATATCGTCTACTCGCGATCCTGGCGCTCATCGTTGCCTCGGCGTGGGCGCTCTGGCCCAAGACGATCACGGTCCGCGATCGCGATCCCTCCACGGGGCACTTCGTGGAGCACCAGGTGAAGAGCATCCCCCTCAAGAAGGGACTCGACCTGGAGGGTGGCATTCACCTCGCGCTCGAGGTCGATGAGTCCAAGCAGTCCGTCGCCAATCAGAGCGATGCCATCGACCGTGCGCTCAAGGTCGTCCGCACCAGAATTGACCAGTTCGGCGTATCCGAGCCAGTCGTGCAGAAGGCGGGCAACTCACGCATCATCGTCGAGCTGCCTGGCCTGACGGATCCAAAGCGCGCCGAAGAGCTCGTCCAGCAATCCGCCTTTCTGGAGTTTCAGATCACGGACAAGACGAATGCCCTGGACAAGGTGATGCCGCGCATCGACCAGATCGTTCGGCAGAACGGCGGAGCGCATGCGACCTCGACCGGTGCAGCCAGCACTGATACCGGCAAGAAGTCCACCGCCATCACCCAACTCTTCACGCCCAAAGCTGAAGTGCCGGCCGCGAAGGGCGACACAGGTGCGGCAAAGGCGGACAGCACGGCGTCCGATACCGGGCTCTTCGCGAATGGTGCGGGCCCCTTCTCCAAACTCCTTCAGCCTGGTCAGATTCCCGGCGAGTACTACGTGTTGAAGGACAACATGCAGACCCTCAAGGACTATCTGGCCATGCCGGCGGTCCAGGCCGCGCTCCCGCCAGGGAAGACAGTGCATTGGGGGAACGAGGACGAGAGCGTCGGCAATCAAACCTACCGCGCGCTCTACGTGGTGGACTCGCGCCCGATCATCACCGGACAATATCTCACGAAGGCCAACCCCGCCACCGACCCACTCGAGGGGAACGTGGTCGAGTTCACGCTCAACAACGAAGGCGGGCGCCGATTCAAGAACGAAACGTCCAAGCATGTCGGTGACTACATGGCGATCGTTCTGGACGGCTTCGTGATGGGGCAGCCGCCCGTCATCGAGAGCGCCATCGGCACGCGCGGGCAGATCACCATGCGGGGACAGCCACTGCAGGCGGCACAGGATCTCGCACTCGTGTTGAACGCCGGGGCGCTCCCTGTCGCGCTCAAGGTAGTGCAGTCCCAGAAGATCGGGCCGAGCCTCGGCAAGGATTCCATTCGAGACGGCATCCACGCGGGTATACTGGGCATCGCGCTCGTGGTGCTCGTCATGATCGTCTACTATCGGCTGTCCGGCGTACTGGCTGTGGGGGCGCTCGCGCTCTATGTCCTGTTCACGCTCGCGTTGCTGGCCGGCTTCCATGCCGCGCTGACGCTTCCCGGCATCGCGGGGCTCGTGCTCTCGGTGGGTATCGCCTTGGATGCCAACGTGCTCATCTTCGAACGAATACGCGAGGAGCTGGACCGCGGGAAATCCGTGCGCGCCTCGGTTGAAGAGGGGTTCAAGCACGCGATGAGCGCGATCATCGATTCCAACGTCTCCACTGCCCTCACGGCCGCCGTGCTCTACCAATTCGGCACCGGCGCAGTGAAGGGGTTCGCGGTCACCCTCATTGCCGGTATCGCCGCATCGATGGTGAGCGCCATCTTCGTGGTCCGCACCTTCTACCTACTGTGGCTGAGCCGCACGCGCGGCGCCCAGACGCTGAGCATCTAAATGCTGCGCATCTTCCACAACACGCGTTTCGACTTCATCCGCCTGCGGCATTGGACGTACGCGCTGTCGGCCCTGATCATCGTGCCGGGGCTGATCTGGATCGCGTTCTCGGGATTCAGGCAGAGCATCGAGTTCACGGGCGGCACGCTCATCCAGGTGCACTTCACGCAGACGCCGGACATCGGTAACCTCCGTGCGACGCTGGATGGCGCCGGCATCCATGGCGCCGAGATCCAGCAGTTCGGCACTCCCAACGACGTCATCATCCGCGCGCAGGGCGCGGCACAGGTGGCCGAACAGGCGCAGAGCTCCAGTGTAGTGGCGCATCAGATCACGGCCGCGCTGGATCAGCGATATCAGCCCAGCACCTTCAACGTCGTACGGAGCGAGACGGTGGGGCCGAAGGTGGGTGGTGAGCTCCGGCAGAAGGCCGCACTGGCGATTCTGGCCTCGTTCGTCATCACGCTCATCTATCTGGCGATCCGCTTCGAGTGGCGCTTTGGCGTGGCCGCCGTCGTCGCGACGGCGCACGATATTCTCGCCACGCTCGCCTTCATCAAGTACACCCACCTCGAAATCTCGCTCGTCGTGGTGGGCGCGATCCTGACGATGATCGGCTACTCGCTCAACGACACGATCGTCATCTTCGATCGCGTGCGGGAGGATCTCCGCCAGCATCGGAAGGAGACGTTCTACGACACCCTGAACCGGGCGGTGAACGAAACGCTGCCGCGCTCCGTCATGACGCACGCCACCACCTTCGCCACCCTGCTCGGGCTCACGCTACTCGGCGGTGAGGTGATCCGGCCCTTTGCGCTCGTGATGCTGTTCGGTGTCTTCACCGGGACGTTCAGCTCGGTGTACGTCGCCTCGCCCATCCTGCTCTGGATCGAAACGCGCTGGCCGCGCGCGGCCAGCGACAAGGGCGGTGTCGGGCCACGGAGCGCACGGCAGAGCGAGCGCCCGCGCGCCAAGGACGCAAAAGCCGTTGCAACGCGGTAAACGGTGGGGGGTCGCGTTCGCGCGACCCTCGCTCGCGTGCTTCCGTCAGTGACCGCGCCGTTCATCGACAGCCATGCCCACCTCGCCGATGCGGCCTTCGATCCGGATCGGACGGATGTAGTGGTGCGGGCGGGCGCGTCCGGTGCGGAGGGCATCGTCTGCATCGGGGAGTCGCTCGAGGCCGCCGATCGTGCGCACGAGATCGCTCGGCAGCACCATGGGCGCATCGCCTGGACGGTGGGCATTCATCCCCACGACGCCAACGACTTCGATGAGGCGCGCGACATTCCGGCGCTCCGCCAGCGCCTGGCGGCCGGCGCGGCGGCGGTAGGGGAATGCGGTCTGGATTTCCATACTGATCGCGTACCCCGCGACCTGCAGTGGCATGCCTTCTCCGCGCAGCTCGACCTGGCGCACGACGCCGGATGTCCCGTCGTGATGCACACGCGTGACGCCGAGGAGGACACGAGTGCGGCCCTGCGCCGCGCCGGCGCGGCTGGCATCCGGGGCGTGCTCCATTGCTTCACGGGCTCCGCGACGCTCGCCCGCACCGCGCTCGATGCCGGCTGGTTCGTCTCGTTCAGCGGGATCGTCACCTTCAAGAACTGGACGCACGACGATGTGCTCCGCCTCGTTCCGGAAGACCGCCTGCTCATCGAGTCGGACGCCCCATATCTCGCGCCGGTGCCGTTCCGCGGAAAGCGCAATGAGCCCGCGTGGGTGAGTTGCACGCTGGACCACCTCGCCCGCGTGCGAGCCGTCGAGCCGGCGGTGCTCGGGGCGCGCACCGCCGCCAATGCCCGCGCCCTCTTCGGACTGGGCAGTACCCCGTGATGGCACTCGTCCATCCGCCGCACACGCTCGTTCATTCCTGCCTGCACTACTCACAGCACTGAGGCGCTCGTGGCCAACGTACCAAGTGATATCGAGATCGCGCAACACGCACGCATGCGGCCCATTGTCGATGTCGCCGCCGAACTCGGGCTCGCCCCCGATGACATCGACCTCTATGGCAAGTACAAGGCAAAGCTCTCGCTCGAGCTGTCGCAGCGCCCGCCTCGCGGCCGCCTGGTGCTCGTCACCGGGATCAATCCCACGGCGGCAGGGGAGGGGAAGAGCACCACGCTCGTCGGCATCACCCAGGCGCTGCGCCGCATGGGCCGGAACGCCATCATGTGCATGCGCGAGCCGAGCCTGGGACCGGTGTTCGGCGTCAAGGGCGGCGCGGCCGGCGGCGGATACGCGCAGGTACTGCCCATGGAGGACATCAACCTCCACTTCACCGGAGATTTCCACGCCATCGCCACGGCGCACCTCCTGTTGTCAGCGCTGCTGGATAATCATCTCGCGCAAGGCAATGCCCTGAACATCGATCCGCGTCGCATCTCCTGGCCGCGCACCATGGACATGAACGACCGGGCGCTTCGGAACTGCGTGATCGGCCTTGGCGGCGCGACGAACGGAGTCCCGCGGGAAGAGCACTGGGTGATCGTCCCGGCGAGCGAGGTGATGGCGGTTGTCGCGCTCGCAACAAGCCGCGAGGATTTGGAGGCGCGGCTCTCGCGCATGATCGTCGGCGCGACGGCTGGCGCGACGCGGGCCCCGGTGCGCGCCGGCGATCTCAAGGGGGTCGGCGCCATGAGTCTGCTGCTGCGCGACGCCCTGCGCCCGAACCTGGTCCAAACGCTCGAGGGCGGACCGGCTCTCCTGCACTGCGGGCCGTTCGGCAACATCGCCCACGGCTGCAACAGCATCATCGCCACCAAGGCCGCCCTGGCGCTCTCGGACATCGTGCTCACGGAGGCGGGTTTCGGATCCGACCTCGGCGCGGAGAAATTCTTCGACATCAAGTGCCGCTTCGGCGGCCTCAATCCCGAAGCCGCCGTGCTGGTGGCCACCGTCCGCGCGCTCAAGCTGAACGGTGGGGCGGACAAGCGGGAGCTGGCCACGGAAGATCTTGGCGCGCTCGAACGCGGTCTGCCGAATCTCGGCCGGCACATAGAGAATGTGCGGCAGTTCGGCGTGCCGCTGGTGGTGGCGATCAACCGGTTCACCGCTGATACGGAGCGGGAGCTCGCCATGGTGGATGACTTCGCGCGCTCCATGGGTGTGCGCGTGGCGTTGGCGGACGTCTGGGCGCGCGGTGGTGCAGGGGGTGAGGACGTGGCGGCCGAAGTGCTGGAGCTGCTCGATCAGGGCGGCTCCTGTTTCGCGCCGTTATACGATGCTGCGCTTCCGATCCGAGAGAAGATCGATACCATCGTCCAGCGCGTGTACGGCGGAGACGGGGCGGACTACTCGGCAAAAGCCGCGCGCGCCGTGGACTATCTGGAATCCATCGGCCTCGGCGACACTCCTATCTGCATGGCGAAGACGCAGTACTCGTTCACCGACGTGCCGACGCGGCTCGGCCGCCCCTCGAATTTCCGGATCACCATCAACGACATCTATCCGGCCGCTGGAGCGGGCTTCGTTGTCGCGCAGGCCGGTGATATCATGACTATGCCGGGCCTCCCGCGCGAGCCGGCTGCGGAGCGCATCACGATGCAGGCCGATGGCTCGATCTTTGGACTCTTCTAGAACAGGAACAACCGTGAGCACACGTCCCATTCAAACCGAGCTGGCCCCGGCGGCCATCGGTCCCTACTCGCAGGGCATCGTCGCCGGCGGGTTGCTCTTCACCGCGGGGCAGATTCCGCTGGACCCGGCCACGGGGGAGATGGTCAACGGAGGGGTCGCCGAGCAGACGACACGCGTGCTGGCCAATCTGACCGCGGTCCTGAGCGCGGCCGGTGCGACATGGAGCAACGTGGTGAAGACCACGATCTTCCTCGCTGACCTGGGGGATTTCTCGACGGTGAACGAGGTCTACGCACAACATCTTGGTAGTGCGCGCCCCGCGCGTTCCACGGTCGAGGTGGCCGCGTTGCCTCGTGGCGCGCTCGTGGAGATCGAAGCGGTTGCGTACGTGGGCGGGTGACCGTCAAGCCATCACGCACGATGTCGAGTACCTCCAAGAACCGCGAGGAACTGTTCCGCCTCACCGCCTTTGCTCGCTGCGCAGGGTGAGCGTCCAAGATGGGTCCGGGTGACCTGTCGCGCGCGCTGGCACCCCTTCCGGTGCAGGCGGATGATCGGTTGGTAGTTGGCCGCGAAACCTTCGACGACGCGGGCGTCTTCGTGCTGTCCGAGGAGCTCGCGCTCGTGCAAACGGTCGACTTTTTCGCTCCCATCGTGGATGACCCGTATACGTTTGGGGCCATCGCGGCCGCCAATGCCCTGTCCGATGTCTACGCCATGGGCGGAGAGCCGATCACCGCGCTCAACATCGTAGGATTCCCCTCCAGCACGCTTCCACTCGATGTGCTGACCAGCATCCTGCGCGGCGGGCATGACACGGTGCACGAAGCTGGAGCAGTACTTGCCGGCGGGCATACGATCATCGACGAGGAGCTCAAGTACGGCCTGGCCGTCACCGGACGGGCCAATCCGCACCGGCTGCTCACAAATGCGGCCGCACGCCCGGGCGATGTCCTGATACTGACCAAGCGCCTCGGGACCGGGGTGCTCACCACCGCCGCCAAGCATGGCGACGTGGGTAATGACGACTACGCAGCACTGGTGGCCAGCATGCGACAGCTCAACGCGCAGGCGAGCCGGGCGGCACTGGAGCTCGGCGTGACATGCGCCACGGACGTCACTGGTTTCGGCCTGCTGGGGCATGCCTCGCACATCGCACGTGCCAGCGCGGTCACGCTGTCCATCCGGGTCGCGGACGTGCCGCTCCTCGCCGGTGCGGCGGAGGCATGGCGGCGTGGCGCACGGACGGCCGGGGCGGAGCGCAACGCCGCGTACCTCGCCGAGCGCGTGGCGTGGAACGACGCGAGTGAAGTAGCGCGTGCCATGCTGGTCGACCCGCAGACGTCCGGCGGCCTGCTCCTCGCCATCAACGAGGCGAGCGCGGGCGCGTATCTCTCCCGAGTGCCGGGAGCCGTGGCGATCGGTGCGGTCGTCGAGCGCGCGCCGCATGATATCGTGCTGTCGTGACGCAGAGGGGGCGGCTGGGGCCTGGTGGCTTCCCTGGTCTTCAAAACCAGTGTGACCCGATGACGTCGGGTCGGGTGGGTTCGATTCCCACACGTTCCCGCCATGCGCGCCATGCGTGCCATGCGTGCCATGCGATGCTCGCGCTGTTCTGCGGGCTCCTGTTCGGCGCCGTGCCGGTCCAGGCACAGCGCGCGGACAGCGCGCGTGCCGGCGTCGCTCCTCCGCCGGATACGGCGCATCGTCCGGCGAATGCACTCGCGAGGCCTCTTGGCGCGGTCGCACCTCGCCCGCCGATCTCGCCCAAGCGCGCGTTCTTCGAGTCGGTGCTGGTTCCTGGTTGGGGACAGGCCTCCCTCCATCGTTCCACCGCCGGCGCGATCTTCATGACGGTCGAGGCCGTCTCGGTGGCCATGCTGATGCAATCCAAGAAGGAGCTGGCGAACGCCCGACAGGTGGCGAGCGACAGTGTGGTGGATCACTACCAGGCCCCGGCCCAAGCAGGCGGCGCACCCATTCCCGTGCATGCGCCCAATGACCTTCGCGGCCGCATTAACCCTCGGCGGCAGGCGGTGGAAGACTGGGCCGCCCTCCTGATCTTCAATCATCTCCTGTCCGGTGCCGACGCGTTCGTGGCCGCGCACCTGTGGAACGTGCCCGTGAGCGTGACCTCCGGTTCCCTGGATCGGAGGCTCGTCGTCGGCGCGCACATCACCTGGTAGCTGCTGAAGGGCGGGCCTGAGCTTCAACGCGCCACCTGCCATGCCGCCGGCGGCCGCGGTCAGTGGCTTTCGGCGGTATGCTCGATCACCTCGAGCACCGGGTCATCCTCGCCACCGGTCCACGTGCGGAGTTGCGCCTGCTGCGGCGTGATCACGAGATAGGTGGGCGCTTCCAGCCACGATCCGGCGTTCGCGTACACGCCGCGCGCACCGACACGCTCGAGCGCCGGAACGTGCGAGTGGCCGTAGATGACCAACTCCGTCTCCGGATGCATGCGGACCGCCTCCACCGCAACGGCGCGCAGTCCTCGCCCGCCGTCGCGGGCGCGGTGCGTCCGGCTTGTGTCCGAGCTTCCGTGTGCCAGCGCGCTCCCCCAATCGGGGTGCAGCCACCGAAACGCCCGAACAGAGGCGGGGTGCCGGAGCACGCCGCGCAGCGCCCGATAACGGCGATCCTCCTGCGCGCGCAGCCCGTCGCCGTGTTCAACGAGCGACTGCCAGCCGCCCAGCTCGCCGTGCCAGGGCCCCACGTGGTAGGTCAGCCCTACCTCCGCGGTAAGCACACTGCCACCCCAGCAATCGTGGTTGCCTGCGATCATGAGCACATCGACCCCGCTGTCGCAGAGCTCGGCGAGGGCGGCCAGCGTGCGAAAATGCCCGCGTGGGATGACATGCTTCCACTCGAACCAGAAATCGAACAGATCGCCGTTGATCAGGAGCGAGCGCGCCCGCCCGCGCAGATGCTGCAGAAAGCCGACGACGGATCGCTCCAGCTCGGTGGACCGCGCACCGAGATGCGTATCGGAGATGACATAGCAGGGGGCCCGGAGCATGCGCCCATTCTAGCGCGATGCGGCGCCTTTACAAAGAGTTCCGCGCCGCGCATTTTCGGCCGCACCTATGAGCGGACAGACTTCCTCCATCGAATTTCGCGTGCGCTATGCCGAAACGGACCAGATGGGCGTCGTCTACCACACGAACTATCTCGTCTGGTGCGAGATGGGCCGCACTAACCACATGCGCGAGCTCGGTGCGAGCTACCGCGCGCTCGAGGAGAGCGGCATCGCTCTCGCGGTGGCAGAGGCGACCATCCGCTATACGGCACCCGCCCGCTACGATGATCTGGTCCGCGTCGAGACCACTCTGGCGAAGGTGAGCTCGCGCTCCGTCATCTTCGAGTACCTGATCTCGCATGCCGAGACCGGTACGCGACTGGCCGTCGCGCGCACCGCGTTGGTCTCCATGGACAGGAGCTGCCGCGTCGCGATGCTCCCCGCCGATGTGCGCGCGCTCCTCTCTGCCGACGTCGCGTAAGCGACGCGTGGCGCCTCGCGGTGCGCTGGGCATTACGCTGGCGCTGCTGACCGCCTGCGCCACGCTCCCAGGCGCCGCCCCGCGGGCGGTCGTCCCCGCGAGGGAATCGGTGCTCTACGCGCGCCTTCTCCGCATGGCCGATGCGCGCCACATGGACGCGGCGGTAGTACACGACGCGCTCGCGGCGCGGACACCTGCGCTCCGCGCGGCCGCCACCCGAGTTGTCGGGCAGCTGCATGCGGATAGCATGGCTGGCGCCTTGCGCCAGCTATTGCATGACGTCGACACCACCGTGGCGGCCAATGCTGCCTTCGCGCTCGGGCTGCTGCAAGACTCGGCGTCGGTGGTTGCGCTCGACACCGCGCTGCGGGCTCCTGCCTCCGTGGCGGTCGAAGCGGCATGGGCGCTGGGACGCGTCGGCGACCCAGCGCGCCCCGTGATCACGGGCGCGCTGGCGACTCGCGAGCTCCGTCCAGCGGTGGCAAGCATGCTGCTCCTCGCAGCAGCCACGCTGCATCCCGTCCCTGTCGCCAGCGTACGCTCGTACCTGCATCGGCCGGATGCACCGCTCCGTTGGAGCGCGGTCTACGCGCTGGCTCGCTCCTACGTCCCGTCCGGTGTCGAGCTGGTGCTCCCCCTCGTGGATGATTCGTCCGGCGACGTTCGCGCCCAGGTCGCCCGCGAGCTCAGCGCCCGTGCCGCCGGCGACTCCCTCCGCCACCGCGCCATCGTCGCGCTCCGCACTCTCGTGCACGATCCGGATCCGCATGTCCGCATCGAGGCGATACGAGCGATGGGGAGCTACGGGGCGGATGCTCGCGAGCCGTTGCTCGCCGCCACCCGCGATGGCGATGCCAACGTCCGCCTGACGGCTGCACAGAGTCTCGCATCGGTGCCGAACGTGACGCGCGAGGACTGGATGGTCGCCTGGCGCGCTGACACGGGGCTGGCCTATCGATCGGATCTGCTCGCTGCAGCGGCGCGGGGGGACATCCTGCTGCCAGCGGCCGAGGCGGCGAACGCAGGCAGCTGGGCGCATGCCCGCGACTGGCGCCGCCGCGCGGCCCTCGCAAGCGTCTACGGGAACGCCGGCATCAGCGATGAGCCCGTCCGCCAGGCGCTGGTCGCCCTCGCCGGCGATACTGATCCTCGCGTGCGCGCGGCCGCGCTCTCCGCGCTCGCACGCGGCGCCGGATCATCCGGTGATCAGGGCGGTGTGCGCTCGGCCGGTACCATGCTCGCGGCGCTGCACGACGACGATGCCGGGGTGCGCTCCGTGGCCATCGCGGCGCTCGCGCGCCATGCCACCGCACACGACGCGCCGCTGGTATTACAGAGCTATCGCCAGGCGGTCGGGCGCGATGCATCCGACGACGCGCAGATCGCGGCCATCCACTTTCTGGCCGCGGTGTGGCGCCGCGACAGCGCGGCGTTCCCGGATTCATTGCGCGCGGCGATCGGCGCCCTTCCCGTATCGCGCGACTCACGTGTTCGCGCGGCGGCTGGCGGCGCATCCATCTTCGCCGCATGGAAGACGGCGGCGCCGCCACCCCCGCCGCACCCGCTTGCGTGGTACGAGCAACAGGTGCACGACCTCATCCTTCCCGCGCTCGCCGGGCACCGGCCCATTGTCGATTTCGCCACGCAGCACGGAACCATCACCGTGGTCCTCTATCCATTGGCGGCCCCGCTGACCGTCGAGAACTTCCTCTCCCTCGTTCGGGCCGGATATTATCGCAACCTGCGCTTCCACCGCGTCGTGCCGGATTTCGTCGTCCAGGATGGAGATGGGCGCGGCGATGGCGACGGCGGTTCGGTCTCCGCCATTCGCGACGAGCTCAACCGTCGCCGGTATAGCCGCGGCGCTCTGGGCATGGCACTCTCGGGTCCCGATACAGGAACCAGCCAGTACTTTCTCACGCTCTCGCCGCAGCCGCATCTCGATGGAGGCTATACGGTATTTGGCCACGTGACGGCTGGCTACGAAGTGCTCGACGCGATCGTGCAGGGTGATCGCCTCATATCCATCCGACTCCATTGAGCGTGCCGGCTCGTTCGATGCGCGCGAGGGTATCAGCCCACATGGGTTTCAATCGGGCCGTGGCAGTGGTCGTCCTTCTGCTGACCACTGCGTCGTGCGCGCCGCATGCGGCGCCGCTGCGTGGTGCGGTTGCGCCCGCGCGCCTTCCGCCAACGGCGCTGCCGCCCCTGCACCGGAAATTCCTTTTCCACTGGTCGTACAGCGATCGGGACATCCGCGCGCGCGGCGACGGCGCGGCGCGTGTGGCACCTCCGGACAGCGTCCGCATCGACCTGTTCATCGGTCAGGGGCTGCAAGGCGGCTCGGCGGTGCTCATCGGCGATGAGCTGCGAGCGGCCGGCAACGACCAGATCCGCCGATACCTGCCTCCGATTCCCCTGCTGTGGGCAGCGCTGGGCCGCGTCGCGATCCCGCCGGCCGGCGACACCATCGTCCGTCGCACCGGAGACACGCTGCGAGCCGACATCGGGCGCGACCCGCGATGGCGCACTATCTTCATCGAGGACACGGTACGCCGGCTGGAGCTGATTGACGGCGGCCGGATTCGGCAATGGGTCACTCGAACAGGAAACCAGGTGCGCTATGAGTATCCGCGGCAGGGGCGCACGCTCGATCTTACCATTACGCGCGTGGACACGGTTTCGCACTTCGATGCGACGACCTGGCGCTAGCCTGCTCTTGCCCTGCGTGGCGCTCCTCACCGCCTGTATCTACGGCTTCGCGGGCGGGGGTCTACCATCGCATATCAAGACCGTCGCGGTGCTCCCCTTCGATAACCAGACGACCGCGAGCGGTCTGCAAAGCGAGATCTACGATCAGCTGACGCACGATATTCAAGGTCGCCTCGGCCTGCGTCCCGCCTCGGAGGGGAAGGCGGACGCGGTCGTGCGCGGAACCATCACGCGCTACGAGGCCGACATCCCGGTGGGGTACAGCGCCAACCCGAACCAGGCGGTGACGTCCGCGCGGCGGAAGCTGCAGATCACCGTGGACGTCGAAATCGTGGACCAGACCACGGGACGCACGCTCTGGACACGCAAGGGGCTGATCGCGGAAGGTGAGTACGCCGAGCGCTCCGAGGACGATGGCCGGACAGCCGCTGTGCAGAAGCTCGTGGATGACGTGATCGACGGGGCACAATCGCAGTGGTGAGCCTGCGCGAGCGCCAGGACCATGCCGGTAGCGGCTGGTGCGGCGACCAGCGAATGGATCCGGCGTGCTGAGCGGCGCTGCACCCGCCCACAAGATTATGACCCGGAGCATGGCCGAGCAGTGGCGGGCCGCTCGTGATGGTGCAGTGGTCTTCACGAACGGCGTCTTCGATCTGCTGCACACCGGACATGTCGATCTCCTCACAACGGCGCGCGCACTGGGGAGCGCTCTGGTTGTGGGGGTGAACGACGACGCCTCCGTCCGGCGACTCAAGGGCAACGGTCGTCCCATCCGATCTGCCGTCGATCGTGCCTACGTGCTGGCGGCCCTTGAGGCCGTGGATGCGGTCGTTGTGTTCGAGCAGGATACACCGCTCGAGCTGATCCGCGTGCTCCGCCCCGATGTCCTCGTGAAGGGTGGGGATTACACCCCGGATACAGTGGTCGGACGCAGCGACGTCGAGAGTTGGGGTGGGCGGGTCGTCATCGTGCCGCTTACCCCTGATCATTCCACCACATCTATCGTCGAGAAGTTGCGTGCAAGTAGATGATGCCGGCATCCGTGCCGCGCGGGCGAACGACGCCCTCCGTCCGGTAACCCTCAAGCGCGGCGCCGCACCCTACGCCGAGGGATCGTGCCTAATCACATGTGGGTCGACACGGGTCCTGTGTACCGCGTCCGTCGAGGAGGGCGTTCCGGCCTGGCGGCGTGGTCGTGGGGAAGGATGGCTCACGGCGGAATACGCCATGCTCCCACGCGCCACCCATACACGGACGTCACGCGAGCGGACGCAGACCAGTGGGCGCACGCAGGAGATTCAGCGGCTCATTGGCCGCAGCCTCCGCGCCATGCTCGACGACTTCACCTTTGGCGAGTATACCGTCCGCGTGGATTGCGACGTCGTGCAGGCCGACGGGGGGACGCGTACGGCGTCAGTCACCGGAGCGTGCGTCGCCGTCGTGGATGCGTTCAATTGGATGGTGCGGCGGAAGATGCTTGCTGCCTCGCCCGTGCGACGCCGCGTGGCGGCGGTGAGCGTCGGCGTGGTGGGACGGGAGCCCTGCCTGGATCTCGACTACGCCGAGGACGTGCAGGCGGTGGTGGATATGAACGTCGTCATGACGGAGGAAGGGCGGTTCGTGGAAGTGCAGGGGACGGGAGAGCATGGTACGTTCGACCGGGCGGTGTTGGATCGGCTGCTCGGCCTGGCGGACAGCGGTATCGATACGCTCCTTCGGGCGCAGGCTGAGGTGCTGCAGTTGTGACCGTATCGCGCGTTCTGATAGCCACGCGCAATCCCGGCAAGCTTGCTGAGCTCGTGCCGATGCTGGCTGCTGCCGGAATTACGGGAATCGGGCTCGAGGCTGCCGGTATCGAGGTGCGCTCGGATGAGGATGAAATCGAGTGCTTCGACACATTCGAGGAGAATGCGCGCGCGAAGGCGCTGTACTTTGTGGAGCGCAGCGACGGCATTCCCACCATAGCGGATGACTCCGGATTGGAGGTGGCCGCGCTGGAAGGGCGGCCGGGCGTGCACTCGAAGCGATGGAGCGGGCGATGCGACCTGCACGGCGCCGAGCTGGATGCGGCGAACAACGCCGTGCTGCTCGCGGCACTCGCGGGTCATCAGGACCGGAGCGCTCGATACGTCTGCGTGGCTACGTATGCGGATGGCGAGACGGTTCAGTTCGCCCGCGGGGAGAGCGCCGGCCGCATTCTGCATGAGCCGCGGGGCGAGGGTGGGTTCGGCTACGACCCACTGTTCGAATCCACGGAGCTGCAGGCGACATTTGCGGAGGCCGATCCGGCGGCAAAGGCACAGGTCAGCCATCGCGGTCGCGCGCTCCGCGCACTGATGTCGGCACTGGCGCGCGCCCGTTGACCAGCGTGGACTGGCCTCTTACATTCCGGTGCTTGCGGGGCGTAGCGTAGCCTGGTATCGCGCCTGCTTTGGGAGCAGGAGGTCACCGGTTCAAATCCGGTCGCCCCGACCTGGCAGGTCGTCCCGCCGCCGACGGAAAGGCAAAGGATCTCAGCAGTGGCCTGCACGCGAGGAGCGCCAGTAGCTCAGGTGGATAGAGCAACAGCCTTCTAAGCTGTGGGTCGGAGGTTCGAGTCCTCCCTGGCGCATGCGGACGTGTTCGCGCCCTTAGCTCAACTGGCAGAGCAAATGACTCTTAATCATTAGGTTGTAGGTTCGACTCCTACAGGGCGCATTCAGCGGGTGGTTGGGAAGCCGGCAGGTGGTGATGGGAGCCATGGAGGCCATGGACGCGGTGGGGGCCGGGAGGGGAGAGAGCGGTTGACAGAGCGAGTCAGATTCGCTATAATTCAAGGCTGTTGAAAAAAGTTGCACACGTGACGGAATCACGGGCCGATGGGCCCGTTCTTGTCTGGAACGATGTTGGAGATTCCTAGGCGCACGCGGTTGACATTGGCGTACGACTTGGGTAGGATTACAGGCTGTCGCAGACGCGACACCAAAGCTATTTGACAATCGATTTGTGAGATGAGGTTGTGCGAGGCGGACTCGTGGATCCTCGGGCTCGTTCGGGGCTCGGGGGGAGAGTTCAGACCTGAACAATTTCGTGATTCGGATACGCTGTCATGCGGACAGCGTGGCAGCGTTTCGGAGAGCCATCGAACTTTTTTTCTTGGAGAGTTTGATCCTGGCTCAGGATGAACGCTGGCGGCGTGCCTAACACATGCAAGTCGAGGGGGCTTGACGGGGCAACCTGTCAAGTCACCGGCGAACGGGTGCGGAACACGTGAGCGACCTGCCCTCCGCGCGGGGGATAGCCGGCCCAACGGCCGGGTAAACCCGCATACGCTCTTCATCGGGCATCTGATGAAGAGGAAAGGCCCGGGGCAACCCGGGACGCGCGAGGAGGGGCTCGCGGCCTATCAGCTTGTTGGCGGGGTAACGGCCCACCAAGGCGACGACGGGTAGCTGGTCTGAGAGGATGACCAGCCACATTGGGACTGAGAGACGGCCCAGACTCCTACGGGAGGCAGCAGTGGGGAATCTTGCGCAATGGCCGAGAGGCTGACGCAGCGACGCCGCGTGCGGGAGGACGCCCTTCGGGGTGTAAACCGCTGTTGCCCGGGACGAACGGCTTCCATCGGGAAGCGTGACGGTACCGGGTGAGGAAGCACCGGCTAACTCCGTGCCAGCAGCCGCGGTAATACGGAGGGTGCGAGCGTTGTCCGGAATCACTGGGCGTAAAGGGCGCGTAGGCGGTGCGAGGCGCGTGCGGTGAAAGCCTGGGGCTCAACCCCGGGTCGGCCGTGCGGACGCTCGCGCTAGAGCACGGTAGAGGCGGGCGGAATTCCGGGTGTAGCGGTGGAATGCGTAGAGATCCGGAAGAACACCGGTGGCGAAGGCGGCCCGCTGGGCCGTGGCTGACGCTGATGCGCGACAGCGTGGGGAGCAAACAGGATTAGATACCCTGGTAGTCCACGCCGTAAACGATGGGCACTAGGTGCTCGGGGGAGCGACCCCTTGGGTGCCGGCGCTAACGCATGAAGTGCCCCGCCTGGGGAGTACGGCCGCAAGGCTGAAACTCAAAGGAATTGACGGGGGCCCGCACAAGCGGTGGAGCATGTGGTTTAATTCGACGCAACGCGAAGAACCTTACCTGGGCTTGACATCCCGTGGAAGCGTCTCAGAAAAGGGACGTGCCCTTCGGGGCCGCGGGACAGGTGCTGCATGGCTGTCGTCAGCTCGTGTCGTGAGATGTTGGGTTAAGTCCCGCAACGAGCGCAACCCTTGCCGCCAGTTACCAGCGCAGGCCTTCGGGCTGGGCGGGGACTCTGGCGGGACTGCCGGTGCCAAACCGGAGGAAGGTGGGGACGACGTCAAGTCATCATGGCCCCTACGTCCAGGGCTACACACGTGCTACAATGGGGCGCACAGCGGGTCGCGAAGCCGTGAGGCGGAGCCAATCCCTGAAAGCGCTCCTCAGTTCGGATCGGAGGCTGCAACCCGCCTCCGTGAAGCCGGAATCGCTAGTAATCGCGGATCAGCACCGCCGCGGTGAATACGTTCCCGGGCCTTGTACACACCGCCCGTCACGCCATGGGAGCTCGGAGCGCCCGAAGTCGGTGCCGGTATCGCGCAAGCGAGCCAAGCCGCCGAAGGCGAGCCGGGTGACTGGGGCGAAGTCGTAACAAGGTAGCCGTAGGGGAACCTGCGGCTGGATCACCTCCTTTCCGGAGCGACGAGTAGACCGCGAGGTCGAAAGTCCTCATTGGATGTCGCCTGTCTCGGCAACCCATCTTGCAGATCGATCGCTGTTCGGGCCCGGTGCTCCGTCTGGAGACACCGACGCCCGCGCTGTTTGACAACGGAAGTGGGTAGTGATCGTGGGAAACGAATCGTCTCAACGACGACAATTTCGTCATTGTTGATATGAAACGCGCGTGCTCTGCTTGTTACGAATTTTGTAGTCAAGCGAGCGAAGGCACGTGGGGGATGCCTCGGCACACGGAGGCGAGGAAGGCCGCGGTAAGCTGCGAGAAGCCAGGGGGAGCGGCACACACGCATTGATCCCTGGATTGCCGAATGGGGAAACCCGGCCGGGCCGCGAGGTCCGGTCATCGAGGCGTACGCCTCGAAGCGAACCTGGGGAACTGAAACATCTCAGTACCCGGAGGAAGAGAAAGCAATTGCGATGCCCTTAGTAGCGGCGAGCGAACGGGGCCCGAGCCCAAACCGATCCCCATTGGGGATCGGGGTTGTAGGACCCACAGATGGTCCACTGAAGAGTCAGTCGAAGTCCCCTGGGATGGGGCGCCAGAGACGGTGAGAGCCCGGTAGACGACGACTCAGGCGGTGGGCTAGTGGAGTTCCTGAGTAGCGCCCGATACGAGGTGTCGGGCGTGAAGCTGGGGGGACCACCCTCCAAGGCTAAAGACTCCCGTGTGACCGATAGTGAACGAGTACCGTGAGGGACAGGTGAAAAGCACCCCGGTGTGGGGAGTGAAAGAGATCCTGAAACCACGTGCCTACAAGCGGTCGGAGGCTGGAGCAGACCCTTCGGGGTATGTTCTGCTGACGGCGTGCCTTTTGCATTATGATCCGGCGAGTCAGTGCTCACGGGCAAGGCTAAGCTGGTTTCCAGCGGAGCCGGAGCGAAAGCGAGTCCTGAAAAGAGGGCGTCTGCAGTCCGTGGGCCTGGACCCGAAGCCAGAGCGAGCTACCTATGGGCAGGGTGAAGCTCGGGTAATGCCGAGTGGAGGCCCGAACCGGTGTGGGTTGAAAACCGCTCGGATGACCTGTGGGTAGGGGTGAAAGACCAAACAAGCCTGGAGATAGCTGGTTCTCCCCGAAATCTATTGAGGTAGAGCCTCAGGTATGGCGCAAGCCTGAGCTCCCGCGGAGGTAGAGCGACTGGATGGGCGCGGGCGTGGGAACCACGTACCAACCCCAACCAAACTCCGAATGCCGTAGGGAGTCCACCTGGGAGGCAGTCGCTGAGCGATAATGTCCAGCGGCGAGAGGGAAAGAACCCAGAGCCACCGCTAAGGCCCCGAAGTGGTCGCTGAGTATAGCGAAGGATGTGCGCGTGCTGTGACAACTGGGAGGTTGGCTTAGAAGCAGCCATGCCTTGAAAGAGTGCGTAATAGCTCACCAGTCCAGCGTGCGCGCGCCGAGAATGGTCGGGATTAAGCGACCCGCCGAAGCGTGGCCTTGATGCGGGCAACCGTGTCAGGGGTAGGGGAGCGTTCGCCGAGCGACGAAGCCGGGGGGAAACCCGCCGGTGGAGCGCGGCGAAGTGAGGATGCCGGAATGAGTACGCGCAAACGAGAGTGAGAATCTCTCGCACCGTAAGCCCAAGGGTTCCCGCGCCATGGCGATCAGCGCGGGGTGAGGCGGTCCCTCAGGTGAGGCCCGAGAGGCGTAGCCGAGGGGAAGCCGGCGAAGATTCCGGCCCCGCCCTTAGGACGTTTGACCCGATTGAGGGACCCGGGAACAAAGCACGGGCGGTCTTGTGGATGACCGTCCAAGGGTGTAGGGGCTTGCCCCGAGACCTGAGTGCGAGGGGGCGCTGGCAACAGCCACCCCGAGCCGTGTGGCGTCGACCGGCAAGAAAAGCTCGATCGGGGAGTCCGCGGGGTGGCCGTACCGTAAACCGACACAGGTGGGCGAGGCGAGTAGCCTCAGGTGCACGAGTGAAACGTGGTCAAGGAACTCGGCAGATTGATCCCGTAACTTCGGAAGAAGGGATGCCGTGGGTGGTAGTCAGCCTCGCGCTGGATGCTGGCCACGGCCGCAGCGAATCGGCCCAAGCGACTGTTTAGCAAAAACACAGGTGCGTGCAACGCCATGGAAGGCTAGGTATACGCACTGACGCCTGCCCGGTGCCGGAAGGTTAAGGGGAGTGGTCAGCCCAGCTTCGGCTGGGGGCAGCCACGAGCCGAAGCCCCGGTAAACGGCGGCCGTAACTATAACGGTCCTAAGGTAGGAAAGCTGCCTTAGTAAAATCTGGCTATATGCTGGAAACTCCGGTGGATCCGACGGTACCTGATCATGTAGGAGCGAGCGTGCTCGCGACTTCTTTTCAGGTGACAATCCGTTCGGTGCGGACAATCAGCAGGAAAGGCCGATTCGTTTTGAATCGGAATCCTCAGAGACTACACGCCAGACAATCGTTTCCCGCGATTGAAGATATAGTCCGATCTGCATGGCGACATGCAGGGGATGCATGATGCAACCCGGCTTGAAGAGTATTTCAAGTCAACAACCAAGTTCGTTATGAGCGAAATTCCTTGTCGGGCAAGTTCCGACCTGCACGAATGGCGTAACGATGGCGGCGCTGTCTCCACCCGAGACTCAGTGAAATTGAAATCGCTGTTAAGATGCAGCGTTCCCGTGGCAAGACGGAAAGACCCCGTGAACCTTTACTACAGCTTTACGCTGAACGTTGAGTTCGTCTGTGTAGGATAGGTGGGAGCCTTTGAAGTGGCGGCGCTAGCCGTCATGGAGGCAACCTTGAAATACCACCCTGATGTGCTCGACGTTCTAACCTCGACCCGTAATCCGGGCCAG
>DASUKA010000091.1:0-8524 GCA_036278935.1 Gemmatimonadaceae bacterium
ACGCGAGGAGACGAGAATGACGCCCGCGGGCGTTTTTGCGAGGAACGCACCAGTGCGATGTCTGGTGCTGGCCGCCTCAATCTGCCTGATCGCTGCATGTCGCAGCGACACAGCACCCGTCTCAGTGCTCGGTACCTACCGCTTGACGAGCATCGATGGCCGTGCGATGCCAGCCGCCCTCGATTCGGAGCGTGTCGTGCTCGATGGAATCATCGCGTTACGAGTAGACGGCTTGTATCAGTACATCGCCCACTTCGGCGGCGTGCCACCCTCCGATCGCCGCGACACTTTACCGATAGGGGACAAGTATGCCAGTGGCCGCTACACGCTCGACCGGTCGACGCTGCGGCTCGAACGGTTCCGCATGGTGAAGATGCATCCGCCTTCGCTTGCTAATTCCGGCGATTCCCTGGTCGCCATCGAGGGAACGCTCAGCCACCACACCATCCAGATGCCTGTTCGCGACGGCGAGCAATGGACCTTCACGAAGTGACCGCACGGCCAGCAGTTCGAACAGCCGCCTCCGTTTGTTTCGCCCTGACTTCCTCACGCCGAAGCTGCCGCCCGAGTACGCTGTAAAGGATTCTGCTCGCGTGTGCGCTCCGGCCGCTTAGCAGAACCATTGTGGTCGCGTTGTTGAGGACAGGCTCGCCAGCCCGCCCGAGCGACAATGCCTCACAGGTGAACGCGGCTTGGCTGCATCGCCGCGCGGGACGTGGTACCGGGTGCCGTATCGAGCGAAGCGCGCATCCGCTTCACGACGAACGTCCCCCGCCCACGCTCATATGCCACTCCAGGCTTGAGCGTGATGAACAGCGCGTTCTGTCCACCGACCATCGGGGCCGACGTGTCCATGCAATCCGTGTACGCCATCCGCGCGATGTCCTGAGGCCGGATCTCACGCAGCACTTCAAGAACCTCCTGGCGTATGAACACGTTCGTCGCCTCAACCCGTACCCATTTCGGGGGAACCTCCACCATTCGGATCCGCCGGCCATTCACCCAGATGTTCGATAGCCCGCCCGCGGGGGAGTGACGGGATCGGAGCCGAAGATGGGCCGCCGAGTCAGCGCAGATCTCCGGCGCGCGACTGGTGAGCATATCCGGCCGAAGCTTTCGCAGCACGTCCAGCGCGTCGAACAGCGGACGGCGGCTGTGCGCGATCTCGTTGGCATCGATGTGGTAGCTCTTCCACTTCGTGCTCTGTTTCGCGATGACCGTGACTCCCGATAGCGTGGGAACGGCGCTGGCCAGTACCATCTCGAGCGATATCATTGTGTGGTCGAGTGTCACCATCACGCGCTGCTCAACCCGGTCGTAGCCGATCCGGCGTACGATGACTTCATAGTTCGCCGGCGGCGCGGAGAACGCGATACTACTGTGGCCGGTCGAGTCCGTCACGCCGGACACCAGGATCGTCGACGACAGATTAGCGACGGCAACGTCGGCATCCGGCACCGCTACACCCATCGAATCGACGACGTGCACGTCTACCGACACATGCAGCCGCGACGGGGATGGATTCTGTGCGAATGCGTGTGTGACAAGGAGGAGAATGCCGGGTACGACAACGGCCGCATGCCGGCACGTGAACTGGCCTGCATGCGCCGCCATCACCCCGATGCACCTCTCGCCTTTCGCCTTTCTCCTCTCTCAGTCTTCGGTCTGCCCGAACAGCGCCATGTTCGAGCTGTGCCCCGGATTGACCTTCTTCTCCGGGTAGATCCAGTGCACGGCCTGATTCACCGCGATCGCCGCTTCGCCGAATCCCGTCGCGATGAGCTTGAGCTTCCCCGGATACGTCGTCACGTCGCCCGCCGCGTAGATACCGGGCCGTCCCGTCTCCATCGCACTCGTCACCACGATATCGTTCTTCTCGAGCGCGAGCCCCCACTCCTTCACCGCGCCCAGGTCGCTCACGAAGCCGAGCATCGGCAGAATCACATCCACCTCGATGCGCCGCTGCGTCTTCGCCTTCACATCCTTGATCGTCGCGCCGCTGATGTGCTCGCCGTTCCCGTGCACTTCCGCCAGCTCGTGGAAGGTGAGCAGCTGCGCCCGTCCCGCCTCGCACGCCGCGCGCACCGCACTCACCGTGGCGGCGTGGGCGCGGAAGCGATCGCTCCGGTGGATGAGCGTGACCTCCGCGGCGCGGTCGAGCAACTGATGCGTCCAGTCGAAGGCGGAGTCGCCGCCGCCGATGAGTAACACGCGCTGGCCACGGAAGTGCTCGGGATCGCGCACCCGGTCGTAGATCCCGCGTCCGTACCAGGGCTCGGCCGACGGCTGCGGCAGCCGCCGTGGGGAGAAGGCACCGATCCCCGCCGCGATGATGATGGCGCGGCTGGGGAACCGGTCGCTCTCGGTGACCACCGTGAAGCACCCCGCGTCTTCCTCAAGGGCGATCACCCGCTGGTCCAGGAAGATGGGCTGGCCGAACTGCTGTGCCTGCTCGGCGAGTCCCGCCACGAGGTCCTTGGCGAGGATCTTCGGGAAGCCGCCGACATCGAAGATGTCCTTCTCCGGGTAGAGCGCGGTGAGCTGTCCGCCGAGCTCGGAGAGGTTGTCGATGATGCGGCAGGTGGCACCGCGCATCCCGGCATAGAACATGGCGAAGAGCCCGGTCGGGCCACCGCCGATGATCGTCAGGTCTGTGAGGTCGTGCGGCATGAGAAGAGGAGAGAGACACCATTGCGCCACGCGTCGCCGCGCGGCAGGAGCACTCGCTGAATAATGCACCCGGACGAGCGCATTCTGGAATACGCCGGCCGCTTTCGCCTCGTGCGCAAGATCGCCGAGGGCGGCATGGCTACCGTGTACGAGGCCGAGCAACTCGGGCCGGAGGGCTTCGCCAAGCGCCTCGCCCTCAAGGTCATCCACCCCAAGTACGGGAGCGAGGAGCGGTGGCGCCAGCTCTTCATTGACGAGGCCAAACTCTCGGCCAACCTGGTGCACGGCAACATCGTGCAGATCTACCAGCTCGGCGAGCTGGACGGGCAGTTCTACATCGCCATGGAGTACATCCAGGGGCCGACCATCCGCGCGGTGATCGACCGTCATCGGGAGCTGGACCAGCGCATCCCGATCACTCTGGCCGCGTACATCGCCAGCCGTGTCTGCCGCGCGCTCGACTTCGCGCACAACTTCGTGGGTCCCGATGGGCAGCGCCTGGACATCGTGCACCGCGATGTCGCGCCGAACAACGTGATGGCCACCTGGGATGGACACATCAAGCTCGCCGACTTCGGCATCGCGAAGGCCAAGACCTCCATCGACCCGGTGGCGCTCTCTCCCATGACGCTCATCGGGAAGAAGCACTACATGAGCCCGGAACAGCTGCTGGCGCTCACGGTGGACGGCCGCAGCGATGTCTTCGCCATGGGCGTGGTGCTCTTCGAGCTGCTCTCCCTGGAGCCGCTCTTCCGTGAAGACACGACCGAACTGCTCATCGATGAGGTCACCTGGCGTCCCCTGCCCAACATACGCGAGTTGATCCCGGCCATCCCAATGGTACTGGAGCAGGTACTGGCCGCGGCGCTCGAGCGTGATCCGGCGCACCGCCCGACGGCCGCCGAGATGGGGCGCACGCTCGATCGGTGGTGCGAATCGCAGGCCGTGCTCGCGACGCCCGACCGGCTGCAGGAGCACCTGGCCAGGCTCTTCCCCACGTCGTTCCAGTCCGCTACGGTGAGCGGGACCCCCACCCGATTCTCCAACTTCAAGCACGGCCTGCGTCGAGCACGCCCGTGGTGGAAGTGGCGCCCGAGAGTCTGACGCTCTCCCGGGGATCTGACGCTCCGGGGCCGCATGCCGACGAGCCGCCCCTCACCGCTCACAACTCATAACTCCTCCCCCCTTGACGTTCTGGGTATCGTCCTCCATCATACCCAGAACTTCTAGGCACAGGAACCCGCCGCCATGCCCATCAGCACCGAGCTGCTGCACGGCACGCTCGACGCCCTCATCCTCAAGACCCTCTCGTGGGGCCCACGCCACGGCTATGCCATCGCCCGCTGGCTCGAGGAGACCACCGGCGATGCGCTCCAGATCGAGGAAGGCTCGCTCTACCCCGCGCTCTACCGCATGGAGCGCAAAGGGTGGATCGAGGCCGAGTGGGGTGTGTCCGAGAGCAACCGAAAGGCGAAGATCCACCGGCTCACCCGCAAGGGGCGCGCGCACCTGAAGGCCGAGACCGCCAGGTGGGCTCATAGCTCGGCCGTCGTCTCCAGCGTGCTCCTCCCCACGTAGCGCGGAGCGGCTGCCACATGCAACGGCGCGTGCTTCGTCGCGGCCGAGCACTGCGTTCCGCGATCTGGAAGGAGCGCGTGAACGATGAGGTGGACGCCGAGCTCCGCTTCCACCTCGAGTCGCTCATCCAGCGCTACGTCGAGCATGGGATGACGCCCGCGGAGGCGCACACGATGGCTCTGCGCAAGTTCGGGAATGTCGACCAGGTGACCCAGCGATGCCGAGTGATCGGCGAGGGGAGGGAACGACGCATGCGATGGACAGAATGGCTGGCCGACCTCCGGCAGGACCTGGGCTTCGCCGTGCGACAGTTCGGCCGTGCACGCGGTTTCACCGTCACGGCGATACTCACGCTGACACTGGGACTCGGCGCCACCACCGCGATCTTCAGTGTGGTGGATGGTGTGCTGCTGCAGCCGCTGCCACTCACGGAGCCGGATCGCGTGGTGCACGTCTACAATGGGGTGTATGCCGGCGACATCGGCGGCCCGCAGTCGGCGCTCAACTTTCTCGACTGGCGCGCACAAAATCACTCCTTCGCGCAGATGGCGGCCGAGGCTGCCGTGACGGCGAATCTCACGGGCGGCTGCGCGTCGCACTCCGGCGCATGCGAGCCGCAGCGGCTGCGCGGCATGGCGGTCACCGCGAACTTCTTCGCGACGCTCGGTGCCCACCCGGCGCTGGGGCGACTCTTCGCCCCGGGGGAAGACCAGCCCGGCGCGCCCCGCGTGACCATTCTGAGCCATGGCCTCTGGCAGAGCCGATTCGGTGCGGATTCCGATCTCGTGGGACGCACGATCATGCTCAACGGGCAGCGCACCACGGTCGTCGGTGTCGCGCAGCCCGGCATGCCGCTGCCGGACCAGGCCGAGGTCTGGATACCACTTGTCTTCTCGCCCACCGATCTCACCGAGCCTGCGCGCGGGAATTACGTGCTGACGGTGTTCGCCCGCCTGAAACCCGGCGTCGCCGTCACGACCGCACAGCGGGATGTGGCGGCCATCTCCGAGCGTCTCATCCACCGGTATCCGACGGAAAACCCCACGCTCACGCGCCCCATCCGCCTTGTCGACCTTCGCACGGACGTCGTGGGCGATGTGCGGACGCCGTTGTTCGTCTTGCTTGGCGCGGTCACACTCGTGCTCCTCATCGCCTGCGCGAATGTCGCCAATCTTCTGCTCCTGCGCGCCACCGGACGCGGGACGGAGATTGCAGTCCGCACCGCGCTCGGCGCCAGCCGCTGGCGGATCGTGCGACAACTCCTTACCGAAAGCGTCGCGCTCTCGACGGTGGCCGGAGCACTGGGGACGCTCCTCGCCTGGTGCAGCGTTCGCGTGCTCATCGCGCTCGGCCCGGCGAGCATCCCGCGCCTGGACGATGTGCACCTCGATGCTCGCGTGCTCGCGTTCACAGCCGCGATGGTGGCGCTCACCGGCGTGGGATTCGGACTCGCACCCGCGCTCGCGGCAACACGCTCCAGCTTGGCCGAGTCGCTGCGAGAGGGCGCCCGCGGTGCGCGCGGCAGCGCCGGCAACCCGCGACTCAAGAGCGCACTCGTCGTTGCGGAGTTCGCCTTCTCACTCATGCTGCTGGCCGGCGCCGGCCTGCTCATCAAGAGCTTTCATCGCCTCATGACGGTCGATCTCGGCTTCCGGCCGGCGCATGTGATGACGTTCACCCTCGACCTCCCGAGCACGGCCTACCCCACGGACGATGCGATCCGCACCTTCGTGTCGGCGACGACCAATCGGCTGCAGCAGTTGCCTGGCGTCCAATCGGCGGCGCTGGCGTTCGGCATGGCGGAGAAGGGCGTCGGAAACGATTTCACGATCGATGGTCGTGCCGCTACGCCCAGTGCGCCGCTCATTGCGTTCATGCCCAGCGTCACGAGCGGGTTCGTCCGTGCGATGAGAATTCCGTTGATCGCCGGCCGTGTGTTCACACCCGCCGACCGCCACGGGAGCGCGCCGGTCGCGATGCTCAACCAGGCGGCCGCGACGCGCTTCTTCGCGGGCGAGAGTCCGGTCGGCCACACGCTGCGCATTGATGGGCTCGATGACAGCCTGGCGCCGCCGCGCCAGATCGTCGGCGTGGTAGGTGATACGCGGACTATGCTCGGCCCCACCGAGCCGGCCCCGCCGCAGATCTACGTCCCACTGGAGCAGAGCCCGGCTCGCTATCTCATCGCGGTCATCCGGACGGCAGGTGCGCCGGCTTCGGTCATGCCCGCTGCTCGCGCGGCTGTGCACGATGTGGATCCCACACTGCCCATTTCGCATGCCTGGACCATGGACCAACGCACCGCACAGTTCGTGCGCCAGCCGCGTTTCTACATGCTGCTCCTCGGGCTTTTCGCCAGCGTGGCACTCGTGCTCGCGGCAGTTGGCATCTATGGTGTGATGTCATACGCCGTCACGCAGCGGCAGCACGAGCTCGGCATCCGTGTGGCGCTCGGCGCCACGCCAGGTGGTCTGCTCCGGCGCGTCATTGCCCAGGGCGCCGCACTCTCTGCCATCGGTCTGGTCGCCGGCCTCGCTGCGGCCGCCGGGCTGAGCCACCTGATCGCCAGCCTCCTCTTCGAGGTGACGCCCACGGACATCGCGACCTATGTCACCGTGTCCGTCCTCCTGACCATCATCGCGCTCCTCGCGTGCATCATCCCGGCCCGCCGCGCCGCGCGGGTGGATCCCGCCATCGCATTGCGGGGAGAGTGAGAGACGCGAGGGTGCCGGGAGCAGGGTTTGGGGTATCGGGAAACAGCTATGGATGTGGAGGTCTCTGCCCGCCTACCCGACACCCTACTCCCTATACCCTGCCGTAATGCCTCCCGGCACCCTGCTGCTCCGCAGTACATTCCCCTTCATGAAGATCTATACCCGCACCGGCGACCGTGGGGAGACCGGGCTCTTCGGCGGTGGCCGCGTGCCCAAGGACAACGCTCGCGTTGACGCCTACGGCGATGTGGACGAGCTCAACTCGGCCATCGGCATGGCGCGCGCGGCCGCGTCCATGCCGCGCATCGATGAAGTGCTCGTCCCCGTGCAGCGCGATCTCTTCGGGCTCGGTGCACTGCTCGCTACGCCCGATCTCGAGAAGATGCGGCAGCAACTCGAGAAGGCGCGGATCGATGACGAGCGCGTCGCCGAGCTCGAGCGGGCGATCGATCAGGGCGACGCCGAGCTCGAGCCACTGCGCGCCTTCGTGCTCCCGGGCGGCAGCCCCAAGGCCGCGGCCCTCCACGTGGCACGCACGGTGTGTCGCCGCGCCGAGCGCAAGGTCGTCTCGCTCTCGCACGAGGTGGACATCCCGCCCATTGTCCTTACCTACCTGAATCGCCTCTCCGACCTCTTGTTCACGCTCGCACGGGTTGCCAATGCGCGCGATGGCGTGGGTGAGGTGACATGGTGAGGCGCGAAGAGATGGAGAGGAGACAGGAGAAAGGCGAGAGGCGAAGGGGCGGGTCAGTGAGTCAGCGGGTCGGTGAGTCAGAAACGGCTCGCGGGGGCAAGGCCCTCTCTCCCGCCAGCTGTTCCACTCACAACTCAGAACTCACAACCCAGAACTCACAGCCCACAACCCACAACTCACACCTCCCTCCTCTCGTCTCCCGCATCGCCCTCCCGGGCTACGAGATCCTCGTCGCCCCCGGCGTTCTGGATCGCGTGGGCGAGGTGGCGCGCGAGGCGGCGCCGGCACATCGATACGCTATCATCACCGATACGAATGTTGAGCCGCTCTATGCGGGGCGTGTGACGGCGTCGTTCGGCACCGCCGAATCGGACGTGTTCCGCGTGCAGGCCGGCGAAGCGCAGAAAACACGAGAGAGCTGGGCGCACCTCACGGACGAAATGCTGGCGCGTGGCTTCGGCCGCGACTCGTGCACCATCGCGCTGGGCGGCGGGGTGGTGGGTGATCTCGCCGGCTTCGTCGCCGCCACCTTCATGCGCGGCATTCCGTTCATCCAGGTGCCCACCACGCTGCTGGCGATGATCGACGCCTCGATTGGCGGGAAGACCGGTGTGGACGCGCCCGCCGGCAAGAATCTCGTCGGTGCCTTCCACCATCCCGCGGCCGTGCTGGCCGATCCCGGGGCGCTGGCGACGCTCCCCTCGCCCGAGCTCCGCGCCGGGTTGGCCGAAGCGATCAAGCACGGCGTGATCGCCGACGCCGCGTACTTCAAGCAAGTTGCCGACTGCGCGCCGCAACTCGCCGACGTCCCTTCGGGGGACACCATGCAGGCCATCATTACACGGAGCATCGAGATCAAGGCCGGCGT
>DASUKA010000092.1:0-13916 GCA_036278935.1 Gemmatimonadaceae bacterium
GACGCGATGGCAGCTCGTGATGCGGCCGGCCGCGAGCGCCAGCCAGCGCTCGCACCTGGCGTCGCTCGTCGCACGGTGACGGCGGAGCCACCCGGCTACTTGCCCCCCGCCGAGCAGGAAGCGCAGTATCAGCAGCGTCAGACTGCGCCGATCGCAGCCTGAATCCCTTTGGAGGGCACGATGAAGAGTGTTGCTGCGGTGACCGCGGTGGTGGTGGTTCTCGGCACTGCGCCCATGACGGCGCATGCGCAGGCGAACAGATCTCGATCAGCGACGAAGGCGCCGCCGATCGTGCTGCACGCGGCGCGCCTGTTCGAGGTGGTACCTGGTACCATCATCTCTCCCGGCGAGGTGCTGGTGGAGGGCGGCCGCATTCGAGCCGTCGGCACGTCGGTGCCGCATCCGGCCGGAGTCAGGGTGATCGATCTGGGCGACCAGACGCTGATGCCGGGACTGATCGACGCCCACGTGCACCTGTTCCTGCACCCGGCCCCGCCTTCGGAGGGCATGCAGACGGTGGACGAATCGACGCCTCAGCGAACGATCGAGGCAACGCTGGCGGCGAAGGCCGATCTGATGGCGGGCTTCACCTCCGAGCGCGACATGGGCACGGAAGGCGCTGGCTCGGCGGATGCCGCCGTGCGCGATGCCATCAACGCGGGACTCATTCCCGGACCGCGGCTCCGCATCAGCGGCATGGCGATCTCGATCCTGGGCGGGCATGAAGACGCGATCGGCTACAACCCGGCACAGCACGTACTGGGGAATGCCGACTACGCCAACGACACCGAGCAGCTGATCGAAACGATCCGTGAGCAGCACAAGGAAGGGTCGAGCTTCGTGAAGATCTACGTAACGGGACGCGACCGGATGGTGCCCGACAGCTCCGCTCCGTGCCTGGGCGATCCGATCTGCGCGAAACTCGGCCTGGGCGCTCAAGCGGGCGATCCGCAGTTCTGGGACTTCCATACTCCGTACCAGTACACGGAGGCGCAGCTGCAGGCGGCCGTGGTCGAGGCGGCTCGACTGGGTACCAACGTTGGCGTGCACTGCCAGGGCGAGCCGGGCGCGCTGTTCGCCGCGGAAGCGGGAGTGGCGTCCATCGATCATGCGACGCAGCTCAGCGACCGGACGATGGCTATGATGAAGGCGAAGGCGATTTTCGCCGTGCCGACGTTCACCATCTTCAAGTACTTCGCGGACCACGCGGCGAGTCCGACGGCGGCGGCGCGCGAGAATGCGATGCTGGACTACAAGGTCCACGAGTTCAAGCGGCAGGTGGCGGCGGGAGTCCCGATGGGCGTGGGCACGGATGTGGGGCCGTTCCCGCACGGCACGCAGGCGCAGGAATTCGAGCTGATGGTGAAGTACGGGATGTCTCCGCTCGCCGTGCTGCAGGCTGATTACCTGAACGATCCGCGCATTCTGACGTGGCAGAACGAAGTGGGACAACTGAAGCCCGGATACTTTGCGGACGTGGTTGCGGTGCCCGGCAATCCGCTGCAGGACATTTCTGTGGTGGAGCACGTGCAGTTCGTGATGAAGGGCGGCGTCGTGTACAAGGGCGAGCGGACGGGCACCGGGGCGTAGCGCCGGACGGGTGTACGGCGAGGCGCACGCATCATTCCCGACGACGCTCTGACAACACCCCTGCTCGTGCACGGCAAAAGCCTCGAAGCGGGCCATGAACGCATTCGGCCCGGGAAGCGGAGGTGCCATGAGCGATCGCACGTCGCTGCGTCTGTCGGCCATACTGCTTGTCGTGGGGCAGGTCCTCTACATTGGGGTCACGCAGCTTCATGCCGATGGGAACGCCAACGACCACGCCGCGGTATTCGCCGAGTACGCCCGGAGCGCGAGCTGGACCGCCGTGCATCTCGGTCAGTTCGTCGGCATGGCGATCCTGCTCGCGGGATTGCTCGCCCTGTTCTTCGCCGTGGACGTTCAGGATTCGGTGGCGAGATGGGCAGGGCGATTCGGTGTCGCGGCAGCGGTGGCGGCGCTGGCACTGTACGGCGCGCTCCAGGCGGTGGATGGCGTCGCCCTCAAACAGGCCGTGAACGCGTGGGCGAGCGCCCCGGACGCCGAGAAGGCATCGCGCTTCGCGAGCGCCGAAGCCATCCGCTGGCTCGAGTGGGGAGTGAGGAGTTACCACACCATCGTGCTGGGCATCGCACTGCTCCTGTTCGCGGCAGCGGTCGCGCGAACAGCGTGGATCGCGCGGCCGATCGCCTACCTGATGGGGCTTTCCGGCCTCGTGTACCTGGTGCAGGGGTGGGTGGTGGGCTCGGAGGGCTTCTCGCGAACGGAGACCATCACTATTGTGGCGGCCTTCATCCTGGATCTCGTGTGGATGATCTGGCTGGTCGTCGTGGCGTGGCGGGTGCGGGGTTCGGAGGCCCCGGCCGGAGTGATGTGATGCCGTCGGCTCCGAGTATCGGATCGGCCGCGGCTTCCAGCGCGAACGAGCGAAGGTGAGCCCGCGCAGCGATTCTCCTTGATCGCGCGCAGCGATCCTCCTTCCTATTGACATTCGGGAGGAAAGAGGCGATCGTCCTCCTGTCATTCGGGAGGAAGACGCCATCGCCCTCCCGACAGTCGGGAGGGACACTATGGCCGCATCCGCCAGCACCGAGCAGGTGTTGCAGGGCACGCTCGACCTGCTCATCCTCAAGACGCTCTCGCTCGCCCCGATGCATGGATGGGGGCTCACCCACCGCATCGAGCAACTCTCCCAGGAGGCGCTCACGGTGGGCCAGGGCTCCATCTACCCGGCGCTCGTCCGGCTGGAGCAACGGGGGTGGATCGACACGGAGTGGCGCATCACCGAGAACAGCCGGCGCGCCAAGTACTACCGGCTCACCGCCGCAGGGCGACGCGCGCTGCGTCACGAGCGCGCGTCCTGGGACCGCTTCGTGAACGCGGTCGCTCTCGTCCTCGCCGCGGAGGGCTGAGCCGATGCTCTCCCACGTGCATGCGGCGCTCGTGCGGTTCCGCGAGCTCTTCCGCCGCCGCTCCCGCTCGGCCGCCGAGCAGAACGAGGAGTTTGCGTTCCATCTCGACATGGAAATGGCGGAGAACATTCGCCGCGGGATGAGTGAAGCCGACGCCCGGCGCGCCGCTCTCCTGCGATTCGGCGGCACGCAGCGCTTCCGCGAGGAGGCGAGCGATGCGCGCGGCGTGGTCGCCCTCGACAATCTCGCGCGTGACGTACGCTTCGCGTTCCGCCGCCTGCACCGAGCGCCGGCGTTCGCCGCCGGCGTCATCGTCACCCTCGGGCTGGGGATCGGCGCCGCGGTGGGGATCGGGACTGTCGTCTACCGCGTGCTGCTCGGCGACCTCCCGTACGACAGGCCGGACCAACTGGTGCGCGTGGGCTTCGTCACTCCCGGGCTCGCCGGGGAGGGCGATCTGCAATCCGACGCCACGTATTTCCACTTCGCCAAGAGCGCGCGGTCCTTCACGGCGCTCGGTATGTACTGGACGAGCGACGAGCACAACGTCACTGGCGGCGACGCTCCCGAGCGCGTGACCATCGCCATGATGACGCCGAACGTGTTCACCCTGCTCGGTGTGCGCCCGATCCTGGGCCGGCTCTTCACGCCGGGCGATACCTCGTGGTATCAAGCGGGCCTTGGACCGATGCTCATCTCGGAGGACTTCTGGCGGCGGCGCTACGGAGCGGATTCGTCGATCATCGGCCGCCGTATCGACACCGACCTCACCTCGCGCGTCGTCATCGGCGTGCTGCCTCGCTCGTTCGCCTTCCCGACACCATCGGTCGACGTCTTCTATCCCGCACCGGTACCCGTCAATCATCCGCAGATCACCGCACGCTCCTTGAGCGTGATCGGCCGCCTCCGCGAGGGTGTCAGTCCATCACGCGCCGAGGCTGAGCTCAATACACTGCTCCCATCGCTCTCGACACGCTTTCCGGCGATCACGCCCGACATGTTGCGGCGCAGCCGGGCGCACGTCTCCGTGGTGTCACTCAAAACCGCCACGGTGGCTCCGGTGCGCGACCAGCTCGTTCTCCTCGGTATCCTGGTCGCGGTCGTGCTGCTCATCGCGACGACCAACGTCGTGAACCTGTTCCTCCTCCGGACCGAGCGCGCGAGGCAGGAGATCGCCATCGCGCTCTCGCTCGGGGCAAGTCGCCTGGCGCTCGCGCGACGGTTCGTGCTCGAAGGGATTGTGCTCGGCACGGCATCCACGATTATCGCGCTCCCCGCCGCCGCCCTCGTGTTGTCCACGAAGTTCGGCTTCACGGAGCGCGAGATTCCGCGTCTGCACGAGGCCGCATTCACCTGGGAGACGGTCGCGCTCGTGTTCGGCTGCGCGGTGCTCATCGGCGCCGCCGTCGGGCTCATCGCGCTGACGCGCACAGGGGCGGCGGAGCTGATCGATCGGCTCCGTGCATCGCGCTCGACGTCGAGCGCCAGCTGGCGGCACGCGCAGAACGGCCTCGTCGCGCTCCAGGTGGCGATCGCGCTCGTGCTGCTCGTCGCGGCGGCGCTGCTCGGCCGCAGCTTCTGGAATCTGCGCAACGCCGACATCGGGTTTCGACCCGAGAGCGCGATGACGTTCCAGCTGTCGCTGCCATATGGTGAGGACGGCTATGCGTCATCGTACGGCAGGAGCTCCGCGTTCCACGCGAAGCTGGTCGACCGGCTGGCCGCGCTCCCTGGTGTCACGTCCGTCGGTGTCGCGCTGCGCCTTCCCCTCGCGAGTCGCGGCGTGCCGGATCTCGCCCTGCAACTCCGGGCCGGCAATGCGGTCGGGCGGCCGACAGTGGCGGCAGCCGCCAACATGGCGAGTGCCGACTACTTCCAGGCGATGGGCATCCCGCTGCTCGCTGGGCGGAGCTTCCGCGCGGGCGATCTACGCGGCACACCCGCGGTGATGGTGAGCCAACGCCTCGCCACCAGTCTCTTCGGGACGACCGACGTAGTCGGTCGCCACGTTGTGGGATCGGCCGTAGAGTCGCCTCAGAGGACGTTCACGGTCATCGGCGTGGTGGGCGACGTGCAGTGGGGGCGCATTGAGGATGGCTACGTCCCGATGCTGTACTTTCCCATCCTTCGCGACGGCGACGGGCTCCCGGCCGACAGCAACCCAGTATGGTACAGGCCGGTGGACGTGCAGTACGTGATACGGGGATCACAGCTGCCCACGGGACCGACGATTCAGCGAATCGTGACGGAGCTCGACCCGCGCGTACCCGCGGCGAACATCCGCACGCTCGGCTCGATCGTCGCCGATGCCACGGCGCGCGTGCGTCTCACCATGCTGCTCATCGCCGTCGCCGGCACCGCCGCGCTGGTGCTGGCAGTGATCGGTGTGTACAGCGTGGTTGCGTACGCGGCGAGCGGACGGATGCGCGAGTTCGGCATCCGTCTGGCGCTCGGTGCCGCGCCCGCGCGCATCGGCCGTATGGTCCTCGGCGATGGGTTGAAGCTCGTGGCCATCGGCACGGTCGCCGGTCTCGTCGCGGCACTCGGTACCACGCGGTTCCTGCGCGCCTTGCTGTACGAGGTCACATCCACCAGCATTGCGGAGTTCGGCCTCGCGACGGTCGTGCTGGTGGTGGTCACGCTGTTCGCCATGCTTCTCCCGGCGCGTCGCGCGGCACGCACGCACCCCGCGGTAGTGCTCCGCAACGAGTAGCCGCTCGAACGCGGCGAGACGCTCACGCTCACCCCGGACACGCTGCCGCCGCCGTTCCGGTAATGCGCTTCACGTGCGTGGCTTGGGATGTTCGAGGCGTCGCTCTCCGAAGAATGCCGAATTCCGTAAAGCGAGTTACGTGAAGATCATGAGCACGTCCTGGAACGACGCGTTGCGCATAACGCGCGCGAGCGGGCTGCCAGGTGCGAACGAGGGAGGAGACGACAATGTCGGAGCACACAGAACCCCGCGCTGACGATCCGTTCGGTGGCCGGCACCCCACCAGCCACGAACGGATGACCGGACTCCCGTGGGATGCGTCCTACCACGACGGCCCGGCACCGTGGGACATCGGCCGCCCGCAGCCGCCAATCGTGCGGGTGGCCTCCGACGGCGGGTTCGCCGGGGCGGTGCTCGACGTGGGATGCGGGACGGGGGAGAACGCGCTGCACGTTGCCGCGTTGGGAATGTCCGTGCTCGGCGTGGACGTGGCGGAAACAGCGCTGGCGATCGCGCGCGAAAAGGCGACCGACCGCGGGCTCGACGTGGAGTTCGTCGCGATGGACGCACTCCATCTCGAGCGCTTGGGGCGGAGCTTCGAGACAGTGATGGACTGCGGGCTGTTCCACACCTTCGACGCGGATGAGCGACCAGTCTACGTGGCGAGCCTGGCCTCGGTGACCGAGCACGATGCAACGCTGTATCTCCTCTGCTTCAGCGATGCCGGCCCCGAGACGGGCCCGCACCCCGTCATGGAGGAGGAGCTGCGAGCGGCGTTCGCCCCCGCGGCGGGATGGCACGTCGCCGCCCTCGCGCCCGATCGCGTGCAGACGCGATTTCACGACCACGGCGCACCAGCCTGGTTCGCGACCATCAAGCGGCTATAGAGGGAGGGAGGCGCGAGGTCGACTGTGCACTGATGCGGGATAGATGGGGGTCACGACCACCTGGTGGCGATACGCGACAGGAGTGGCGGGCGGGGTGCACGGCGCCGCGCCGTCACGCCCGCCCCATCGGCGCGCTCTTCAGCCGCGCTGCCACTCCATGAGGACCTCGGTAATGGAGCCCGCGGGCTCACCGCTCTCGGCCCAATCGACGGGCGATCCAGCCTCGAGCAGAATGCGCCCTACCGCCGCGTGATCACTTCCCGGCCGGGGACGGCGCGACCCCTCGGCCGCACACACCAGTGCCGTCGCATGGAACTCGCGGTCACGCGCCCTGACGGACGCGCCGTGCGCGAGCAGGACGCGCACCGCGTCGGGCCACCCCGCCATCGCCGCCTTGTGCAGCGCATTCATCCCGATCGACTCGTCGCCGCGGTCGGGGTCGAATCCGCAGGTGAGCAGCGCCTCCAGAGCGGGCGTGTCGTTCTGCTCCGCCGCGCGATAGAGCGCGGTGTAATGCTCCCGGCCGATCTGGTCGCGCAACGCGGGATGTGATGCAACCATCGCGGCGGCGGTGGCGCGGTCGCCCCGGCTGCACGCCGCTACCATCCGATCCACTTCCTGCACGTCGTCCGACGCGCCATGCGCGAGCAGCCACGCGGCCACCGCGTCGTTGCCGCTCAGCACGGCGACCGCGTATGGCGTGCGGCCATCCGACCGCCGGCGCGAGACGTCCGCGCCGCGACTCACGAGTGCCTCGGCGAGGTCCGTCGTCCAACTCGCCGCGACGGCGTGCAGCGGTGTCTCGCCGTTCGCCGCGAAAACGGGATCGACCGCGGCGCCGTGCTCGATGAGCCAGCGCGCGCCATCCGGTGTATGCGACCACTGCAGCATGGCGTACAGTGCCGCGGACCCATCGGTGGCCCATGGGCCGTCGGGATCGACGCCGAATTCGTGCAGCAGGTCGAGCGCGGCAACGTCGCCACCGCTCGCCGCCAGTGTGAGGGTGACGCCATCGCTCGGGTTCGCACCATGCTGCAGCAGTACACGGGCGAGCGGGAGCGACCGCACGTGGCACACCGCGCCCCACAACACCGGGCGAAACACCTCGTGGTGCTTCCACGGGAAGCGGAGGTTCGGATCCGCCCCGCGCGACAGCAGCTCGCCTGCCGCCGCCACGAGCCCGCGTTCGCGCTCCGCCGAGCCGCGCGCGAGCGACGTGTAGCACACGTAGTGCAGCGGTTCCCACCCGCGAGCTCCACCCGGCGCGGTGGCGAGCGACGGGTCGCGCGCCAGGCGTGCTCCCACTTCCGCGGCGTCGCCGAGCACGAGCGCGGTGTAGAGATTCGCCTGCGCGATGTCAGAGTGCAGTGCGAGCAGCCGCTCGGCACGGTCTGGCCGGCCGTCGGTGGCTGCCTGGATGAACTCGTCGCAGGCGGCGCCGAGCTCCAGCGTCAGTTCTTCGACCCGCTCGCGCAGCGCGTTCCAGGAGGCGAACCCGTATTCACGCGCGATCACCGATTGCGCGTCGTGGAGCGCGAGCGGCACGTCGGCAAGCGCGGGGACAGAGTGCGACGCGAACGCGGGGAGCGCCTGGAAGCGCGCCAGTGCGTCGGCATCCCTGTTCCGGACGAGCTGGAGCAGCTCCTTCGCCTGGTGTCTGAGCTGGTCGAGATTGGGACGGGGGGGCAATTGCCGGGCTGTCATACGACCTCCATGCTGAGAGCCAGCGGTCCGCAAGCCGGCCAGCACGGAGACAGCCGTGCAATGATCTCGATAGGTGGGGTGGACTCAGTCCTTCGCGCGGACCCGCGGGCGCCCCAGGCGCACGAGCACAATCTCGCACGGCCGGTGATCAGGCGTCAAGCACCCGATGAGCTTGTCCGAATGCGTGGCGGAAGCAGACGTCGGGGGCAAGGTCGAACCATCAGCGGAGGAACGGTCGGCACGACGAGCGATGCGCGGTGACGTACCGCGCAATCGCGCCCGTTCGCTCCTCAGTGCACCCCGCCCATCAGATGTCGCACCGGCTTGATGATCAGGAACGCGATGATCGACGTGACGAGACATGCCGCCGAGATCGTGCCGAACAGCTCGGGCAGCGGGGCCGACGAGATGAACCCCGCCGCGAAGCCGGCCACCTTGCTCCCCACCGAGTCGGCCAGGAACCAGACGCCGAGCATGAACCCGACGATCTTCACTGGCGAGAGCTTGGTGAACACCGAGAGTCCGATCGGGGAGAGCGAGAGCTCGCCCAGCTCCTCGATGAAGTAGCACGCGATGAGCCAGAAGGGACTCACGCGAATTCCGGGCGAGTTCTGGAGATGAAACCCCGGGATGAGCAGCACCGCGAACGCCAGGCCGATGAACAGCAGTCCCCAGGCGAACTTCGCCGGCGTGGACGGTTCGCGGTGACCGAGGCGCGTCCAGAACCAGGCGAACGCGGGCGCCATCAGGATGACGAACAATGGCTGCACGCTCGCAAACCAGCTCGCCGGAAAGGTGAAGCCGGAGACCACGCGGTTGGTATAGCGGTCGCCAAAGAGATTGAGGGTGGAACCCGCCTGCTCGTACGCTCCCCAGAAGACGGCGGCGAAGACGAAGAAGACGGCCATGGCGGCGAGCCGCTTCCATTCCGCGGTCGTGAAGCCCATGAGCAGTCCTTCTCCGCGCTGGCCTGTCACCGCCTCCCCGCGTGCCCTCGCGCGCTCCGCCTCGGCCTTGGCGCGTTCCGCTTCGAGCTTGGCACGCTGTGCCTCCTCGTGCGCCTCGCGCCGCTGCCGCTCGAGCCGCTCGATAGCCGGTCGCAGATGCTTCTTGCCGGCCACGTACTGGATGAGACCAAGCGTCATCCCCACGCCGGCGGCGGCGAAGCCGAGGTGCCAATCGACCTTCTGCGCGAGCGTGCCGGCGATGAACGGCCCGATGAAGGCGCCGAGGTTGATCCCCATGTAGAAGATCGAGAAGCCCGCGTCGCGCCGCGCGTCGTTCGTCTCGTACAGCGAGCCGACGATGCCGCTCACGTTCGGCTTGAGCAGCCCGGTGCCGATGACGATGAGCCCGAGTCCCGCATAGAAGAACGGCAGCGGATGGAATGCCAGCGTGAAGTGACCGAGCGCGATGATGATGCCGCCCAGGAGCACGCTCTTGTACTGGCCGAGCCAGCGATCGGCGATGATGCCGCCGATGATCGCGGCGGCCCACACCCCGGCGGTGTACGTCCCGTACAGCGACCCGGCTCGAACATCACTGAAGCCGAGCGCGTGCACCATGTAGAGAATCAGGAACGCCCGCATTCCGTAGTAGCTGAATCGCTCCCACATCTCCGTGAAGAAGAGCGTGGAGAGTCCGCGGGGGTGCCCGAAGAAACCGCCGGGTGTGACGGGGCGTGGTTTACCGGTGAGCGGGCCGGCGAGTGCGCCGGATTGCGAGGTGCTCGAGCGGCCGGAAGTCGTCATCAATGCTCCGTTGAGACATGGTGCTCGCAGAGAGGTGCGCGAGCATCAACCCGTAGCTGGGTGGACCACGGCGGGACCGCGTACAATCGCGTGCGTGCCGCCCTCCGTCAACTCTTGCTCGTGCGCTCCGCGATGAGCTGCACCAGTTGGACGAGCGTCTCGGTGGTCTTTTCCAGCCCGCGGCGCGAGTTGAACTCCAACGTGCTGTGGAACTCATGCCCGCCGGTGAAGATGTTCGGGCAGGGCAGTCCGCGGAACGTGAGCGCCGAGCCGTCGGTGCCCCCACGAATGGGCTTGGTGAATGGCGTGAGCCCCGCACGCCGCGCTGCCTCCAACGCGTACTCGGTGATGTGCGGGTGGTCGCGCAGCACGTCCTTCATGTTCCGATAGCTCTCCTTCACTTCCATCGATGCGGTGACTCCGGGGAAGCGCGCCGCGCTGTCGCTGGTGAGGTCGCGCAGCAGACACTCCTTCGCCTCCAGCCCGCTCAGATCGAAGTCCCGGATGAGAATCCTGGCCGTCGATTGCTCGGTGTCCCACACGCCGGTATAGGGATGCACGAATCCGTCGCGCCCCTCCGTCGTTTCCGGCAGCATGTCGCGCGGCAGCCGGCTCAGGTAGTCGGCCATGGCGTAGACGGGGTTCACCATCACGCCCTTGGCGGTGCCGGGGTGCGCGCTTCGTCCCTTGAACGTGACCGTGGCCTGGCGTGCGCTCCACGTCTCGTCGCTCACTTCGCCCAGCGTCCCCCCGTCCACGGTGTAGGCGAAATCGGCGCCGAACGCGGCGACATCGAACTGCTGGATGCCGATGCCCACCTCCTCGTCAGCGGTGAAGGCCACGCGCACGGGGCCATGCGCGATCTGCGGATTGGTAACCAGCACGTCGACCATCGTCATGATGGCGGCAACGCCGGCCTTGTCGTCGGAGCCGAGGAGCGTGGTACCATCGGCGGTGATGATGTCGTCGCCGATCATCTCGCTGAGCACGGGGTGCTGCGCTACGGTAATGACCTGCGACGGGTCCGCCGGCAGCGTGATGTCGCCGCCCTGATAGTTCCGATGGATAATGGGATTCACGTTCGCCCCGCTCACGGCGGGCGACGTGTCCACGTGCGCCAGGAAGCCCACCGCCGGCACGCCCGCGGTGGAGGGGAGCGTGCTCGGGAGTGAGGCGTAGACCATACAGAACTCGCTCACGCGCACATCGGCGACGCCGAGCGCTCGGAGCTCAGCCGCAAGAAGATTGGCCAGTTCCCACTGCGTGGGCGTGCTGGGGACGACGCGCTGGTCCTCGCGCGATTGGGTACCGATGCGCACGTAGCGCAGGAATCGATCGACAACGCTTTCGGTGGGCGGGTGCAGGGCAGTGCTCATGGCAGGGGAGTATGGAGATGGTGGCGCGCATGCGGGACGGCGGAGCGCATCGCGTTGCCGAAGTCTAATTGGCGTCCCGGCGCCGCCGGCCGAGCTTGCCGCCGCTCCAGGAATCGGATAAAGTATCCGCATCTACCCGGCCGCCGACTCGACGCGAACCCCTCGGACGTCGCGCGGCGGCCCGCTACCCGGGAGACCCCATGAGTCGCCGCGAGTCGCCGTCCGCCGTCACCCGCCGAGCCATGCTCGGCACCGTGGGCAAAGCCGCACTCGGCGCGGCCATCCTCGCCCCCACGCTCCAGACGGTGATTTTCACCGATGCTCGCGCGGAGCAGCGTCCGCGCCGCGGCGCCACCGCCGGTACGCCGGTGAACGACCGGGCCGGCGTCGACCGCGTGGTGGTGATGCCGGGAAAGACCTATCTCCGCGGATGGGCTGGCTACGGTGAGCCGCCGCATCCCGGTCGCCGACGGCGGCGTCGGGGCCAGGCGGACTCGGTCGACCTGGCCGCGGCCACCGGCCCCGCGCCGTCCGTGCGCTGGAGCAAACGCTCCGGCCCCGGGCGCGTCACCTTCGCCGATCGCTCGGCGCTCCTCACCACGGCCACCTTCAGCGCGCCCGGCCTCTACGTTGTGCAGCTCACCGCCGAGAACGGGGAGACGACCGCGTCGTCCACGCTCGCGGTGAAAGCCGAGCTGTCGCCGCCCGACCATCAGCTGGAGGTCGTGCACACCCGCGCGTACTCCATCGACAACCCTCTCTGGAACGACCGCGCCAAGGCGCTCATCGTGCGCTGGATCCCGCACTGCGTCGACATGCTCGAGAGCCACGACGTGTCGGCTGGCGGGCTCGACAACTTCATCGAGGCCGGCAAGGCGCTGCGGGGTGAACCGCACGGCCCGCACAAGGGCTACGTCTTCGCCGACGCGTACGTGCACAACGCGGTGGAGGCGATGAGCACCGCGCTCATGGTCGATCCGCGGGGTGATCCCGACATCATCGCGGCGCAGAACGCGATGCGCGCCACGCTCGAGCGGTGGATTCCGATCATCCTCGGCGCGCAGGAGCCGGACGGCTACATGCAGACCGCCTTCACCCTGCCGCGGCTGGGACGCGGTGGCCGGGTGGACCCGGGGCCATTCCAGCACTGGACGCGGCGCGGCGACCACGAAGGCTACACCGGCGGCTACTTCCTTGAGTCGGCCATCATGCACTACAGCATGACGGACTACAAGGATGCGCGCCTGTACGACGCGGCCAGGCGGCTGGCCGACTGCTGGTACGACAACATCGGCCCGGCGCCCAAGAAGGCCTGGTACGACGGGCACGAGGAGATGGCACAGGCGCTCGTGCGCTTCGGCCGCTTTGTGAACGACATCGAGGGGGCAGGGAAGGGCAACAAGTACATCGCGCTGGCGAAGTTTCTCCTGGACAGCCGCTACTACGCCGCGCTCACTCCGCGCGAGCGCTCCGAGTACAACCAGAGCCACCTGCCGGTGGTGCAGCAGTATGAGGCGGTAGGCCACGCGGTGCGCGCGTCCTACCTGTACTCCGGCATGGCCGACGTGGCGATGGAGACGCACGACCCCGACTACCGCAGCGCCGTGAAAGCGCTCTGGGACAACATCGTGGACCGCAAGTACTACGTCACGGGCGGCATCGCGAGCGGCGAGACGTCGGAAGGCTTCGGCCCGAACTACTCGCTGCGCAACAACTCGTACTGCGAATCGTGCTCGAGCTGCGGCGAGATCTTCTTCCAGTCGAAGCTGAACCACATCTACCACGATGCGCGCTTCGCCGACCTGTACGAGGAGACCATCTACAACGCGCTGCTCGGTGCGCTCTCCATGGATGGGGAGACGTACTACTACCCGAACCCACTCGATGCGCGGTGGCAGCGGGTGTCATGGCACAGCGTTCCCTGCTGCACGGGCAACATCCCGCGCACGCTGCTCGCCATGCCCACGTGGATCTACGCGAAGAGCCCCGATGGGCTGTTCGTGAATCTCTTCGTGGGGAGTACGGTGGACGTAGGCACCGTGGCGGGCACACGCGTCCAGATGGTGCAGCGCACGAACTATCCGTGGGATGGGAAGGTGGCCATCACCGTGAATCCCGATGCGCGCAAGCGGTTCCGCGTGTGCATCCGCGTGCCGGACCGCGGGGTGAGCGCGCTGTACGCCAGCACGCCTGATGCGAACGGGCTCCGCTCGCTCGCGGTGAACGGGCGGAGCGTGAAGCCGCGCATCGAGCGCGGATACGCGGTGCTGGACCGGACATGGGCGCGCGGCGACCGGATCACGCTAGAGCTCCCAATGCGCGTGCAGCGCGTGCGCGCGGTGGAGCAGGTGGAAGCGGACCGGGGGAAGGTGGCGCTCCGCTACGGTCCGCTCATCTACAATATCGAGCAGGTGGACGTGGGCGACGTGGGCAAGGTGCTGCCGCCGGACGCGAAGCTTGCCACGGAATGGCGGGGCGACCTGCTGGGCGGCGTGATGGTGATCAGGGGGACGTTTGCTGACGGGAGCCCG